>NZ_JADPEL010000100.1 GCF_015667795.1 Clostridium sp. D53t1_180928_C8
TCTATAGAAGATATTACTATAGAAAATATAGAGTGTAATTTTCTATTTATAAGTATAACTATTTTTTTAGAATATATTAAAGAAAGTTCACATAAACTGCTAAATAATTAATGTAAGGATGATTATATGATAGTTGTTAATCAAGGAAGAGTAAACTATTGTTATAAAAAGTCAAAGGATCATGCAGAAATATGTGATACCGTCTGTAGCAATAGAGTTATAACTATAATTATTGATTATAAATTATTTATAGAAAAAAGTGTTGATAAAGTTATTTCTTCTTTATGGGATATATTAACTTATACTATTACTATTTATAATCTTTGTGATAATACCGTTAAGAATATACGAGTTTTTGATAAGCTCCCTTCAAACACCTTATTTATTGATAATTCAGTTAAAATTAATAATATAACTCAATATGGTGCTAATCCTGAAAATCTGTATATAGGAAATTTATATAGTAAAAAAAAGGTAACTATTACATTTAGAGTAGCTATTTTAAAATGTTATAATGAAGAGGTAACTAAAGTAATCAACGTTGGGAATGTTAGTTATGATTATTTGTATAATATCGAAGAAAAACCAGTGCAAATGCATTTAATAACTAATAAGGTCGTAACATTAGTAAATTGTAATATTTTTTCTCAAATATCTACATCAAGCAAAACTACTCTAAATTCTGAGAATTTTAAAAAAGTTAAAATTTGCGAGATAGATACAAAAATTAAAATTTTAAATTATAAAATAATAAACACACATATGGGCTTAAAAATTTTAATTATATGGAAAATGTATTACCTTATAAATTATTATAAGTATAATTCTTGTTATGGCTATAAATTTCAGAGAGAAAATCGATTTGATTATTTTTCTAATATATTAGATGTACCTCCTGGAATTAAATATATAAAAAAAATCAATATTAATGTTTTTGAAGAAGATTGTACTTATAGTTTACTTCCTAGAACTAATGAACTAACTATATATAATACAATTCTAATTTATTTAAATTAAATATTTATTTTATATTAAAATCTTAGGTTATAATTTTTGTTATTAACTTAAGATTTTTTATAAATAAACCTAAAATTACTTTTTTATTAAATACTCGTAGTTTAAATATGATATAATTGTATTAATTTTACTAATTATAGAGGGAGTAGAGATGAAAGATTTTAAAATAACAAATGATTATAAGAACATAATTATAAATGAGTTACCACTTTTAGATGTTCGTGCAGCTATAGAGTTTGAAAAGGGTGCTTTTATTAATTCAACTAATATACCTATTTTAACAAATGATGAAAGGCATATTATAGGAGTATGCTATAAAGAAAAAGGTAATATAGAAGCTACAAAGCTTGGCTATAGTATTGTTTCTGGAGAGAATAAACGAAAAAAATTAGCTAAATGGAGAGAATATCTAATAAATAATCCTACAGCAATTATTTATTGCTTTAGAGGAGGTTCTCGTTCAACAATAGCTCAAGGATGGATAGAAAATGAATTAGGAATAAGTGTTACTAAATTAGATGGTGGCTATAAAAATTTCAGGAATTATTTGATAAATTCATTAAATCCTAGTAATATCTCAGCAAAACCAATAGTATTAACTGGTTATACAGGATCAGGGAAAACAGAAGTATTAAGGGAGATTGATACATCAATAGATCTTGAGGGAATTGCTAATCATAGGGGGTCTGCATTTGGCGGATTTTTAACACCCCAACCAACACAAATAAATTTTGAAAATAATCTAGCTTATGAAGTTATTAAGCATTCAAATAAAAGATATAATCATATAATTGTAGAAGATGAAAGTAAAAATATAGGCAAAAGTTTTATACCTACGGAATTCTATAAATTTATACATCAAGGAAATGTAGTATTTCTAGATTCGACATTGGAAGAGAGAATTGAAAATATATTAAATGATTATGTTATTAAAGCCCAAACTGAATATATAAAATTTTATGACAATGTAGATTTAGGTATGAAAAAATGGTATGAAAATATAGAAGGTAGTATGATGAAGTTAAAAGAAAGACTTGGTGGTGATCGCTTTAAAGTTGTATTAGAAGAATTAAAAATAGCTTTTAATATTCAATGCTCAACTAATGATTTTTATCAACATATCAGATGGATAGAATTATTTTTAGTTAACTACTATGATCCACTCTATAAACATTCTATATCAAAAGATACAAGAAATATTATTTATAAAGGTGATAAAAAATCTGTATTAGAGTTTTTAAAGGCATTAAATTAATTTTATTATGAAAGGATTGAACTAAATGAATTATAATGAGGTGTTAAATAATGCAAAACAATGCATTGGTGAATATTGCAAAGCTTGTATAGAATGTAATGGAAAAGCATGTAAAAATCAAATTCCTGGTCCTGGAGCAAAAGGAATTGGAGATACTGCCATACGTAATTATGATAAATGGAAAGAAATACGAGTTAATATGGATACCTTAACTGAAAATAAGCCTATTGATACAAGTATTGAACTGTTTGGGCATAAATTTAAATATCCCTTTTTTGCCGGACCTGTAGGTGCAGTTAATTTACATTATGGTAATAAATATGATGATGTTTCGTATAATAACATTTTAGTTTCATCATGTGCTAATGAAGGAATATTGGCATTTACTGGAGATGGTACTAATCCTGAAGTTATGAAGTCAGCTACAAAAGCTATAAAAAAAGTATCAGGATTAGCTATTCCTACAGTTAAGCCTTGGAACATAGATACTATAAAAGAAAAATTAAATTTGGTTAAAAATTCTGGTGCTATAGCAATAGCAATGGATATTGATGCTGCTGGGCTTCCATTTTTAAAAAATATGAATCCTCCAGCTGGATCTAAATCAGTATCTGAACTTAGAGAAATAATTGAAGTATCTAACTTACCATTTATAGTAAAAGGAATTATGACTGTAAAAGGAGCTCTAAAAGCTAAGGAAGCAGGTGCAACAGCAATTGTTGTCTCTAATCATGGTGGTAGAGTTTTAGATCAATGTCCTTCAACTGCAGAAGTATTATCTGATATTGTTGATGCTGTAGGAGATTCAATGAAAGTATTTGTTGATGGTGGGCTACGTTCAGGGGTTGATGTATTTAAAGCATTAGCATTAGGTGCAGATGGAGTACTTATTTGTAGAACATTCGTTACTGCACTTTATGGTGGTGAAGAAGAAGGGATCAAAACATACATTCATAAATTGGCTTCTGAACTAGAAGATACTATGGCCATGTGTGGTGCTTATTCAATTAAAGAGATTTCTAGAGATATGATAAGAAAATAATAAGTATCTTTTATTATAAAGAACAAGAATTAAAGTAATTAATATAATAATAATATACCTTAAATATTAAGAGGATAC
>NZ_JADPEL010000101.1 GCF_015667795.1 Clostridium sp. D53t1_180928_C8
ATGTTCTTTTTAGGAAATTTAATACTATTATTATAAATCAAGATATGTAGTATTTTATGGAACACCTAATACCGAAAAATTATCCTCCTCATTTAATGAGTTTATTATAGTCATATCGGAGTCAGAAAGCTCAAAATCAAATATATTAAATTTTTCTTTTATTCTATCTTCATTAGATGATTTTGGTATAGGAACTACCCCTCTTTGTATATGACATTTTAATATTATTTGAGATATAGATTTATTGTATTTATCTGATAAAGATAGCATTAATTCATTACAAAATAACTTCCCCCTCATTATTGTACTCCAAGCAATAAGTTGGAATTCCTTTCTCGTTGAATTACTGCTAAAAAAGAGTAAGAAATAGTTCTTACTCTTAAAATGATATTTTAAATTAAATTATATCATTATCAGCTTTTCAACCTCTTTAAAATCATTAGCTGTAATAACTAATATATCATTAGGCAATATTACTGTATTTCCATTTGGTATTATTACCTTATCTTTACGTTTTATCATAACTATAAGAATATCATCATTTATATTAGAATCACGTATAGATTTATTTGCTATAATACTATCACTACTAATTGAAACTTCCATTATATTTGTGCTTTTTCCTTCTTTATAATCAGTAAAATATATTAGGTTGTTTCCAGATAAAACTAGAGTATCTCCTGGCAAAATTATTGTAGAACCATTTGGAACAAATACATCTCCATTACGCTTTATCATAACAACAAGTATATCTTCAGGAATATTTGCATCCATTATACTTTTATTAGCAAGTTGGTTATTTTCGTTAATTGTAAGTTCAAATAACTTTGTACTCTTATCTTCTTTATAGTCATTAAATGTTTTAAAAACTGAATCGTCATCATCTATTAGGTCAAGTTTTCTTGCTATAGTAGGGATAAGGGTGCCTTGTACAGCTACTGAAAATAGAGCCATAAAGAATATTATATGAAAAATATCATAATTTATGGGAACTCCATATGTTACAGCAAAGATTGCAAATACTATTGATGCAGCACCTCTAATACCAACCCATGAAATAAAAAGTTGTTGCTTAATAGGTACTTTAAACCAACTCAAAATACTAAATGTTGCAATTGGTCTTGCTATGAAAATCATAAATATTGAAATAGATATTCCCTTAATTATAACAGATGGTATTTTTGATGGAAAAGCTAATAACCCAAGTAAGAAGAACAATAAAATTTGCATTAGCCATGATATTCCATCAAAAAATTGGAAAATGCTTTTTTTATGAGGTATTTTATTATTTCCTATAATAATACCTGATATATAAACACTCAAGTATCCATTTCCACCTAAATATTCACTTAATGAATAAGCTAGTACTGCTATTGCTGTAATGAATATAGGATAAAAACCCTCTATTTCAAATTTAGCATGTCTTAATAAATATATAGATAATTTTGCTAGTATACATGAAGTTACAATAGCAACTATAATTTGACTTAATAACATTGGAATGATATTCTCATATCCCACATTAGACATTAATCCTAATATTATTAGGGTAAGCATATATGCAAATGGATCATTACTACCACTCTCAATTTCTAATATTGATGCTATTGAACTTTTTAAATTTAACTTTTGAGAACGTAAGATTGCAAATACAGCAGCTGCATCTGTAGATGCAATTACTGAACCTATAAGTAGCCCCTCTAATAATGTTGTATTAAAAATAGAAAAGCAAAATAAACCTGTTAGCCCAGCTGTAATAAAAACACCAAATGAAGACATAAGTATAGATTGAATTGCAACAGGCTTGGCCATATTCCAATTAGTACCAAACCCTCCGTAGAACATTATAAAAATAAGAGCTATAGAGCAAATATTGCTAGCTAGTTCAAAATTATCAAAGTATATACCAACTATACCATCAGAACCAAACAACATACCAAGTACTATAAAAATAAGAAGAATCGGAACGCCAAACCTATATAATATTTTTGTTGAAGTTATACATATTAATAATACTAATGCACAAATAATCATTAAACTTATCACAGATTTACCTCCATATAAAATTATTAAATATTATATTTGCGTATATATAGTACTATAAATTGTTAATAACTTCAATATTTTATATTTTATAACTTATTAAACTTTATCTAATATTAACAATTACTTTTCGTTGCTATTTTATTTAGTTTTAATACCAACTTTTAGTTTGCTATTTTTTCAGAACTAATATTAAATTTTTTTATTATATTTTCAAATTTATTAAAATCTAGATTGGTAGCTTTTTTAAAGGCTTCATTTATATTATGCTCTTTCAATTCAAGTAACAAATTTGTAATTACACTCTCATTAATCATATTTACAAGTGTATTTATTGAATGATAACTTTGAATATATTGTTTGCCTGACTTTATTTTAAGCCAATCACTTGAATCTGAAAGTTTATTAAATTCAATAAATTCACTACAACTATAATCTAAATTATATAAACGCTTTGAAATATAATCAGCGACACCTTCGTTTATCCATACTGGAACATTCTTAGCTAATATATCATTTTCTTTTAAAAACTCTGAAAAATAGTAATGAGATATTTCATGAGTCAACATGTTACTAAAATTATTTTTATCATTTAAAATATCAGAATAATTATTTAAGTAAATATATATAGTTTTAGTACTATCTATATAATATGATGAAATATTATCTAACTCTTCCCCAAACCTAGATAAAAATACATCTTCATTATAATCTAATTTTATAGTAAAAGAGGCATTTACATTACTAAATATCTTTTCACATTTATATTTTGAGGAATCTATTAACTCATTTAATAATGGAATTATTGCTGATATATTATCTTGGTATAATATTTTAATATTATTATAATTAACTATATTAAAATTAGAATTATAGTTAGTAGGCTCTAAATTTGATATATAACTACTTGCAACTACTTCAACAATAGTATCTATGCTATTTATTACATAACTCCATAGCAATACAATAAAAATTAGGATTATATTTATGAATGTAAATATTTTTTTATCTATTTTGTTTTGTACTTTATTTATATTTAATCTTAAGGTAGTTAGTATTAGTATAGTTAATAATAATATGCTAAAAATTTTGGACATATTATTATTTTCTAAGATAGATATGGATAATATAATGTA
>NZ_JADPEL010000102.1 GCF_015667795.1 Clostridium sp. D53t1_180928_C8
ATAAAGTAAAATAATAATTTCTTAAAATTTAAAATAATAGTATATAACTTCATTCTATTGAATTTATAATAACTATTTTATTAAACTAATGCTTTAACTACTTTAACAATAAGTATGCAAGTTAATAGATACTACAAATATAATATAAAAGAAAGCTTTAATAAAAGCTTTCTTTTATTTTTAATTTATTGGTCTTGAAGAGTCAATTATTTCATGAAGATTTATTGGTTTAACATTAAAGCTTGATCTATACTCTATTTCATCCCAATAAATATTATCTGCAACAAGTGCTTCGGGATTTAAATTAACTCCTTTTAATATTATATCTTTAAATCTATGATACCCAGCCCTATCAATTAAATGACCACCATGAAGATATTCTGGCTTATTATCTAAAACCCATGCAGAGAATCCATGCCAGTTTTTAAAAACACCTAAGACAACATCTTCACTAGCATAATTAATAAATGTTTTACCCATTCTAGGAGTTTGCTTACCTGTTCTTCCACCTATAGTAATTCTATAAAATCTTTCAGGCCTTCTAGTCCATGCGCTAGTTGGACAGGCCAATACACACTCTCCACATCCTACACAACAACAATCATCTTTATCTATTAAACCCTTCGAATTTAAACTTAAAACTCTAGTTGAATGATGAGCACAAGCTCTTACACAAGCCCCACACCCTATACATCTTTCAGAGTTATATATCATTCTTGCTTCACCTATTATACCAAAATCTTGAGCATGTGCTTTAACGCAATCATTTGGACAACCGGCTATACCAATTTTAATATGGTAATGTGAAGGAAATACTATTTTTTCAACTTTATTTGCTAATGTTTTTGTATTTATATTTGCCTTTACACAATGAACATTACCAATGCAAGCCATAGTATTTCTTGAACCTATTGTTGGATAACCATTAGGTGTTACATCCATATTACAATTACACTCATCAACCTCAACTTCTTTAATATAATCTTTTATATAAGCATTTACATCAGGTATATTCTCATACTTTATTCCAGGAATATCAAAGGTTTGCCTAGTACCAAAATGAAAAGTTCCATCTCCCCATTTAGTAGCTATTTCCTGAACATTATTTAAATATTTTGCTTTAACAACTCCACCAGGAACACGCATTTGTAGCATAAATTCACCTCTAACTTTTGATTGACGAAAACAATTTAATCTTACTTTTTTTACATCTATATCATAATTCATAAATATTTCTCCTAATCTATTAAATTTTTGGCTTTTGTATAATTAAATACTGGTCCCTCTAAGCAAACGTAAGTTTCATCTATTCTACAATGACCACATTTCCCAACTGCACATGACATTTTTCTTTCAAATGAAACCCACATTTTATCTTCAGGAACACCAAGTTTCAAAAATTCTAGTGCTGTGAAGTGCATCATAATTGGAGGGCCAACTATAATTATTTCATAATTACTATCAAAATCTTTTAAAGGTAATTTATTTAAATAAGTTGTAACTAATCCTGAATTCCAACCTTCCTTATTTTCATTATCTAAGGTATAAATAGTATTAAAGGATTCTTTCCAACGTTTTAAATCACTTTTAAATAAGATCCCATTACTATCTCTAAAGCCTATTACTAAATTTAAACTTTTTACATACTTTTTATCATTATATATTTTTTCAATTAGGCTTTTAACAGGAGCAACACCAGTTCCACCTGCAACAATAATTAAATTTTTATCCTTTAGTTTTTCTACTGGCCATCCTACTCCATATGGTCCTCTAAGCCAAATATTATCTCCTGGCCTTAGGTTAAATATTTCATCAGTAACCTTTCCTACTTCTCTTATAGTAAAATCTAAATAATTATCTCCAAAAGAGCTAACCGATATTGGGGCCTCTCCAAATTTAGGGATATTCAACTGAAAAAACTGCCCATGACTTGGTTTTATATCACAAGCAACTCTAAAAGTATACTCATGGGATGTTTCCTTAATTATTTCTATTAATTTACAAGGTATACTACTTAAAATATTATTATTCATTATTATATCTCCTTTGTTATCTCATCTACAGCTTTTGCAGTTTTATTTATTGTAGCAGAAAAAGAAATTAAAGTTGGACATCTATCGGTACATCTTCCACAACCTACACACATATGTGTATCACCAAAACGTTTTTTATAATCATATATTTTATGAAGAGTTTTATATCTCATTTTTTCTCCAGCAGTAGTTCTAAAGGCATGCCCACCAGCCATTGTATCAAAACCAGGAATATGACAAGATGCTTCAACACGTTTTCTTTCACCAATAGCTCCATGACCATCATAAACAATATCTATACTTGTATAACAGGTACAAGTTGGACATGCAATTGTGCAACTACCACATTCAATACATCTATGATTATATTCTTCCCAAATTTTATGAGCTTTTAATTTATTTAAAACTTCCTTATTTTTTATTATAGGAAGTTTTACATGCGTATTATTTTTCATTATAAATTCTAGTTTAAATTCTTCTTTATCACATCCATTAAAATAATCATTAAAATCTTTATCTTTTACATCAAATAATAATTGATTATCCATAAATCTAACACCTAAACTATAATCGTTAGTCTTGTTACTATCCATATCTACACAAAAACAAGTATCAAAACCATCAACACATTCAATACATGCAAATTTTACTTTTTCTCTAATTCTTTTATAATAAATATCTTCATAACCACCATTTTCTAAAAATATTGTATCTTGTCTTTTTTGAGCATTAATATCACAAGGTCTTAAAAATATTAGTATCTTTTTATTATCCTCGGGGGAAGCATCTATTATCTTATTGCCTGTATAATAATATAATGTTTTAGATATTGGAGTAAGTACTTCTTTAGGTGGATAGCTAGATTTTTCTTTATATACTATATCTTGCACTTTTGTTACTTCATCATATCGTATTATATCAGTATCAGAATATCTTCCTGCTTTTTCAAACCTTTTAGGAGCATAAATTTTATACTCTTTTTGTAATTCATTAAATAAAATATTTGTATCTTCTAATGTTAATTTATATCCCAATTTGAAATCCTCCTATAATTAAAAT
>NZ_JADPEL010000103.1 GCF_015667795.1 Clostridium sp. D53t1_180928_C8
TTGTATTTATATTTAGCTTATGTTATAATATTAATATATAAATTAATATTAAATTTATATATTATTTATAAAAGGATGTGATTTTATGAAAAATAATGCTTATGAGATTATGAAAGAAATGTGGTCAATTGATGAGGAAATTCAAAAGCTTACATCTGAATTAAGAAAAGTAGCTCAAATTTCTGAAAGGGAACTTCTAGAAAAACGTATTGATAGTTTATATGCAGAGTTTTTAAAGTACAAGCACCTATTAGAAGATGTTGAAGTTACAGGCCTATAATTATTACATAAATTTAAAGATCAACCTTAAATTTAAGGTTGATCTTTTTTATAAACAATTATGCAATTTTATCTTGCGAATCTATATCATTATTTCCATATTTCTTTTCATATCTAGTAATTAAGAAAAATGCTATTAATCCAAATACTATTGGACCTGCTAATTGGAATCCTGTAGAAATATAATCTTTACTTTCAATTGCTGGTTGTAAAATAGTAAATATATTAGCAAAACCAACAGTAGCTGTAACGATTATTGCCCATATAGTTGCAACCTTCTTACTTTTAAAGAATATGAAAGGCTTATTTATACTATCATTTTTCTTGAAGTATATAAATGCTATAGCTAAGAACATTGTTGGAATAGTCATAGCAACATTACCCATTAATATTAAGTAATCTAAAAGCTTAGATGATTTTCCACCTGTTAAAACAGCTACTATTATTATAGTAACAACAGCAATACATTGAATCCACATTGCATTAACTGGCATACCATTATCATTTATTTTAGTCCATTTTTCTGGCCATATTTCCTTTGGTGTACCTTCTATTAATTGCTTTAATGGAGAGTATATTAATGTAAAGAATGCTCCAAGTAATGCTAAGAACATTGCTAATCCAATATATCTTGCAAACCAAACTCCCATTATTTCAGCACCTGCTGCAGAAAGTCCAAAAACATCCCCTAATTGAACCCCTAAATTCCTAATAACTATATAAGCTACATTTGCCATACTTACATCTGGTGAAGATAATACAGCTTGCCAGTTAGTAAATAAACCAACCATTAAAATAGCTAAAGAATATCCAACACCAATAACAATTGCAGAAATCTTAATTCCTCTTGGGAATGTAGTATTCGCATTTTCAGTTTGATCAACAAGACCACCTACAGCTTCTAAACCACCGTAAGCAAAAATAGCAAAAACTAAAAATCCTAATACAGCTAAAATTGATCCATAAGCAGGATTTGGAGAATTAGTAAACTGTGCTAAGTTTATTGGTTGTGCAGCTTTAAATCCATTAGCAAAAAATACTATTAAAGCACCTACTATTAATATTACATTTGCACTTGTTACAAATATTCCACCTACAGATGCAACTTTAGATATACTATTCATACCTTTTGATGATAAGAAAGTAATTAATATAACAAAAATCACACCTAAAACACCTAAAGTTTGTGAAGCTCTTAATCCAAATAATGACCAAGTTCCAGTTTTATCTGCTCCAAAAATTAAATTAGAAAGTGGAACCCATATAGAAGATGACACACTTACCATCCAAACTATATATGAAGCAAACCACATAAATGTTCCTATAAATGCAAACTTTCTTCCTACTGAATGTTGCATCCAAGAATAAATTCCGCCCTTTTCTTCCTTAAATGCTGAACCAAATTCAGCCATCATAAATGCATATGGTATAAAGAAACATATAGCTCCAAATATATACCATGGAATAGCTGAATATCCCATAAGGAAAAAGGCTCTTGGAATATTAGTAAATCCAAATACTGATGTAAAAATCATAAGTATTAGTGCTACTAAAGTTAATTTACCTTTTTTATTTTTACTCATAAAAATTTCCTCCTTAGTATAAAATTTTATTAAATTTCAAAATATATTTGTCGAATTTTACAACATATAACATTATACTAGATTCTTTTTTTACTTTCCATCAGATGTTTTTTGCACTTTTATAATTATTTTTTTATTTTATTAAATTTCTGTCATAAAACATTCTTTCAATTTATCTATTATATATGATTTTTCTTAATATTTTATTATATTACAATTTCGCTTTATTACGCTAAATTGCTAAAATATATATTTTATTCTTTACTATTAGCATCTCATATTAATCAGAATTTAATCATTTATTTAAATATATTAACATTTATTTAGTTGAAGTTTATCAAAAAAATAAATATACTAATAAATAAGTACTAAACAATATTTAAATATTGATTTATTGCTCTTAAATAACATATCAAAAGGAGATTTTTATGAATTACTTATCTGATTTGCATACACATACAATAGTAAGCGGACATGCATATACAACTCTTATGGAAAATATAGATTACTGTGCTAAGAAGGGAATTAAAATCTTAGGTACATCTGAACATGCACCTTCAATGCCTGGAGCACCTCACTATTGGTATTTTGGAAACTTAAAAGTTCTTCCTAGAGTTATTAATAATGTCATTATATTTAGAGGTTGTGAAGGAAATATTTTAGATATAGATGGAAATATTGATTTGCCTGAAGATGGCATGAAAAATTTAGACTACATGATTGCTTCATTCCACGAACCAGTTTTTAAACCTAAAACAAAAAAAGAAAATACTATAGCAATTTTAAATGTTATGGATAAATATGACAAAGTTGAAATATTAGGCCATCTTGGAAATCCTAACTATGAACTTGATTATGATGCAATTGTTAAAAAGGCAAAAGAAAAAAATATAATGATTGAAATAAATAACAGCTCTTTATCAGGCTCATCTAGAGCTGGAAGTGATGTTAATTGCGAAAAAATTGCCATTCTTTGTAAAGAATACGGTACAAAAGTAATTTTAACATCTGATGCTCATATTAATACTAAAATAGGTGATTTCAATAAAGGAATTGAATTATTTGAAAAAATTTCTATGCCTGAGGAACTTATTATGAATGATCCTGTATTAAGCTTTTTTTACGTGCCCTTCAGCCTTTATTTCCCAATGAATTACAAAGGCTAATATTGCCCTTAGTAAAAT
>NZ_JADPEL010000104.1 GCF_015667795.1 Clostridium sp. D53t1_180928_C8
ATATATACCATACTAAAATTATTAAATAATAAAAAATAGGACTATATTAAAATTACTATTTCACAAGTTAATTAACTTGCTCAATATATATTTTAATATAGTCCACTTTATACTTATCTATTTTCACCTAAAAATAATACTGCTAAAACTCCTGGGCCTGCGTGAGCTCCTATAACATTTCCAACATAGTTAATAACTATATTTTTAAACTTAACTTCTTCTAATATCATATTTCTTAAAGCTTCTGCATCTTCTAAACAATCTCCATGACATATATATAAAGTTTCATTCTCACTATTTACAGCTTTTTCTTTTACCTCATTAACTAGGAATCTTAAAACTTTCTTTTTTCCCTTAATTTTTTCACCTTGAGCTACTTTTCCTTGCTCATCTATATATAATGATGGTTTAATATTTAAAAGACCTCCAATAGCCGCTGTTGCACCTGAAATACGTCCGCCCCTTTTTAAGTGACTCAAACTATCTACGACAAAAGAATGTACAACCTTCTTTTTATTTTCCTCTAGCCAAGTAGTTATTTCTTCTACACCTAATCCTTTATCTCTCATTTCACAAGCTTTAACTACTAATAATCCTTGTCCGCTAGCAACACTAAGTGAATCCACTAAAAAAATCTTTGCATCAGGATATTCTTCTAATATATTATTTTTTGCTATATTAGCACTATTAAAAGTGCCACTTAATTCTGAAGATATTGTTATACAAATTATAGAATCTCCATTTTTTATAGAATTCACAAATTCTTCTTCAAATTCATGAGCATTAACTTGAGATGTTGTAGGCGTAGCCCCTTCTCTCATTTGTTCATAAAAATCTTTATAACTTAATGTTTTACCTAAATCATCTTTTATTACTTTTCCATTTAAGTTTAATACTAATGAAAGTAATCCTATATTATTGTTATCTATATATTCTCTTGCTAAATCACACGACGAATCTGTTATTATTTTTATTCCCATAATCTTCATCCTCCACTAACTCTATAAATAGTTGTGTTTTTATCTTAATGAGATTATATATACAAATTACATTATTGTCAAATCTTTTGATTTTCAAACTTCTTGCTTTGTATCTTAAATAAAAAAAGAGAGGCCTCTGCCTCTCTAATATATAAACTATTTAATTAATGATTCACCTGTCATTTCAGCTGGAACATCTAATCCCATTACTGTTAACATTGTTGGTGCTATATCAGCAAGCTTACCATCTTTTAAAGATTTACCTTCTGTATTGTTAGCTACCCATACAAATGGAACTGGATCAGTTGTATGTGCTGTGAATGGATTTCCTGTTGTGAAATCAATCATAGTTTCAGCATTTCCGTGGTCAGCAGTTATGAATACTGTTCCATCTAATTCTAAAACTTTATCTACAACTCTTCCTAAGCATGTATCTACAGCTTCAACAGCAGCTTTAGCAGCTTCCATTACTCCTGTATGTCCAACCATATCTGGATTAGCATAGTTTAATATAACCATGTCATATTTTCCTGAATCTAATCTATTGATTAATTCATCTGTTAATTCTGGTGCGCTCATTTCTGGTTTTAAGTCATAAGTTGCAACCTTTGGAGATGCAATAAGAGCTCTATCTTCACCTTCGTTTTCTTTTTCAACACCACCATTGAAGAAGAATGTAACGTGAGCGTATTTTTCTGTTTCTGCTATTCTTAATTGATTTAATCCCTTAGAAGCAACATATTCACCTAAAGTGTTAGTTATAGCTTCTGGTCTGTAAGCAACTTCAACACCTTCTAAAGTCTTATCGTATTGAGTCATTGTTACAAATGTTAAATCTAAAGTTTCTCTTTCAAATCCTGTGAATTCTCTATCATTGATAGCTCTAGTTATTTCTCTAGCTCTATCTGGTCTGAAGTTGAAGAACACTACTGAATCTCCATTCTTTATTGTTCCAGTTGGAGCTCCGTTAGTTTCTATAACGCATGGTAATACGAACTCATCTGATTTGTTATCAGCATAAGATTTTTCCATACATTCAACAGCAGATGTAGCAGTTTCACCTTTTCCAAGTACCATTGCATCATAAGCTAATTGTACTCTTTCCCATCTGTTATCTCTATCCATTGCATAGTATCTTCCTGAAATAGTAGCAATTTTACCTACTCCGATTTCAGCCATGTAGTTTTCTAATTCAACTACGAAGTTTTTTCCTGAACCTGGAGCAACGTCTCTACCATCCATGAAGCAGTGAACATATACGTTCTTAACTTCTTGTTCTTTAGCTAATTTTAATAATCCTTTTAAGTGATCTATATGAGAGTGAACTCCACCGTTAGATAATAATCCCATTAAATGTAATGAAGTATTATCTTTCTTTGCATTTTCCATAGCTTTTAATAAAGCTTCGTTCTTGAAGAATCCACCTTCGTTTATTTCTTTAGTTATTCTTGTTAATTCTTGATATATAATTCTTCCTGCACCGATGTTTAAATGTCCAACTTCTGAGTTACCCATTTGACCATCTGGTAATCCAACAAACATACCACTTGCTTGTAATTCTGAGTGAGGATAGTTTGCAACTAATCTATCATAATTTGGTTTTTTTGCAGCAGCAACTGCATTTCCATCGCTCTCTGGAGCTATTCCAAATCCATCTAATATCATTAACATTACAGGTTTCTTCGCCATAATTCCCTCCAAATATATATATACTTTTTTAGTTTCAAAAAAAATTATAACTTTGTGAGTTTCATTATGTACTCAAATCTTATTGAATCTCACTCGTCATTAGTATCTTTAATTGAACCATGTTTATTATACTATAATTATTATTACTAAACAATATAGTTAGTTTTTTGTAAACGTTTGTCTAAAAAATTTTCTGATAATTTATTTTTTACTAAATGAGCCAAAAATATTTAATTATTTTGAAAAGAATCAGGACCACCCGTAAAACGGGTGGTTTGCTCTACGCCTATAAGGCTCTGTTACTGGCCGTGCTACTCGCACGTC
>NZ_JADPEL010000105.1 GCF_015667795.1 Clostridium sp. D53t1_180928_C8
AATTTAAATAATATAAAAATAAATTTAAATATATTATAACATAAATAAATGGAATAAAATAGAAGAAAAGGGTATTATATAAAATAAGTTGAATTATAAGAGAAAGTAATATAAAATTTATAAAATAATAATTAAGGATTAGGTGGAGGTAAGGTAATGGAAAAGTTATATTATGAAGATCAATATTTGAAAGAATTTATAGCCGAAGTAACAGAGGTAATAGAAAAAAATAATTTATATTATGTAGGTTTAGATAAAACAGCATTCTTCCCAGGGGGAGGAGGACAACATGGAGATTTAGGATATATAGATAATCATAGAGTAATTGATGTTATTGAAGAAAATGGGCAAATATATCATGTTACAGAAAAAAGGCCAATAAAAATACATAGAGTAAATTGTAAAATAGATTGGGATAGAAGATTAGATGGGATGCAGCAGCATTTAGGACAGCATGTACTTTCAGGATGCTTTTTTACCTTATTCAATGCTAATACAGTCAGTGTACATGTAGGAAAGGATATCAGTACAGTAGACATTCAGGGATACTTAGATGAAGAAACTATTAGAAAAGCAGAAAAAATGGCAAATGAAATAATACAAGAAAATATAAAAGTTGAATTTTTAACACCATCTAAAAAAGAATTGAAAAAACTAAATTTAAGAAGAGATTTACCTAATACAGATGAACAAATAAGAATAGTAAAAATAGGGGATTTAGATATTAATGCATGTTGTGGAGTACATCCTAGTAGAACATTAGATATTCAAGCTATAAAAATTAAAAAATGGGAAAAACATAAGGGTGCTACCAGAATAGAATATTTAGCAGGAAAAAGAGCTATAAATGATTATTTTAATAAAGATGAGTTTAGAAATAAAATTTGTAGATTTTTAAATTGTGGTGAGGATGATGCAATAAATGCAATTAATAATCTTTCAAGTGAATTAAAAAGCGCTTTAAGTGAGAATAGAGAGATTAAAGTAGAAATTGGAGAATATCAAATTAAAGATATGATAAAAGAGGCAAAATCTATTGGTGATATACATGTAGTATCAAAGATATATAATGGAGGAGATTTAAAATACATTTCTAAGATTGCAGAAAAAATATCATTAAATGATAATATGATTGTATTATTTGCGGTGAAATTTGAAGATAAAGCAAATTTAATATTTTCATCATCTAAGAATATAAGGAGTGTATCTATGAATGATTTATTAAAAGATGCAATAACTTTAATTGATGGTAGAGGCGGTGGAAGTAAGTTTATGGCACAAGGCGGAGGTAAAAATTGTAGTAATCTTCAAGGGGCTATGGACTATGCTTTACGTAAGATAAGTTTAATATAATGTAATTGGGGAAAGTATAAACATAAATATTTGAAAAAGTTAAATCTGTCATTAAAAGAATAGCAATTATTTTTAAGATTCATATAATGAATTATAAAAATATTCAAAGGAGATATAATTATGGACAGAAGATTTTTTGAAAATGATAATATAGAAGACTTAACTAAAAATGAAGGTCCAGAAAATTTTCAAAAAATAGATGAGGAAGAAGAAGTCCTAAAGGAAAATTATATATGGAGTGATCAAGAGAATGAATTTTCACCAGCTGAAATTTTAGATAAAAATGATGGATATCCTATTGTAGAACAAGAGGAAAGCTTTAAGGAAGATATTCAAGGAGATATTTCAGAAGATATACAAGTAACAGATGATATTGAAATAGTAGAAAATATTGAAGTAACAGATGAGATTGAAACAGTAGATAATATTGAAGTAACAGATGAGATTGAAACAACAGAAGAAGAGACAATAATAGAAATTAAATATGAAAGTGAAAATGAGTATTCAGATTTTGAAAACAATACAGATCCAGACTGTGATTCAGAGTGTGATTATGACTGTAATTATGGTTATTCCGAGTCAGAAGAAGACACAAATTCACAATATAATTGTGAATTTAGTTATAGTTACTCTGATCCTGATAAAAAATATAGCTCAGAGGAACCTTCAAGTAGTGAAGGTAATGAGAGCAGTACATTAGAAGAAAAACAATTATATAGAGAATACAAGAGATATTATTTAAGAGGTAGAAAAGATGGGTATAATGATGGATATGAGGATGGAGCAAGAGATGCTATAAAAGCAGCATATAGAGCTGGGTATAAATGTGGTTTGAGAGCTGCAAGGTATAGAAATTAATATTAGTTATATGTAAAACAGTAATTACTTTTGTAATTACTGTTTTTGTTTTTTAATAAAGCTTATATATATAGTTAGAATAAATAATGGGAATATAGGAAAAATAAAAAAGAGCATAATAGAATTAATTTTGTCTGTAGTATTAGCTAGGAGGATAAATTTTATGAAAGTAAACTTTTTATCATTACTATATTTATTATTAATAACTTTTTTTATAGGTTGTACTGATATAAACAATAAAGTAAATAATAACTCAACTACAAGCGAAATAGAAAATAAAGAAGAAGTTGATAAGTTTCAGGAATCTTTAATAGTTACAAATGAAGATGAGTTGGCTATAGCATTAAAAGAAGATTATAGTATAACTATTAAAAATGACATTAATTCTAGCAATGAACTTATAATTGAAGGTGATTTTTCAAAAACAGATACAACAGAGGGAAATAAAGTTACTCATGTAGGACGTAAATTGAATTTATTTCATATAGAGAGTGATAATAATACTATTAATAATTATACTTTAAGTGTTTCTAAGTTAGTTATAAAAAGCAATGATACAACTATAAAAGGGGGAAAGATTAAAGGTGATATATATGTTGAGGCTAAAGGGGTAATATTAGATGATACAAAGCTTCAAGGAAATATTTATTTTAAAGATGAAAAATTAAAAGAGACTTTTAAATTAAAAAATACAGCTACTGTATCTGGAAATATAAAGGTTCAATAGAGTGTAATAAAGGTTAGCAAAAGCTAACTTTTATTTTATATGATGATAT
>NZ_JADPEL010000106.1 GCF_015667795.1 Clostridium sp. D53t1_180928_C8
ATTGGTCAAGCCCTCGACCTATTAGTATCAGTCAGCTACATACGTTACCGCACTTACACCTCTGACCTATCAACCTTGTGTTCTTCAAGGGGTCTTACTAGCTTATGCTATGGGAAATCTCATCTTGAGGGAGGCTTCACGCTTAGATGCTTTCAGCGTTTATCCCTTCCCGACTTAGCTACCCAGCCATGCTCCTGGCGGAACAACTGGTGCACCAGAGGTCAGTCCATCCCGGTCCTCTCGTACTAAGGACAGCTCCTCTCAAATTTCCTACGCCCGCGACGGATAGGGACCGAACTGTCTCACGACGTTCTGAACCCAGCTCGCGTGCCGCTTTAATGGGCGAACAGCCCAACCCTTGGGACCTACTACAGCCCCAGGATGCGACGAGCCGACATCGAGGTGCCAAACCTCCCCGTCGATGTGGACTCTTGGGGGAGATCAGCCTGTTATCCCCGAGGTAGCTTTTATCCGTTGAGCGATGGCCCTCCCACGAGGTACCACCGGATCACTAAGCCCGACTTTCGTCCCTGCTCGACTTGTAGGTCTCGCAGTCAGGCTCCCTTCTGCCTTTGCACTCTACGAACGATTTCCGACCGTTCTGAGGGAACCTTTGGGCGCCTCCGTTACTTTTTAGGAGGCGACCGCCCCAGTCAAACTGCCCACCTAACAATGTCCAGTCACCAGATTCATGGCGTCCTGTTAGAACCCCAGTACTGTCAGGGTGGTATCCCAAGGTTGACTCCACTAAGGCTGACGCCCTAGTTTCCCAGTCTCCCACCTATCCTGTACAGACAATACCGGAATTCAATGCTAAGCTGCAGTAAAGCTCTACGGGGTCTTTCCGTCCAATCGCGGGTAGCGAGCATCTTCACTCGCACTACAACTTCGCCGGATTTGCAGTTGAGACAGTGCCCAAGTCATTACGCCATTCGTGCGGGTCAGAACTTACCTGACAAGGAATTTCGCTACCTTAGGACCGTTATAGTTACGGCCGCCGTTTACTGGGGCTTAAGTTCACACCTTCGCTTGCGCTAAGTGTTCCCCTTAACCTTCCAGCACCGGGCAGGCGTCAGCCCCTATACATCAGCTTGCGCTTTAGCAGAGACCTGTGTTTTTGCTAAACAGTTGCTTGGGCCTATTCTCTGCGGCCTGCTCTCGCAGGCACCCCTTCTCGCGAACTTACGGGGTCAATTTGCCTAGTTCCTTAACTGCAATTCTTCCGCCGGCCTTAGGATTCTCTCCTCATCTACCTGTGTCGGTTTGCGGTACGGGCACTACTTCTCTCTCTAGATGCTTTTCTTGGAAGCATGGAATCATGTACTTCGGCCTATATGGCCTTCCCCATCACGCCTCAGAATTGTTACAGCGGATTTGCCTACCGTAACTCCCTAAACGCTTAGACTAGCATTTCCAATCGCTAGCACACACTATCCTTCTCCGTCACACCCTCGATAATAACGATGGTAGTGGTATCGGAATATCAACCGATTGTCCATCGCCTACGCCTTTCGGCCTCGGCTTAGGTCCCGACTAACCCTCAGCGGACGAGCCTTCCTGAGGAAACCTTAGATATTCGGCCTGTAGGATTCTCACCTACATCTCGCTACTAATGCCAACATTCTCACTCGTAATCAGTCCACCGCTCCTTACGGTACGACTTCAGCCCGATTACGACGCTCCCCTACCGCTTGCTAATGCAAGCCCGTAGCTTCGGTGGTAAGTTTGAGCCCCGGACATTTTCGGCGCAGGATCTCTCGACTAGTGAGCTATTACGCACTCTTTAAATGAGTGGCTGCTTCTAAGCCAACATCCTAGTTGTCTTAGAAATCCCACATCCTTTTCCACTTAACTTACACTTTGGGACCTTAGCTGACGATCTGGGCTGTTTCCCTTTTGACCACGGATCTTATCATTCGTAGTCTGACTGCCGGACTTAATGTATGTGGCATTCGGAGTTTGATAAGGTTCGGTAAGCGCTATGCCCCCTAGCCCATTCAGTGCTCTACCTCCACTACACATATCCGACGCTAGCCCTAAAGCTATTTCGGGGAGAACCAGCTATCTCCGAGTTCGATTGGAATTTCTCCGCTATCCACAGCTCATCCCATGCTTTTTCAACAGCAACGTGGTTCGGTCCTCCACGAAGTTTTACCCTCGCTTCAACCTGGCCATGGATAGGTCACCCGGTTTCGGGTCTACGGCATGCAACTAGTCGCCCTATTAAGACTCGGTTTCCCTTCGGCTCCGTACCTTAAGTACTTAACCTTGCTACATACCGTAACTCGTTGGCTCGTTCTACAAAAAGCACGTCATCACCCTCATATGGGGCTTTGACCGGTTGTAGGCACACGGTTTCAGGTTCTATTTCACTCCCCTCCCGGGGTTCTTTTCACCTTTCCCTCACGGTACTGCTTCACTATCGGTCATCAGGTAGTATTTAGCCTTGGGAGGTGGTCCTCCCTGCTTCCCACAAGGTTTCACGTGTCTCGTGGTACTCTGGATCAGAGCTTGATTATCTTAACTTTCACCTACAGGACTATTACCTCCTACGGTCTAACTTTCCAGTTATGTTCGGTTAGTTACGACTTCTCGTTAATGCTCTGTCCGCAACCCCAAAGATAAATCTTTGGTTTGGGCTCTTTCCCTTTCGCTCGCCGCTACTAAGGAAATCGATTTTTCTTTCTCTTCCTCTAGGTACTTAGATGTTTCAGTTCCCTAGGTTTACCCTCGTATAGCTATGTATTCACTATACGATACATGGGGTTTCCCATGTGTGTTCCCACATTCGGAAATCTCCGGATCACTGGCTATGTGCGCCTACCCGAAGCTTATCGCAGCTTATCACGTCCTTCATCGGCTCCTGATGCCAAGGCATTCACCATGCGCCCTTTGTAGCTTGACCTAT
>NZ_JADPEL010000107.1 GCF_015667795.1 Clostridium sp. D53t1_180928_C8
AGACATTTTCTCTAAGTATAAATAAGATGAGTAAAATTTATGTATTACAATTATTTAAAGATAATGATGTAGGACTTGAAATTATAGAGTTTGGAATTGGATTTGTTTTAGATAAAAAAGATAATGGATTAAATCATTATTATAATAGAATGGGTACATGTATAGATAATAGATATTTATCATTACATGGGCCTTTTCTTGATTTAAATCTAGCAAGATTTGATAATTTAGTTAAAAATACTACTTTAAAAAGATATAACCAAATATATGATATAGCTAAAAGGTTAAGTAAAGATAGAATAATCTTTCATTCTTGCTATTATGAAAATATTTACTTTAAAGAAACCTATATAAATAATTGTATTGAGTTTTGAAAAGAATTTTTTTAGATAAGGATGATAATATAAAAATACATATTGAAAACGTATATGAAAAGGAAATAGATCATTTAATAGAATTAGTTGATTGAGTTGAAAATGAAAGTTTAAGTATATGCTTAGATATTGGACATGCAAACTGTTATTCAGATAAGTCTATATAAGAGTGGATTACTAAGCTTGGTATACGAATTGCACATTTACATCTTCATAATAATGATAGAATAAATAATGGAACTATGGATATTGAGTCTATATTTTATAATATAAAAAATATTGTAATAATCCCTCTATGACTATTGAAGATAATAATTATTATGAAGCTAAGGAATCTTTACAATTGATAAATAAGTTTTTTAGATACTTATAAAAAATATTAAATTAATTATAAATAAAAAAGTACCTAAAACAAAAATAACAATTGTATTTAATAGTGCAAAATAAAAATAAAGGAATATAATTTGCAATATAATAAACCCTAAAGATAGGAGGTGAGATTTATATTATATGGAAGGTTTTTTAGAAGATAACATAAAGAGTATTTCAGAAAAAGATATAAATAGTTTAATTAATGAGTATATGCCACTAATAATAAAAACGGTAAGCTCAATAACTGGAAGGTATGTTTCAGTTAAAAATGATGATGAGTTTAGTATAGCATTGATAGCTTTTAAAGAAGCTATTGATAAGTTTGATGAAGAAAAAGGAAGTTTTTCTGCTTTTGCGAAGCTTGTTATTTCAAGTAGAATTAAGAATTATCTTATTAAGGAAAATAAACATAATAAGGTAGATTCTATAGAAGAACTAAGTGAAAATGGAATTAATGTAGAAAATGTTTATCATACTCCAGTAGAAAGTGATGATGAGCTTGCAGTAGAAATAAATAAACTAAAAGATGAAATAGATAAATTTGGATTTTCTTTTGAAGATTTAGTAGAGGAATCACCTAAACATGAAGATACAAGAAAGAGAGCAATTTTTATATCTGAACAAGTAAATGATGAAGTTTTATTAAAAAGCTTTATGTATGAGAAAAGAAGATTACCAATAAAACAAATATCCTTAAAATTTTCTGTTACAGAAAAAATAATAAAGAGAAGTAAAAGATTTATTATATCAGTAGTAATTATATTAGATAAGAATTTTAGAAATTTAAAGTTATGGATAAGGAGGTGAAAATATGTTTAAAGCGATTGTTATGGAGATAAAAGAAAAATATATAATTGTTATGAAAGATGGAGGAGAAATTCTTCGTATTAACAAAAAGGGTGATTTGAAAATTGGTGAAACTATATTTTGTTTAGATGAAGATATTTATAATGGACGAGTAGACTCTAAAAATAAGGGATTAAAGAATTTGTTAATACCTTTAGGAGCTGTTGCAGCGCTTATACTTATTTTTATTAATCCTCTATTTAATAGATTTTCATCTAATTTAAATAATACTTATGCAGTTTTGACTTTTGATGTTAATCCTAGTATTGAATTTAATTTAGATGCTAATGGTAAAATAATTAATGTTAAAGGACTTAATGATGATGGAAAAGTATTGGATATAAATACTATAAGGGGATTAACAGTAGAAGAGGGCGCTATTAAACTAAAAGAAATTTTAACTAAAGATAATTACTTAGGTAATGGAAACTCCATTTTAGTTGGTTTTTCTTTCTTAGGAAGCGACAATATTGAATATGAACAAAATGTTCAAAATATAGTTAAAACTACTTTTAATGATACAAATGTTGCGTTTATTAAAGGGAATGAACAAAGTTTAGCGATGGCAGAAGAGCAAGGAATAAGTTTAGGAAAATATGAAGCTATTGCAAAGCTTGATGAAGATGGAATTGAAGAAGCTTTTGAAAATTTAAGTACTCAAGAGTTATTAGACTTATTAAAAAGCAATAATAGTAATTTATTCTTGAATGAAGATGCATTAGACGAACTTCAAGATGAACTTGAAGATAGGCTAGAAGATTCACAAGAACATGATGACGAACATAATGATGATGATCATAATGACAATGATGATGATGAGGATGATGATAATGAGGGAATTGAGGATTAATCTTTAGATGTAGTATTAAATTACTCCCATTGTTTTTCTAGAGTCATCTATATTGGAGTATATTCAATAGGAACATTAATGTTTATTTGTAATAAAAAAATAAATAGACTAATCTATATAATACTTAAGTTTTAAATAGTATAAAAGACTCTAAATGATAAGTGATAGCAGAAGTATAAAATATTTCAGCTATCACTTATTAATTATATAATTGAATATTATCAATTTTAAAATTTATGATGATTTAAGGAGAAAACAACATAATTATATAGAAAATTATATTTTAAATGATATAATGAATTGATTAGAAAGGTGTGATATATATGATAAAACCAAT
>NZ_JADPEL010000108.1 GCF_015667795.1 Clostridium sp. D53t1_180928_C8
TCTTGTTGTAACTTCTTTAGGTCTATTAACTTCCTATCATTCATTTCAATTATTAACTCTCTAGGATTCCATTGGTTGGATAGTCTTCCATCATAGAAGTCGAACCTCATTACTCCAAGAAGTTCTTTGCTATCATATTTAAAATATTTCTCTTTACTTAACTTATTTATCATTTACTTGAACCTCCTTCAATTAGTACTCTGATGGAAAAAGCATTGTAGAATATTCTCCACTATCTATTACATAAACTTTAACCTCATTATCTATCTGAATATCTTCTAGCTCCATTTCATATGTGCATGAGTATTCAGGAACCTCTTGACTTTGATTTATTACAACCTTATTGCCTTCTTTTCTTAACTTGAACACTTGTAAGTAATCCAGTTCAACCTTTCCTTCATCCTTCAATTTATCAATCATAGACCATATAATAAGTTGTAATCTTATATCTACTTCCTCATTTACACCTCTAGTTACATATCTATTATTTTTCTTGAACATATTTCTTTATCTTCTTATCACTACAAGTTTTTATAGTCACTTTTCCTTTTCTTATTCCCCCTACACATAGAACTCTCTTCATTCCCTTTTACCTCCCTACAATAGAAAAAGTCTTAATCACTATCCTTATAGCAATTAAGACTTTTAGATTTTATTTCTTTCTTGTTTTAACATTTCAATGAATCCTTCTGAAAATACTTTTCTACTTATTGATTCTTTTATTAGCTCTATTAGTTCTAGTTCTGTTACATCAAGACTTCTTGGAATGTATGTTTCATCATCTCTTCTAGTTGCCTTGTAGACACAGAACCTAACTTCATCTCTCTTTAGTTCTTTGATGTAGATTTTCTCTATTGAGTATGTGTGCTCTCCCTCTCCAACTTTTCCTTGGCTTATTATCTTGCAATATTTAGTTTCCTTGATTATCTTTTCTTCACTCTTCTTACTCATGTTATTTACTCTCCTCATCTTATTCTAGTAGGAACTTAGAAAGTTCTTCTGTTGTTACTACTACTAATGCTACATCACTTGAAAGTAAAAATAGTAAAGAAGTCCAATTAACTTCTTCACTACATTCAATTACATCAGTATATTCTGATACTAAACCTTGTAACTTATCTTGTTTCAATATTTCGATATCTACAATATTTTCTTATATAACTACATATCCACCTAAGTCAGATTCTATAGCTCTATTAACTCCATAATTGTAATTCAGTATATATATTGTTGCTTTTATACTTTAAATTAATTGTGAGGGTATGCTATTCACTTCTAGTAATTGATTTTCTTTATAAATTTTTTCATTATATATTTCCTCCCTATAAACATAAAAACTCTTACCTGCATATCTAAAATAGAAGTAAGAGCTTTTACTAAATTAAACTTTTATAAAATTCTATCAATTTATACTATTAACTAATTAAGCTAATTATTAACATAGTATTATCTAAAATTATTTACTATTATTTGAGCTTGCTCTTCATAATTATTATAGCCATATTCATTTTTTATAGAATCTAAACTTTTACTATTTCCACTTATTTGTTTGTGTATTTCATCCCTAAGAATATCATAAATCAATTCATTATTTTCAACTCTGTCTTTCCAATTAATTTGTAGTTTATCTAAAAACACACCTTGCAAATAGCCTACATAATAATATAAATCTTTATCCATAAATCCATTTAAGGGCACTTTACTGGTGAAATTTTGTAACGCTTTTGTATTAAATGCATCCGAAAATTTACGTTGAGGTTTAACAGAGTCTCCTACTAAATTTGAATATTTATATTCAATATATTCAGCACATCCTTCCAACGTTTCAACTAATTTCTCTTGTTTCATATAATTAAATTTATTATAACGAGTATCCCTTACAGCGATAAAATCACTTAAAATATTTATTAATTCATCTCTGTTACTTGCACTAGATGCTTTATCTAAGATAGCAAATTCCATTAATAAAAGCTGGTATTGTTCCTTGTTTCTTTCCTCTACGTGTATACTCGATTGTAATTCATTTGCATTTTTCCATATTGGTACTTGCCTATATTCATGAAATACTTCATGCATTAAGAAATACTTAAATACTCTTTCCTTATTTGTTACTTGAACACTAACAGGATTATACTTAAACAATGTAACATGTTGCTTTCCTATATCTGAAAAATCATAATTTATTGGAAACCATAATTTAATCAATGATGGATGTATAAATGATACTCTATATATTGGTGGCAGATTCATTTCTTTTGGAACTTCAATTTTTTTAGCAAATAAGGAATTCTTGAATTTATCTACTCCTATTGCATATGAATATGTATGAAGCACTCCTTTATCTTTACTAACAGGTGTTAATATAAGCGGAATATTGTTAAATGTATAACCTTCTTTCCATATATCTTGTGATTTATTATTATATACTTCATAAATCTGTGAAAGTTGCTTTAACATATTCTTATCTATATCATCTAAAGTAGCATAATCTGTATGAACCAACTTATTAACTCCTAAGCTAACAACAATCAATAAAAATATACCTATTAAAATAACTTTTAGAAAGAGACTGTAGATAATTTTGTGTAATATAGTTTCTTATAAATTAAATATTACTGGAAATTTTGATTTCCAGTAATATT
>NZ_JADPEL010000109.1 GCF_015667795.1 Clostridium sp. D53t1_180928_C8
GTTTTTTCTTGTCATTAAAAAACCTCCTAAAAAATCTTTATAGTATATTATTCCAAATCTACCAACTTATCATACAAAAAGAGAGTAGATAGATTTGTGTTTTACACAAATTCATCTACTCTCCCGATTAATTTTATATATAATTTTATTAGGAGTTAAGTTTTTAATATATTATTTTTTTTCTTTACGTTTTCTTGTAACTAAAATCGTTGCCCCAGATGCCATAAGCATTGCAGCAGTAGCACCTAAAGAACTCATATCTCCAGTTTGAACTAACCCATTATTACCCTTATCTGGTTTTGATGTTTCTGGCTTTGAACCTTCAGGCTTTTCTGGTGTATCTGGTGTTTCAGGCTTTTCTGGTGTATCTGGTGTTTCCTCACCTTTAACTAAAGCATTAATTGATACTTTTTCAGTTTTTTCAAATCCATTTTTGCTGAATAGTACAGTTACTTCTTCCATATCTTCAGTAATGATAGTCTCAGGATTTTCCCAAGTCCATCCTTCTGGTAATACTATTGTTTCTAATTTTTCATTTATATATCCATCTAAAGATAAACCACTATTTTCTAAATCTGTTTCTAAACTACGCTCTTTAATAGTAAGATTAACACCTTTTCTATCAAATTTATAAAGTTCTGTAGTGTTTGGTATTTTTACTCCATTACTCATTTCCTCAACTTTTAAGTCTTTAGGTAATGCAGTATAGTATAAAGAATACTCACCAGCAGGTAATTTAGCTAATCTAGAAAGATCTGTTTTTCCGTTACATATTAAATCTACGCTTGTAAGACCTTCTTCAGCTCCTGCATTATCTTCCTTACTTGCAAATTTTGGTGCATCAGTTATAGAGAAATCAATATCTGCATTATCACTAACTACTACATTAGATAATACATCTGTATCACCTTCATAAATAGATACATCATTACATTCTTCTATTTTGGGTGAATTTTTGTAATATTCTTCTGCATCTGCTTTTTGTTGTTCATTTTGCCCATAGTAAACATAGTCAATAGTGTATTCTGTTCCTGCTAATCCTTCTGCGATTTCTCCTGGCCATGCTCCACCCATTGCTAAGTTCATTTGAATGTATTGTGGTCTATCTAAACACTTACTTGCAATTGGATCATTTGAATAATCAACTGAAGCAACTATTTTATCATCTACATACCATTCAATTTTTCCCTTTGACCAATCCATTCCAAATATATGGTATTCATCATTAAATTGTTCTAGAATTGTGTAGGCAGTACCACCTAATTTGTGATAACCTTCCTCTCCTCCATCTTGTGTATGAATTGTTTGATATACAGTTTTATTTCCATATCCACCTTCGTCAGAACCTATTAACTCCATGATATCAATTTCACCACAACGAGCCCATCCATATCCTTGTTCGCTGTTAATATCTCCATCAATAGTAAAATCAGATCCTAATGTCCAAAACGCTGGGAAAACTGATTGTCCTTTTGGTAATTTAGCCTTCATTTCAATACGTCCATATAAAAATTCTGACTTACCATGAGTTCTAACACTTCCTGAATTATAAATAACTCTTCTTGAATCATTACGAGGATTATTATATTGTAATTCCTTTGGTCTATCAGTAGCCTTTAGAACTAACTCTCCACCTTCTTGATTATCTCTTAGGAAAACATTTTCCTCATCATTTACATAATGTTGTTGTTCGATTCCTCTGATTGATCCTAATTCATATTCCCACTTAGATGAATCTAATTGAGATTCATTAAAGTCATCAGCCCATACAATTTCATAATTATCATCAGTAGCACTAGCGTTCTTTTCTAATAATTGTACTTCATCTACATAAACTTATCCTTTATAAGTAGCACTTTCATTATCTGTTGTCCATTTCATAACACAAAGTGATACTTGACTATTATCCCCAGTATTAAACTCTAATTCTACATCTTGATATTTCCATTCTTGATCCTTGGTACAAGTTATAGTCTTTTCAGCATTTCCAATTAAACTGCTAACATCTGGTGTTTTAACATTTAAAAATGCTGTTGCTCCTTCTTGTGCAAGTAAAACCTTAGCCTTTGCAACATATGTTGTATTTGGTTTAACATTTACAACTTGATATACAGAAGCATTTCCAGTATTTGATGGTAATAATCCACACCACTCTCCTGTTGCTGCTGCTCCCTGATAATTTGTGAATGTCCCATCCCCAGTTTTTTCTAACTACTATTTTGCTCAAACCCACCATCAGTAATTAAATTTCCACCATTCCTGTTAAGTTTCACTAAATCATATTGAGGTTTTTTATCATTTACATTATTAACTTGTGCATTTGCAAAAGTATTCATCCCTATAAAAGATACCATAGTCATAGCCGCTGTTATTTACCATATTTTTCTTTTATTCATAAATATTTTCCATCCTTATCACTAGATTAATATTGTATTTCAATAATAAAATTTATTATTTTTCATCAATCCTTTTGTAAACATCAATAATTTCTTTTGCTAAGTCTGTAAATGCCATTGAAGTCATTAAGTGATCTTGTCCATGTAC
>NZ_JADPEL010000010.1:0-12869 GCF_015667795.1 Clostridium sp. D53t1_180928_C8
CTATAAATTTAATTTTATTATAAAATTTATACATTAATATTATATATTTATTGGTAATATTATCATAAACTTTGTTCCTTTGTTTACCTCACTTTCTACTTTGATTTCTCCTCCATGCATATTTATTACTGATTTTGTTAAGGATAAACCTAATCCCATTCCACTACTTGATAAAGCATTAATATCTTCACATCTATAAAACGGCTCAAATATTTTATCAAGTTTCTTTTTATCAATACCTATTCCTGTATCTTTTATTATTATCTTAATAGTATCTTTCTCTTCTTTAGCTAATATTTTTATATACCCATTAGACATACTATATTTTACTGAATTTTCTATTATATTATAAAGTGCTCTATATAGCAAAATCTCATTACCTATAATTTTACTTTTTATTTCATCAATTTCTACATATATACTTATGTCATTCTTCTTAGCAATTATAGTTAAATCATCAACTACATCCTCAATTATTTCATTAATAATAATACTTTCATTTAAAGGAGCATTCTCTTGTCTAATTATATCTAGCAATGCTTCTATCATGGTATTCATCCTTAAAATTGATTTTTCTACAATAGCTAATGTATCCTCATACTCCTCAATACTTTTATCATCACAGCTTTTTAGTACATCTATATTTGTTTTAATTACTGCCAACGGCGTTTTTAATTCATGAGCTACACTAGCATTAAATCGTTTTTGTGAGTCAAATGCATTATCAAGTTTAGCAATCATCTTATTAAATGAAATAGTAAGCTCCTTTATTTCATCCTGTGGACCTTCTATATCTAAATTACAATTTAGATTATCTTCATTTATTTTTTTTATATTTGAATTTAATTTTACAATTGGCCTTAATGCTTTATTTACTATAAAATATGTACATATTCCACTTAATATAATTATTATGAAAAATACTATGATAGACGTTGTATAAATATTTGATACTGTCTCCCCTATAGCTCCCTCTATTATTATAACCGCATCTTCACCTGATAGATTTATATTATTATCATTACCTACATAATAATCTTCTATTGGAATTTCAAACTGTGTTTGAGAAAGTATATTTTCTGTTAACTCTGGCATACTCCTACCTATATCATAATTAATTGCAGTAATAAGAACAGCACTAGTTATAGTTACTATTATTACTACCATTAACGTAAATCTCCATTTTATTGTTAACTTAAATCTACTCATCGCTATCGCCTCCAAATAAATATCCTACTCCTTTTATAGTTTGAATAAGATTTTCTTTACCAGTAATAGCTATTAGCTTTTTCCTTAGTGAATATATATGAACTCTTATCACTGTAGTAAAAGGATCTGCACTTTCATCCCAAACATGCTCAATTAATTCTTCAGAGCTAACGATACGCCCCTTATTTTGTAATAAATATTTTAAAATTGAAAACTCCTTTAATGTTAAATGTATTATATCTCCATTATATGTAACCTTATTATTAGATAAGTTTATGCATAATCCCTCTTCTTTAATAACTGTTGGTTTGCTAACAAACTCTCTTCTAAGTAGCGCTCTTATTCTTGCTTTCAGCTCTAAAAAGTCAAAAGGCTTAACTAAATAGTCATTAGCCCCTAAATCCAATCCATTTATTTTATCTTCAATTTCTCTATTTGCAGATACAATTATTACTCTAGTATTAATATCTTTATCTCTTAATGCTCTTAATACTGAAAATCCATCAACACCTGGGATATTTATATCAAGAACAACTAAATCATATATATTAAAACTCAAAAGCTCTAATGCTTCATTTCCATCACTAGAAATATCAATAGCATATCCTTCTTTCTTTAGCCCTCTTTGTAAAGCTAATAATATATCTATTTCATCTTCTACAATTAATAACCTCACTTACAACTTCCTCCAACACCTATAAATAAAAATAACTCCATATGACAAATGTATGGAGCTATTTTTATTACTATACTATACACACATATATTATTATATTATAAATTATAATTATCAGTTAGTACACCATCCTGTATTCTTACAACTCTTTTACTTTCTCTGGCTACCTTATTATCATGTGTAATTACTATTATCGTATTTCCAATTTCATTTAATTGCTTAAATAATTCAAGAATCTCTTTACCGGTAGCTGAATCTAATGCACCAGTAGGTTCATCAGCTAGTAAAATAGCTGGATTAGTTACTAATGCCCTTGCAATAGCAACTCTCTGCTGTTGTCCTCCAGATAATTCATTTGGTTTATGAGATATCCTTTCCCATAAACCTACCATCTTTATTTTTTCCTCAGCAATTTTAATAGCTTCATTTCTAGAAAGTCCCTTAATAAGTAATGGCATAATTACATTTTCTAGTACATTATATTGTGGTATTAGATGATATTTTTGAAAAATAAATCCTATGTTACCATTTCGTATTTCTGCTAATTTTGCACTACTGCAATTATTAATATTTACATCATTAATAGTATATTCTCCACTGTCAGCTACGTCCATGCAGCCTAAAATATTCATTAAGGTTGTTTTTCCGGAACCTGAAGTACCTAAAATAGCTATATATTCTCCACATTTAACTGAAAGAGTAATATTTTTAAGTACATGTAATGAACTTTCTCCCATTTTATAATACTTATTAATATCTTTAAGAGTAATAATATTATCCATACTTACCCCATAATTTCAACTCTAATAACTGCGTTTGTTTTGCTATCAACTACAACATTTAATATAGATCCCTCTTTAATTTCTAATATTTTTCCTGTTTTCCCAGTTTTCATATTTACAATCTCTACACCAGCTGAAATTGTTAAATCTTTAGATTCTCCATTAAATGTTAATTCACTATATATATTAGAGTTGCTATTATCAGCACCTTGAGCTTCATTAGATATATTAGATTGACCTTCTCCCACGTTACCTTCAGCAGGGATTCCTTCTCTTTGAGCAACATCATCATTAGATAATTCATCCTTTGTTATCACTGTTCCATCAGATAACGTTAATGTTCCTCCATCTTCAAGTTGTTGTAATTGACTCTCATCTATCTGAAAAGAATTCTTATCTGAATCTTCATCTTCCGGCATTAAAATATTATCATCGCTTAATTTTAACTTTACTTCATTTCCTACAACTTTTTCAACCTTTCCAAAAAGTGAAGTTGTTTCAACTTTCTGCTCTATATTTGAAGCCTCTTTCTTTTCTTCAATGCCTTCTTTTTTTTCACCACATCCTACTAATGCTACTAAAGCTAAAACTGTTAACGATACTACTAATAATTTTTTCATAATTAAAATCATCCTTTCATTTCTATAAATTTATTTAATATATTTATTCATAATTTAATGCATCTACTGGTTTAAGTTGCGATGCCTTGTATGCTGGGTAAAACCCAAATATTGTCCCAGTTACTATTGCAAATAGAAATGCTATAATCATTCCTTCGATAGATGGTAGAACTGGTACTCCTAAATACTTTATAAATGGAATAAAATAATAACTTAAAATTAATCCTGCTATCCCACCAATACCACTTATTATTACTGCTTCTAAAATAAATAATGTCATAATATTTACTTCTTTAGCTCCTAAGGCTTTCAATATACCTATCTCCTTAGTACGCTCCTTTACTGATAAAAATAGTACATTCATAATTCCTATTCCACCAACTATAAATACTATTGTAGCTACTGAAACTAATAAGACATTCATTGTATGAGCTGATTCACCTGCAGCCTCTATACGACTTCCAGCATCCTCAGCTGTATATACATTATCATCCTCTAATAGATATTCTAATGAATCCATTATCTCAGCCATAGCTTTTTTTACAATATTAATATTATCAGCTAAGGCTACCATTTGAGGTATTGTATACTCATCAAAAATATTACTTTCCGCTGTAGAATAAGGTATAAAAACTGTATCATCTGGACTAACCCCCTGCATTCCATCAGCACTTCTTTCTAATACTCCTATTATTTTGTAACTTCTATTTTCAATGTTTATTTCTTTTCCTACTGCATCCTCAGCCCCCATAAAATACTTGTTTGCTATCCCATCACCAATTACAGCCACATTTGTACTATCCTCAACATCAATTTTATCAATATCATATCCATGGATAACCTTAAGATTAGATACCTTACTATATTCTTCCGTAACCCCTGTAACTGAAATATTTTCCTTTATATTATTTATTACAGCTTCCTTATATGAACTACCTCTAAGATACATGCCCTTTAATGTTGTGCTCTCATTCATAATAAAGTCCATGTGGTCTGGCGTAAGCTTTTTAAAATTCCCTTCAAAAATATTAGCTCCACTCGAATAATCTGGATTAATATAAATTGTTTCTGCACTTAATCCGCTAAACTGTGCTTTAACTTCTTCCTCTCCACCTTTTCCTATCGCTATTACAGCTACTACAGTGGCTGCTCCTGCAATAATTCCTAATGATGTTAAAATAACTTTTGATTTATTTTCTAATAGATTCTTAAATACTAATCGTACCATTTCAGAAAATCTCATACTATTGTCCTCCAATTACCACAGTATCACCTTCTGAAAGCCCAGATTTTATTTCAGAATTCTTTCCATCAGAAAAACCTGTTGTAATTTCTACCTCTTTTAATGTTCCATCTTCTTGCCTTAAATTAACTATCTGTTTACCATCCTTTAATGTAATCGCCTTATTTGAAAGCATAAGAACATCTTTAACTTCTTTTACTATAAATTGAGTACTTACTGTCATACCATGTAATATATTTAAATCATTTTTATCAACTTCCACAGTTACAGAGTAAGTTATTGAATTTCCCTGTGAATTAGGTTTTAAATTTATATATTTTACCTTACCATTTAATTTTTCATCTTGGAAAGCAGATACTGATATATAAGCGGCTTGTCCTTCTTCTATTTTCGTTATGTCATTTTGAGATACATTAATTTCAGCTAATACCTTATCACTTTCTCCTATTGTAATAACCGGAGTATCTAATGAGGTAGTAGCCCCTTTAGAGCAATTCAATGCAAGAATAATACCATCTGCTTCTGCATATAATATAGAATTTTCCTTTAGTTTATTTATTTTAGAAATCTCATTATTAATCTTATCAACTTCCTTTTGTGCATTACTAATAGCTTCATCTAAACTACTATTTGAAAGAGCATTTATTTCAGTATTAGCAGCTGCTTCTTTTGACTCTAAACTTACATCCTTATTTCTATCATTGTTTAAGGAAGTTAAACTTAGGTTAGCAGTATTTAATTCTGATTCAATAGATGCTTTTTCTGCTATTAACGAAGTTTCATTCTCTTTTAATTCTTGTAATTTCAATTCATTTTCTTCTGTCGATTTAGATAATTCTTCTATTTGATTTTTTACTACTTCTATTTTTTTATTAACATCATTTACTCTTTTATTTAAACCATTAATATTATTAATAATGGAATCTCTCTGGCTTTCATATTGCTTCTTTGAAGTCTGCACCTTATCTTGCCATTCTTTATTTTGTGTCAAAGCTGTTGCTTGCTTATTATTTTTCGCAGAATTTAAAGCTGCAGTAGCTTGTTTTAATTGTGAATTTAACTCTACTAATTTATCATTAATAAACGTTTCTGATATACTTGCTATCTTATCTCCCTTTTTAACACTCTGTCCCTCATTAACAAATACTTCACCTATCATTACAGCTTCTTCAAAATTCTGAGTAATTTGTTCAAGTTTTATTGCTCCTGATCCATTAGTTCCTGCCGTAATATCACCTTTTTTTACTACATATTCTCTTTCCCTTGTTAGCATTTCTTCTGCTACTTTGTTTCCTGTGTTATATTTATACATGGAGTATCCTGTAACTGCTATTAAAAAAGTTATTCCTAATACAATTGATATAGTTTTTTTAGATAATGCTCTATATTTCTTTACTGCCTTCATCTGTCTCTCCTCACTTAATACTTTTTACTCCTTTGAAACTCTTATTTTTTTCTGATTACATACTTATCATAGCAAGTCTAATGTAAAATTAACGTTAAGATAAAATACATGTAAAAACTTTTTAAATATTTAATTTTCTCTATAAAAAAAGATACTGAAAGCTTTACTTCTTTCAGTATCCTTATAATTAATATCTAAATTTTCCCTTTACTTTAATATAATTTTTATTTTACGTTTTATTTTTATACTTTTTTCTATAAACTAACTATTTTCTTTTCTTTATACCTAAATATCCAGCTGTTAAAGTTGTTAATCCCATAAATAATGCTGATATTCCACCTAAATTTCCTGTCTTAGGAAGATCTCCTTTATTATTAGATGATGAATTATTAGTTCCTGTATTTCCAGAACCTGCATTATTCTCATCTTTTCCATCATTTTTATCATTTTCATCACTAGAGTTTCCACCATTGCCTGTAGATTCACTTGCAACTAATCCATCTAATGCTACTTGTAATTCTTTTTCTACATTTTCTATTTCTTCACTAGTAGAATCTTCATTTTCAAGTATAGTCTTAGCATTTGCTAAATATTTTTGTAATTTATTCCAAGATTCAGCAGTATATTTGCTTGAATCTAAAGACTCAGCCTTATTAATTAAATCTTGTAATTTATCCTTATTTGGTTTTAATCTTAATTCTAAGAATGATCTTAAAAGTTCCTTATATGACTCACTTACTTCTGCTTCTAAAGCATTTTCATCTGCTATAATACCCTTTGCTTTTTCAAAAACTACTTGTAGCTTACTCCAAGTACTATCGATATATTCAGCTCCGTTTAATCCTTCAATTTTATTTACTAAATTAGATAATTGAGTTTTATCACCCTTAATAAATTCTAACATTTGCATTGCGCTTGATAATCTGACAAATGCTTCATCTACTTCAGCCTGAGTAAATCCTTCATTTGTTAATATATTTTTAGCTTCTTTAAGTGCTTCCTTAAATTCATTAGCTACTGCTGGAACAACTTTTGAAAGATCTTCTTCAGTTATCTCTTCAGCTAATTCAACTGCAATTTTTAAATGTTCTCTAAATGTTTCTTCTGGTACAACTTCAACATCAGCTTTATATACATTTATTTCTGCTGCTGATACGAAATCCGCCTCTGCTTCTATTGCTACAAGTCTTATATCAGTTGCTTCAACTGGATCAAATTTAGCTATTTTTAAAGCTGAATTCATATCCCATTCACCTTCTACAATTGTTGTGAAATTTTCACCATCTGTACTTACTTGTAATTCATATTTTGTAATTACTCCGTTGTAACCACCACTTTGTCTTGGTAAATATGTGTACTTATCTATTGTATAAGTTCCTCCAAGATTTATTGTTATGCTATGTGGTAATCCAGGTGATCCCCATTTAGTATGCCAAACAGTAGTATCATCTCCATCTATTGCATGACTTGCAAGTCTATCTTGAGCTGGATTATCAGGATTAATATTTTCACTTGTTGCTGTAGCTGTCATTTGAGATTGTGGAATAATCATTCCATCATAAGTGTTAACCACCTTATTTATAAGTGGTTTAAGTCTCTTTGTTCCAACATCTACAACAGTTCTAGCTGCATCCGTTCCTCCATTACCAGCTAAGAATGTATTCATTAGCTCTAATTTTTCAATTGTAACCTTAACTTGCTCTTTGTATTCTTTTTCTAAACCTTCTTCTGCTAATATTAGTGTATTCATAGCAGCAACCCCAGCTTCACCTAATACTTCATATGCTCCTAAGAATCCTTTTATTTCATCCAATAAATTGCTATTTACATTTTCAGATATAGCTTTAGCATCACTAATTATTGTTTCAAATTCCCCTAATAAATCTTCAGCTATTGCAGTAACTGATTCTTTATTTTCAATAGCATTATTTAAAGCAGTTATTCTTTCAGCTAAATATGCTGATTCATCAAATTCAAAAGCACCACTAGCTCCACCATCTTCTTTTAAGTAAGATACATTGCTTGCAAATCTCTTGAACTCTTCACTTACTTCTGGAACTAATTTTTCAATAGATGTTTCCCAACTTTGCATATAATCAAACACATCTGTATTCCATGTATAATCAGCTATACTATATAAAGCAACCTTAGAAGCTTCTGCTTGATTCATTGGGTTAGAGAAAAATCCTGTTACATTATCTAAGTCTTGACTTAAATTATGCATTGGAGCCATTAAAAGCTTTCCTCTACAATAATCATTTACAGGATAATTCCACCATACTGCAACATCCTTATCAACACCTGTTTTTTCTCTTGGCCAGTTAAAAATATCTCTAGATACATTTGACATAGTCGCATGTCCAGTCCACATAACTTCTATATCTTTATCTAAAGTTTGCATAAATGGTGTAAAATAAGTACTTAAATTTGGTCCCCATGCTGAATTATATCTTGCAGAAATAACTATCATAGGTGCAATATCACCTTTTACTTTAATAAACTCATTATTTATTCTGTTAATCCATTCTGCTTGCTTTTGTCCACTCTTCCAATCGTCTGTATCATCAAATAATACACCAAATTGTCTTACTCCTAAATCATATAATTGCTCATATTTTTTTATAAGAGCATCAAAATCCTCATCACTAAATGTTAGTGTAGCACCTGGATGGATTGTCCAACAGAAATTAAAATTATTATCCTTTCCTGCTTGTGCAAGCTCTGCTATTTGCTTAGCTTCCTCTTCTGGATATAAATCTTTCCAATTGCTTCTGTGATATGGATCATCCTTAGGTGCATAAATATAAGTATTCATCTTATATTCACTTGTATCAGCCATTAAATCCATTCTTTCTTCGTGAGTCCATGGAACACCATAGAATCCTTCAATAAATCCTCTAAGTGCAATTTCAGGGTAATCTGAAACTAAAACTTCTGCTATTCTATTATCTTCAGCACCTTGTTCTAATATTTGTCCTAAAGTTAATATTCCATAGTAAACTCCATCAGCATCTGCACCTTGTATTGTAATAGTTCCATACTTATTTTCATCATCACTTATTTTAAGAACATAACCTTCTTTTTTATCTAGACTTTCATCAGCTACAACTATAGAGTTACATTCATTGCAATGCTCTTTTTCTGAAGATAAAATTAAATTAGCCTTTCCTTCGATAGCATTATTTGAATAAGAATAGCTAAAGTTATTTTTATTTAATATTTCCTCTAACTTTCTTAACGTAGCTTCTTCTTGTTGTCCATGTACAACTACATTAACATTTTTGTTTAGTTCCACTCCTCCTTCTGACAAATACTCTACAGTTTGAGGTACAGGATAAATATCCACTCCTAAATTTTCACTCTTACCTATTTCTTTAGCATTAACATTAGTTATTGGTGCTAACATAGTTGAAACTACCATAGCAACTAAGCAACTTGTAGCAAGCATCCCTCTTCTAATAGACTTACTATCTCTTCTTTTTTGTCTCATTTCTTATTCCCCCATTTACCATATAAAATTAATCTATTGCATAACTCACAAAATATTAATCTTGTGAAGTTTTACAAACTCATTTTTCACGTTTCCCCCATTAACAATTCAATTAATCGTTTTCAACATACCTTTATTTTACTATATTTTTTATTTTTTACATTTTTTAGTGATTTTTTCTGTATTTTTTTCATCTTTTATATATTTTTTTCACCCTTGTGTAATGTGGAAAAGTTAATTTTCTGCTTTATCCTTAAATAAAAGTTCATCTCATAATTTAATATTAGTTAGATTAAAATTATATATTAAAATAAAGAAGCTTAACTTTATATTAAATCATAAAGTATGGCTTCTTTATTTTAGATTAACTATATATTATTTTTAGTATTAAAGTGAAAATTTATAGGATATAAATACTTCTTATAAAATTAAATATTAACTTAAACCCCATATTATCTGCCTTTGAAATTTAGTTAAATACTTAATACACGCTAATTCAAATTTTAATTTTCCTCCATAAACTTCATGATAAATAAATGTTCCATTATAAGTATCTTCACCTTCCCACTTAATTTCTTCTATTCTTATACTATGAAATATATAATTTAGTCTATCTTCATATTTAATATTAAAACATCTTTCAAAATCAGTCTTATTTTCAAAATATAACTCTGTTACTAAGTACTCTTCTTTCACCATAATATCTAACAATTTCATTAATGGAAGTAAATCAGTGATATTATTACTTTTACTTATTTTAATTTCATAATCCTCATTCTTTAATTCCATCTTATTTTCTAAAATCATATTTTTTATATCCTTCATTAATTTTACCAAATTAATTTCCTCTATTTTTTGTAACATCCTAATTATCTCCTTAGCCTATTTATTAATAAGATAATATTTCCTTAGCCTAATAATATTATTCTTAATTTAATTAGCTTTTCTAAAAACTTATCTAGCTTTTCTGGCTTTACCACTAATGCAATAGCTGTTATTTTTGTTATTGGTATAATTGTTTCAGTATTTAAATTATTAAATCTACTTGGATATATAACTGGAGTAATAATATTGGCTGTTAATTCTACTAAGCCTTGGTTTACAATTAATTTAGGCATATTTTTAACAGTTTCTATTCTATTAAAGAGTGTGTAAAACCTTAATCCATAATTATTTGTACTAGGATTAATTTTTAAATCTAAACAATCTGAATTGAAAATAAATTTTAAAGTTCTCCTCATACTGGCTTTATCCATAATTGGCATCCTATACTTAACTTATTTTTTATCTCACCTTTAATTATTTATTATATATTATGTAATTAAATGATTTACTGTTACATATTTTTATAATTGTAATCATAAAAAGGTATCTATTACACCACTGTATTATCATCAGCAATCATTCTATCTTAATATAACATTCAGCAACCAATTGTTTGCTACATTTTTCTTCTCTTCCTAACAACTATTTTTTTGAATCTTATTTTATAAAAATTCATATTTATATATTATTAAAAGTATTTACTAAACTACACTAAAAAATTTTACAGTAATATAAGGAGCGATAAAAAAATGTCTTATTTAGATAATTGGTCCTGGATAAATCCTTCGCCACAAGGCAATACCTTTAATTCAGTTGCTTCTGGAGACAATGTATTTGTTGCAGTTGGAAATGAAGGTATAATTTGGACTTCAGGTGATTTTGGTCAATCATGGTCACCTGTATCTTCTGGTACAACTCAAAACCTTAATAAAGTTAAATTTATTTATAATACCTTTATTGCAGTTGGAGAGGGGGGGACTATAATTACCTCCATAAATTCTGGTGCTACTTGGAATCATTTATCTTCTGGTAATACTAATACTCTCTATGATATTACTTTATCGTATAATAATGATAATCTTATTGCAGTTGGAGACAATGGTACTATTATAATTTCTCCTGATTTAGGTACTAGCTGGAATACTGTATCTTCAGGTACTACCTATACTCTATTTGGAATTTCATATTCTAATAGCTCTAATGTTATAGTTGGTCGTTTTGGTATTACCCTTATTTCAGTAGACTCTGGTTTTACATGGACTCATACAACTTCTAATACTAATAATCTTCTTCGAGGAATAACTTTTTCTAATACCTCGCTAATAGCAGTTGGAGATAGCGGTACTATTATAACTTCCACTGATTCTGGACATACTTGGATTTTAAGAACTTCTGGTACTTTAAATCCTTTATATGATATTTTATATGATAACATTAAATTTATTGTAACTGGCTATTCAGGAACAATGCTTACTTCAACAGATAATGGTCAATCATGGATTCCAAAAACTACTAATACTCAAATAGGTATTAATGGTATTGATTTTATAAATAATAATTATATTATAATAGGAACATGGGCTTCTATTCTTACTTCAATAGATTCTGGACAAACTTGGGTTCTCAAAACCACTGATATTTCAAATAACAATCATCTTTCATCTATTATATTTGCAAATAATACACTTGTTATAGGTGGCTCTAATGGTTTTATTCTTACTTCAAATGATTTTGGTCAAAATTGGACTCCAAGAACATCATTTGTAGGTAATGGATTTAATTCAATTGCTTTCGGTAATAATACTTTCATTACTGTTGCAAGTTGGGGTGTTATTGTTATATCAACAGATAATGGCGTTACTTGGTCTAATAAAACCTTCGGTAATGCTTGGCTATTTGGTATTACCTTTGGCAATAATACCTTTATTTCTGTTGGAGACAGTGGTACTATCATTACTTCAACTACTAATGGTAATACCTGGATTACTAAAACTTCTAATACTATAAATCGCCTAAGTGACGTTGCTTTTGGTAATAATACCTTTATTGTCGTTGGATACTCTGGTACTATTTTAGCTTCTATAGATAATGGTTCAACTTGGATTCCTAAGATTTCTGGAACCCCAAGCCACCTAAATGGAATTGCATTTGGTAATAATACTTTTGTTGCCGTTGGATATGATGGTGCTATTCTTACTTCAACCAACTATGGAGATAGTTGGATTCACAGATCATCTGGTACTTCTACCATTCTATATAAAGTTACCTTTGCTAATAACACATTTGTTGTTGTTGGGTATAATGGTACCATTATTATATCTAAAGATAATGGACAAACTTGGAGTCCTAAATCATCTAATACTCCAAATCAATTATCAGGAGTTGCATTTGATACAACTAAATTTATTTCTGCAGGAGAATTAGGTACTATTCTTAAATCCCAACCTACTGAACTACTTTACTCTGTTAATTATCATGGTAATGGTAATACTTCTGGTTCTGTTCCTATTGATAATAATCATTATCTTACTGGTGATATTGTTACTGTTTTAGGTAATATTAATAACCTTGCCAAAACTGGTTATACATTTATCGGTTGGAACACCTCTCCTTTAGGTA
>NZ_JADPEL010000010.1:12966-125913 GCF_015667795.1 Clostridium sp. D53t1_180928_C8
TGTTACTGTTTTAGGTAATATTAATAACCTTGCCAAAACTGGTTATACATTTATCGGTTGGAACACCTCTCCTTTAGGTACTGGTACTAATTATCTTCCTGGTAATACTTTTCCAATGGGTATTAATAATGTTGCTTTATATGCTATGTGGAAAGCTCTTCCTACTTATACTGTAACTTATAATGGTAATGGCAATACTTCTGGTTCCGCTCCTATTGATAATAATCATTACCTTACCGGTAATCCTGTTACTGTTTTAGGTAATATTAATAACCTTGCCAAAACTGGTTATACATTTATCGGTTGGAACACCTCTCCTTTAGGTACTGGTACTAATTATCTTCCTGGTAATACTTTTCCAATGGGTATTAATAATGTTGCTTTATATGCTATGTGGAAAGCTCTTCCTACTTATACTGTAACTTATAATGGTAATGGCAATACTTCAGGTTCCGTTCCTATTGATAATAATTATTATTTTGAAGGTGGTACTGTAACTGTATTAGATAATCCATATTCATTAGCTAAAAATGGATTTAGTTTTGCTGGATGGAGTATCTCTCCTTTAGGCAATGGAAAGATATATCATGAAGGTAATACTTTTATAATTGGAAATTCTGATGTGGTGTTTTATTCTATATGGTGTAGAATAATTCGTGGTATTAAAATATTTTAAATAATTTATATTTATTATACTTCTCCTTTTTGTATTCATAGTATATTACTCATGAAGGAGAAGTATATTTTATTTAATGATACTTCTATATATAATAATTAACCTAAGCTAACGACCTTAAAACAATTATACTTTTAATAAATATTCATTAGACTCCTTAGAATTAAAAAGCCTGTCATATATTATTACAGCAATATCAATTATATATCCCTTAGGATAAGTATACTTTTCTATATCTAAAATAAACATATTTGTATCACTTATAAAATCTTCCCCTGATTTAATTACCTTGTAATCTATAAGACTACCATTTATCCTTAATTCAGCTCTTACTATAGGTGTACCTTTGCTGTTTACTCTATTGATTTTATACCCTATAACATATTTACTCTCGCTAATCTTTTTTGCTCCAATACAATTGACTTCATATCCCAAATTTTGTCTATTAGCTACTCTTGCTCCTCCAAAACCATCAGGAAATGGATATCTACCATCTTTGTAAATATTACATAAATATTGCCTGTGCTTAAAAAAATCATTACTCTCTCCAACTCTAATATAACTTGGATCCATTGTTCCTAAACCATTTTCATAAGCTTTCTCCAATAAGCCTATTGACCTTGGATCATACCCTCCTAATACAGCCTCAACAGTATCTATTGCTACACTATCCTTTGATGCCATTATTGCATTTGTTACAATATAATCTACTGGGCTATCAGAAAAATAATTTTCACCTATATGCCCTGTATTATTTAAAGGACCTTGTCTATTTCCAGTTAAACAATCCATAATAACAAAATCATAACTTCTAATTAAATGCTGAGCACATAAATATTGATAAAGACCTTCCTTATTATGAACTCCAGTCTCATCAATATATAATCCATTATGTCCTAATCTCCCACTGTCACCATCTATATAATTTCCATGCCTTATCCCATAATGTAGCTTAATTGCACCTGTCATTCCAGCTAATCCATGACTCTTAAATATCGGAAGTCCAATAAATATATCACAATATTCATCTGGATATAAACCTGACTTTTCTGCTTCCTCCTTTGTTCTTAAGAAACAAGGAAAACTAACTATAATATCATTTGAATCTTTAACCTTTACACTATAAGTCTTGCGATGTAAATTAGGATCCTCTAGATTTACTAATTTAGCCACAGAAGTTCCATCAAGATAACCATCAGCATTTGAGTCATAACACACATCCCCTTCATCTACTGAATTATCTCCTGTTCTCTCAAGTCTTGCCCAATAAAAGCTTTTTGAGTTGTACTTAGATGATGGATTTGCTTCTGGGTAAAAAACAGTATCAATAACCTTCAAGTCTGCAGTACCTTCTGTACCTATTATTTCTCTTATCTTTTCAGCTACATACCTTGTAATTCTTGCATCTGTATTGCATCCTCTACCTTTATCACCATATGCCCCTATATCGCTACCAAGTACATTTACCTTTATTACAACCTTGTCCCCTTTTTTTATAATTGAATTTAATCCAGCATTACCTAATACCTGATAAATAGCTTTATCAATCATATCACATACTTCTCTATCATTAGGCTCTGCCTGTTGTGCTGCAAATCCAACCTGTACTAACTTCTGCTTATCCATGAACTTTTTCCTCCATCACAATATTAATCCTTGTATTTTTAATGATTTACAATACATTAATATTCTCTACATAATACTTTTGTGTATAAAATAAATTATTATATATTTATAAAGGAGCTTAAACTGAAAAATATTAGGAGCCTCAAAAACGTTGAAGCTCCCTTTTCCTTTTAAAATCTTAAATTTTTAACTACATCATAAAACTTATCTAAATTTTTTGAGAAAAATTCATAATATGCTTCACAATAATAATTGCTATTTTCCTTATTATTTTCTCTATTTCTTCTACATCCACCTCTACATATATTTTTAAACCTGCATAAATTACACTTTGGACTTTTATTTAAAGATTCCTTAATAAAGTTTATAGTAATTTCTTTTTTGTGGATATCATCAAAACTTTCTTCTAATATATTTCCTATTGCATATTTTTCATAAGTATAAAAATCACATGGATACATAGACCCATCACTTTCAATAATATGTTGACATGAACATACTCCCCTCATATCACAGGATTCATATTCTCTACCTAAAAGTAATGATAGTATATTATCAAAATATCTTATGCTTACATAATTACCTTCCATAGCATCCTTATACCAAAGATTAAATAGTTTACATAAAAACTGTGAATACTCTTGTGGTGTTAATGAATAACTACTTGTCCCATTATCATTTTCTAATGGATCTAAACAAGGTATAAACTGTAAATACTTAAAATTATTTTTCTTAAAAAATTTATAAGTACTATCAATCTTCTTGCTCATAACAGATGTTACAACTGTAAGAATATTAAAATCAACATCATACTTCTTTAAAAAATTAATACCCCTCATTACATCATTGAAAGTATCTCTCTTTAACGAATCAACTCTATTTAAATTATGAATATCCTTATTACCATCAAGTGAAATACCTACTAAAAAGTTATTTTCCTTAAAAAATTGTGCTATTTCATCATTTATAAGAGTTCCATTAGTCTGAATATGATAATTAAATTTAGTTTTATTCTTAGTTTCGCTAGTACACCTTACTAATTCTTTATAATAATCTAGCCCAACTAAAAGAGATTCTCCACCTTGAAAGCCTATTGTACAGCTTCCACCGCTACAATATTCATCAACTTTTTTTATTACTTCTCTTAATGTTTCCTTACTCATAAATCCATAATCTCTAACATCACGTGCATCTGCAATAGAATTATAAAAACAGTATTTACATCTTAAGTTGCACTTGCTGGATGATGGCTTTATCATTAAACTTATATTTTTTTTCATCTGCATATACCTCTCATTTGATTTTTAAATTTACTCTTTTATATGCCCTTAACTACTTTATATTATTTATTTTTCTCTTGTAGCATCTACCATAGTAAGTCCTGTTGCATAATCTAACTGACGATTTTCATCATAATCTTCTTCTCTCTGTCTTGTTACTCCAGTATAAGCCCAAGTTGCTTCTCTAGCATCCTTTCTCCAAGGCCTTTGTTCCCAATAATATCCTCTAAATGGATCTCTAGTTTCATTCATCCATTGTAAAATATCATTATGAAGAGAATCACGAATCTCTTTCATACTATCATCTAATATTAAATTATTCATTTCAGCAGGATCTTTTTCTAAATCATATAACTCATCTGAAGTTAATAAATTAATTACTAATTTATATCTTCCATCAAATACACATCTAATAGGCTGGAATCCTCCAAAACCATCATGGTCCACTTCATACCTTCCGAACTCTAAGAATACTTTATCATTTATTTTAACTGATACGTCTTCCGTTAATGGCATTAATGACTTACCAGGCATCATCTTATATTTCTCTATTCCAAAGAAATCTAGAATAGTTGGTGCTAAGTCAATATGAGAAATAGGATGTTTATAAAGTGTGTTTTTATCCTTAATAGACTTTCCAGACATTATAAATGGTATGTTAACTATTTCTTGATACATTGATGGCCCCTTATTATCTAATTGATGTGAATGTAAATGATCACCATGGTCTGATGTATAGCATACTAAAGCATCTGGCGCATAGTTTCTATAGGCATCTAAAATTCTTCCTATCTCATAATCTACAAATGTATTACTTCCAAAATATACAGGCACTTTAATTTGAAGTTTTTCTCTATCTACTTCACTCTGATCCTTTGCCCATACTTTATGATGTTCTGGCTTATTCTCTAAAGTGTCATATATATTCTCACTTTTAGGGAATTCATAATCCTCATATAATTCAGCATACTCTTTTGGACAAATAAAGGGATGATGTGGTTCATCATATGATACAACTAATAAAAAATCTTTATCTTTATTTTCTTCTAAAAACTCTATAGCTCTGTTAGAACATCTATGAGCAAAAGTAAAATCCACCTTATATCCTTCCCCTTCATAAATTGTACTAGGAATTCTTGATTTAACTCTTTCCTCTTCTGTTAATTCATCTAAATAATTTTTCATATCATACCAATAATCTGGATTCCATTCTTCAGGACATTTTCCCTCTCCAAAATAATCTCCTCCATCTAAGTGCCATTTTCCTATATACCCATTTGCAATTCCGGAATCTTTAATTCTTTTTCCTATAGTCTTAACCGTTTTATCTATACCCACACAGTTTGTCCACGCTCCACTTGAATGAGGATATAATCCTGTAAACAATGCTGCTCTTGCTGGTCCGCAAACTGGTTGAGCTGTATAAGCATTTTCAAATAAGATCCCTTCTTCACTTAATTTATCAAGATTAGGTGTCTTCATATCTTTATTACCATAACAGCCAACCATATCTTTTCTTTGGGTGTCTGTCATTATAAATATAAATTGTTTTGCCATAAAACTCTCCCCTTTATACTCCCATAAATTCAAATTTTTATACTATGTTATCTAATTTTCAACATGTTCTTTTGCCGGTACTATTTTCGGGGCTTCTTCTCCGGCTTCTATCATATGCCTGCATAAACTTTCTGCTAATTTTGCACGTATATCCTTGTAACTTTCATCTCTTACTAGATTATTTAGTTCATATGGATCATTTTTCAAATCATATAAAAAGTCTTCTTCATATAGGTCACTTCCTGAAAACTCCCAACCATTTTTATTTGGTGCGTAAACACTATACAGATAATCTTCTGTACGAATACATCTACCTACACGACTTTCGCTTATTTGTGCAAATACTTCATTTACACGATTTTCAGTTTGTCCATTTGCTACACTTTTTAAATCTTCTCCAGCCATATCTTCTCCAACATTTACTCCTGCCATTGATAAGAATGTTTTTGGAAGACTTACTGTACTTACTAAATCTTTAACCCTATTTCCACCTCTAAATCCTGGTCCTGATATTATTAGAGGTACATGTAAACAACCTGAATGACATGAACGCTTATAATCATCATGTCCATTTAAATTTTCATCTGTATTTCTTGTTTTGAAATGAGAACCATGATCGGAAGCATATACTATTATAGTATTTTCATATATTCCCATATCTTTTAACTTATCTACTAATCTCCCTAAATTATCATCTAAGCTCTTACAGCAACCTAAGTAATCTGGATATTCTTCTCTTGCATTTCCACCTAAAGCTTCTAAATCACCTGGTAATTTACAATTATTGTATATTTCTTTAGAACCATCTGGTCCTTCATATCTATCTCTATCATTTTGATGATGTGGTTCAATATGAGATATTGTCATAAAGAAAGGCTTTTCACCTTTATATCCATCTAAAAATTCTAAAGCATAATCAGTTATACAATCTACACGGTACCCTTTAAATTCACATTTATTCATATTTTCATCAAAAACATAACCATCATATCCATGAGAAGTAAATTCTAAAACATCTGAAGCTCTCCAGAAACCATTATATCCTCCTCTTCTATCTAATGGCACCGCCACTGTTGTATAATCCACTTTAGGTGTTTCTTCAAATCCACCATTACTTGCTAAATGCCATTTACCAATATATGCAGTATCATAATTTGCTTCATTAAAATAATCAGCCAAGGTCTTTATATTCCTTGGTAACTCTATATTATTTCTGAAACATCCAATTTGAGTTGGATATTTTCCTGTTTGGAATATTGCCCTACAAGGTCCACATACCGGTTGAGCTGTATAAGCTTCTTCAAACAATACTCCATCTTCTGCTAATTTATCTAAATTAGGTGTTATATCTAGTTCTTGTCCATAAGCACCTATAGTATCCCACCTTTGTTGATCCGAAAAATAAAATATAATATTTGGTTTATTCATAAAAACTCTCTCCTCTTTCTATTATCCCCTTAATTTCTATACCTCTTCAACCTTACTTATCATCTCTCAACTTAATTGTAACATAATACTCTTTTGTCTTAAATTAACAATACCTACTTTTTAAATTTTAAGCTTATTATGAAATCTTTTTTAAAATATATTCACCTTATATTTTTATAATAATAAACAATTAAAAGGTGTAAAATTAAATAAAAGAGGAGCCTCAAAATATTGAAGCTCCCACTTTATTCATACTATAATTTAAATTATAGTCCATACATCATATTTATTTTAATATTTCAACCTCAGTTTTAACTACCTGTGGTTCTTTCCAAAATAAAGTTTTTCCATTTCTTATAGATGCTAATACTCCTGCCCTTTCACATACTGCTTCAAATTCTGATTTTGCATTTAAAACTATAAAATTAGCAGGCTTTCCTTCTTCTATTCCATATTGATCTTGAATATTCATTGTTATTGCACCATTAGTTGTTATTAAATCTAAAGCATTATCTATTTCTTCAAAAGACATCATTTGAGCTATATGAATTCCATGATCTAAAATCATCATCATATTTCCATTACCTAAAGGATACCATGGATCTGACATTGAGTCTTGAGCAAAACAAACATTAATATTTGCATCATTTAATTCCTTTACTCTTGTTAATCCTCTACGCTTTGGATAAGTATCTTGTCTTCCTTGCAGATAAATATTTTCTGTTGGGCAAGCTATGAAGTTTACTTTAGATTGTTTTAATAACTTCATAAGCTTAAAAGCATAAGCATTATTTACTGAACCAAAAGAACAGGTATGGCTAGCAGTTGTTAAGTGCCCAATATCATTCATATATGCTAAAGCTGCTAAAAGCTCTAAAAATCTTGATTGATCATCATCTGTTTCATCACAATGAACATCTATTAATTTATTATACTTTAATGCAAGCTCTACAGTTTTGTGTATTGATTTTTCTCCAAACTCTCTTGCGAACTCAAAATGTGGAATAGCTCCTACACAATCAGCCCCCATTTTTAATGCCTCTTCTACTAATAAATCTCCACCTTTATATGCGTACATACCTTCTTGTGGAAATGCTACAACTTGTATAGTAACTATATCTTTAAGCTCTTCTCTTAACTCTAATAATGCTTTAAGAGATGTTAATGATGGATCTGTTACATCTGCATGAGTTCTTATAAACTGAACACCATTTAACATTTCCTTCTTTATTCCAAGCCTTGCTCTTTCTTTTATTTCTTCTATTGTTAAATCTGATTTTGTTTCACTCCATCTTTGAATCCCTTCAAATAATGTTCCTGTTCCATTTAATGCCCCATCTTTCCTTGCTGTAAAAACATAATCTAAATGAATATGTGGATCAACATAAGGTGGAAGTACTAAATTTCCTTTTAAATCAACTTCTTTATCACCTTGAATATTATTGCCTATTTTTTTAAATACACCATCTTCTACTAATATATCAATTAAATCTTTTTTACCCTTTAATCTAACATTTTTATATACACAATTCATAAATATCCCCCTTAAAATCAAATTTTCATAAGAATTTTATTTAAACTCTCTTTTACATATCTTAATTAACTCTGGAATAACATTATCTACTATTACTTTACCCTTTTCACTTGATGATGATTTTGCACTAGCTAAAGCTCCTGTTTCTGGTACATCATCCTTATATAATGGATATCTAAAGTACGGAAGAGCTTCTGTTTCTTCAACTTCAACATTTCTTTCGAACTTAACTAATTCTGGTGCAAAATACATCATTAATGATGTTTCTGTAACTGCAGCATGTTCGAAAGCCCATCCTGGAAATGGTACTTCATTAAATATTTCATCAATAGCTTTCTTTGGTAGTGGATCCCACCAATTTGAAGCAACCATTGTAGCTTTACCATTAGTATCTCTATTTACTAAATCCATTGCTTCTACTACAAATGCTTCGTTTTCATAGTGAGCATTCATAATAAAAATCTTTGTAAATCCATCTTTGACTATTTCCATTAAAATATCATAAACAAGTCTTATTACTGTTTCTCCATTTAAATCTATAGTTCCTGGAAATAAAGGGCCACCCCCACTTAAAGGTTTTGATTTGTACCCATAGCTTAAAGTTGGCATAATTACTCCATCAATCTCTTTTGCTAAACTTAATGCAAATCCTTCTGCTATTTTGCTATCTGTACATAATGGAAGATGCATTGCATGTTGCTCTGTTGCACCTATAGGTAAAATAATAACCTTATCCTTACTTTTATCAAATTCACTCCATGTCATATCATTCATAAAATAACTCATTGCTCTTCTTATCTACCTTCCGTATATTTTTAATCTCCACTTTTTGTTTTTACTTTTTAATTGATTAAATGAAAAAGGCTCTAAGCGAATAAATCACTTAGAACCAAATTGTTCTTTCTTTATAATTTATATGATAATTAAATTAAGTAACATAGTCAAACTTATCACTATTTTTGTTCATTTATTACAAAAATGATATTATTTTTTATCATTAAGTACCATAGAAATATTTATAAATACATTATAAAATAAAAGCAATAATTAATATAAAATTTGTACTAGGAGGCTTACTAATGTTTCAATGTAAAGATTTATTCACTCTACCATCTTTATTTAATATTAAATTAATTTGTGGCAATAATGGTCTTAATAACATAATCCGCTGGGCATATAAAGCGGAAAGTCTTGATTTATCTAACTGGGTTAAAGGTGGCGAGCTTCTTATAGTTAGTGGTGCTGTTATTGAAAGAAATGATTTTAATCTATCAGCTTTAATAAATTTAGCAATTAATTTAAAACTAAGTGGAGCTTTGTTACTAGTAGGTGATAATTATATTAAATCAATTCCTAAGCAATTACTAAATCTTTGCAATAAAAATAATTTTCCTATTTTTATAATTCCCTGGAGTACTCCTCTTGTAAATATTTTTGAGGAATTAGGTCATGCAATTGTAACAAGCAATATGAATAAAAATAATGAAAACTTTGTTGCTAATATTGTTTTTGGAAAAGAATATTCAAAAGAGGAGCTTTTATTAAAAGCTGATAATTTAAATTATAATTTAGAAAATCCTCAAACTGTTTTTTTAATTCGCTTTCATGATAATATTAATTCTAAACTTAATAAAATATCCTTAAATGAATTTGAAATAAATGAATTTACTTCTTATCTTACCTCTTTATTTGAAAGTAATGATATGAATATTATTATTTCATCTTATGGAAATAACATAATAGGACTTTTTTCCTCTAATAAAGGTACTAATATCTTAAATAGCATTTTTAATTCCTTTATTTTAGATGTCACAAAAAAAATTCAACAGCTATCAATTACTATAGGTATTGGTAAAACCTATAACAGTGCTTCAAATATTCAAAAAAGTTTTAAAGAAGCTTCAAAATGTATGGAAATAGCAGCTAAACTAAACAAATCAAATAATATACTTTATTATGAAGAACTCGGTATACTTTCTTTATTCTTTGAATTAGATAGAAAAGATCTTCTAAAGGAATTTTCTAATCAAGTGTTAGGTGGATTAATTGATTATGATAAAAAGCATAAAGGCGAGCTTCTAAAAACAGTTGAAGTTTATCTTAATAACAATTGTAATATTATTAAAACTTCTGAAGAATTATCTACCCATAGAAATACTATAAAATATAGACTAAAGAAAGTTGAAACTATTTGTGAGTCTTCTTTAAACAATCATTTATTTAGAGTTAATATTCAAAATGCATTATTAATTCATACTTTTATATAATTAACCTTTAACCAATTTAATAACCTTATACTATAAATAAGTAGTAGAGATATTAATTTTCAAACTCCCCTTATTTATTAAATAATTATTGTAATATTATATTTCAAGGTTGATTGGGAATATTAATTTTGATATGATAGTCTAAAAAAACTAGGAGGTTTTTTTATGTTTGAAGAAAATTCATATAAAGAAAATGTAGAACTATTTGAAAATATTCTTTCTGAAGAAGCAGATAAACTACTATCTAATGAAAATTTAGCCATTGTTTATATAGGTAGAGAAACATGTCCATACTGCCGTAAATTTGCTAAAAAGCTAAGCGACTTAGTTAATGAAATTAATACAACTATTTATTATATAGATAGTTCTAATAGTTCAGATAATTATATTAATTCTTTTAGAGAAAAATATAATATTGTAACTGTTCCTGGATTTATTGTTGGTAAAAATGGAGATATTCAAGTTCGTTGTGATTCTTCAACTCCTGAAGAGGAAATTTTAGAAATGATACAATAAATATAATTTATCTTTAAATTTAACATTAAAAACTAGCTATGCGTAAAATCTATACATAGCTAGTTTTATTATTCTCACTTAAAAATTTAATAAATATACTACTAAATACAATAGCAATAATACTCATAATTGTAAATAGTAATGCTACATGATAAAAATAATATTTATGAAAGTAAGCTTTCGTAAATTATACCTTCCCTAAGTCCTACTGCACTTATAATATACTTTTCTGAATTTAAATATTGTATTATTGTTAAAATAGCTCCAAGTGGTGCTGCAAATATATCTGCTCTATTTCTTGATAAGCCCTTTAAATTATATCTTTCATTAATTGATAGTTTTAAAAATTCATCATATATTTGTGAAATTTCAGCTTTTGTCATACTATAGCTATGAAGCAATTGCTTTGGATAATTTTCATCACCTTTAGATACTCTTCCTATATGCTTTGCAATGCCACCAATACCTATTACATTCATTTTATTATTTTTCTTAATCCAAGGTATCTCTTCAAGTTTATTATTGATAAATGAATTAAGTTCTATATTTTTCTCCTCTGTCTCAATATTATTAAACATATTAGTAAGAGGAATACATCCTAATGATAAGCTTATACTATCCTTTAACTCTCCATTTTCCATAAGAGTAATTTCCATACTTGAGCCACCTAAATCTAATAATATAGCATTCTTTTCTATCATAGAATTTTTAATTGCTAAATATCCATATCTAGCCTCTTCTTTACCTGATAAAATATTTACTGAATATCCAAGCTCTCTTTTAATTTTATTACATACCTCTTCTCCATTAGTTGCTCTTCTAACAGCCTCTGTTGCAACTACATAATTATCTATAACTTTATAATTTTCACAAATAATCTTAAAATTACTTAATACATCAAGAGCTATATCTGTTCCTTCATCAATCAAATAATTATCTTCTGTTAAGTAACTACCTAATCTAATAGTTTTTTTTGATTCATTAATTATTTTAAATATTGAGCCGTCATTTATTTCATAAATTATTAACCTTAAAGAATTTGATCCAATATCTATTATTGCTCGTCTTTCCACTTTAATTACCCCCATATTCCTCAAAATTAAATAGATTATATAACTCTTCTTTATAAATATATTATACCACTTACATACATATCATTATAAAATTAAAGCGTCTCCTATAAAATATAGAACACACTTTAATATTTTTGAATATTAACTTTATTTCAATTCCCTCACTAATATAATTTTATTTTTAGTACAGAAAACACTTAATAAGAACAACACTAATGTTAATAATAATAGACATGCTATTAATGGCACTATACTTATAAAGCCTTCATTTGCCATTAGCTTTTCAAATATTATATAAAGCCATCTTATTGGCAAGGCATTTCCTAGCTTTTGCATTCCTTCACTCATCATTTCAAAAGGCCAATATGATCCACTTAGCATAAATACAGGTATAGTAAATGTAGTCATTACAAGAGTAAATATCATTTTATTTTTTATTATGGATGATAAGAATAAACCTAAAGAAATAGCCATTAATACTAAAATTAACATTAATAACACTACAATAAAGTCATATTTAAATCCAAAATCAAAATTAGCTACTTTGCAAATAATATAATACTCTATTGCTGGTATACAGCTTACTAAAAAATACACTATTAATTGTGCTCCATAATATTGCCTTTCACTTACTTTGCTTAATAATATTCTTTCCTTAGTATTTTGTCTTTCATCTTCTAATATAAACCCACAACTCATAGCAGCTGTAATAAATATAATATATAAAACCATCCCCATAGAATTATATGGATCTTTACTTTTATTAACTTCACTTATAATATTATATTCTGGTTTAGAATTGTTAAAAGTGTCTAAAACTTTATCTATACCATCTTTTTCAACATCTACATTGTTACATATCATTGCTAAAGAAGAAACTTCACCTTCTAAATATGCTGTTACTATAGGAGCAGCTTCTCCAGCACTTATTGATTTTACTTTTATTATATTTTCTTTTCCATTTAAAATATCTTCAGTAAAATTCTTATCTATTATTACAACTACTGAACATTCCTCAAAAATCAGATTACTAGTATACTCTTCCTCACTATCTACAAAGCTAATATTGGCTCCACTCATATTACCTAATTTTTCTTCTATAGCTTTACCAAACTCACCATTATCTTTATTATAAATACCAATATTTATTGAGCCCATTGATTCACCAAATGATGTAAAGAAAAATATTAAAATAGCAGGTAAAATAAAAGTTATAAATAAAAAGCTTTTTCTCTTAAGTAATATTTTTAATGTATTTTTTATTATTCTAAACATCTATTGTTGCACCTCTCTTCTTCATAACTATGCTATATAAAATTAACAGTAAAATTGATAATACAATTGGAATAATTATTGCTACTAAATATAAATTAGATTTTAATCCGCATATCATTGAACTTGTAGCTGTATTAATCCAGTAAATTGGACTTAAATACATTAACTTATTAAGCACAGGAACTGTAGTAATCATTGCTCTTGTAGTATAACATCCCCCTAATGCACAAATTGCAAAAGTTGCACCATTTAATATTCCAGAAACTGCAGTATCAGTTTTGCAAGTTATACCTATAATAGCTCCAAACATTGATGAAAATAATCCAAATACCACAAATAACAATATAAATTTCAATGTGTTTTCTCCCCAATTAACCTTTAATATTAAGCTTGTATAAATATAAACTAATATTATTTGTAAAATACTAATTATAGTTCCTAAAGCAACCTTAGAAAGTATCATTGTTCTTTCAGTAGCCTTTGACATTTTTATTCTATTAATTGTGTTTAATTGTCTTTCTTTATATACCAACTCACCAATTACTGCTGCCCCATTTAAAATAATTAATGCTAGCTCTGCAAAAGTATAATATTCAGCAGCAGTTACAGTTCTTTTACCACCAACATCTTCACTAACTACATATTCATCATAAGCATTTTCAACTAAATTACTAAAGCTTTGTGGACTTAAAACTCCTATGGTTTCATAAGTAGCATATTGATTAAATAATGATTCCAACATACTTTTAAAAACTTTAGATTTCATAGTGTCACCACTTTTAGAAGTATATATGTCAAATTTATCTTTTTTTAAATCTATATAAGCAATAGCCTTCCTTTTATCTACTTTATCTTTAACTTCTTCTAAGTCATTAACTTCTTTAAAATCTATATTAATTTCTTTTTTAATTCCTTCCATAAATGCAAAAAATCCATCTTTATATTTTGAATCCTCACTTATTGTATAGTAAACTATTGAATCTTTATCCTTGTCTCCAAATATCTCTACTTCTGTGCTCATCATATTTTTTAAACTTAAACTTAAAGTAGTTATTAATATTATTGGAAAAAGAAATAGCATCATTATATTTCCTTTTGACCTAAAGAACATTTTTAGCTCTTTTTTTAGCATTACTAAAAACATAGTCTCACCCCCTCCTAATCTCTAAGTTTTTTACCTGTTAATGCTAAGAATACATTTTCTAAAGTTGGCTCTGAATTTTCAATATTACTAATTTCGCCGCCTAAGCTTAATGTAGTTTCTATTATTTTAGTAAGTAAATTACTATTTTTTATTGTCGATATTTTATACTCATTTTCACTATTAACTACTTTTTCTATACCTGTTATTTCTAATAATTTGTCTTCAAATCCATTTATTTTTTCTTTAACCTTTATATTAAAAATTCTCTTATTTCCTATTAAATTTTTAAGCTCTTCACTTGTCCCTTCTGCAATTACATTTCCTTTATCAACTATTGCAATCCTATCACAAATTTCATCTACTTCTTGCATATAGTGAGACGTATATATTACAGTTGCCCCCTCATCTCTTAACCTTAATACAGATTTTAAGATATGATTTCTTGATTGTGGATCAATTCCTACAGTTGGTTCATCCATAATTATTAATTTTGGAGAATGTGCTATAGCACAAGCAATATTTAATCTTCTTTTCATTCCTCCTGAAAATTCTGATGCTTTTTTACTTCTAACATCAGTTAAACCAACAAAATCTAAAACCTTGTTAACTCGTGCTTTTAAATCTGCTCCTCTAAAACCATATAATGAACAGAAAAATTCAATATTTTCTTCAGCTGTTAAATCCCAATAAAGAGCAAAATCCTGCGGTACTATTCCTATATTTTCTTTAAACTTTCTTGTTTTAGTTTCCTTTTCTTCATAAATTATTTGCCCTGAAGTTCTTTTTATTAGGCCGCATATCATTCCAATAAGTGTGCTTTTACCAGCTCCATTAGGACCAAGTATTCCAAAAATTTCTCCTTTATTTACTTCTAAATCAATATCATTTACTGCTATCATATCCCCATATTCTTTAGATATCTTTTTTATTTCAAGCATTTTCATACACCTAAACCTCCATTTTCTTTATACTTTTATTATATAAAAAAAGGTAATATCCCCCTACTGAAGAATATCACCTTCTATATATTACATTTGTCATATTTATCTGTTGTCTAAAAATCAATTTATAAATTTCCCTTTAAATAATTAACAGCAATGGCTGTTCTATGATCTAAATCTGTTTTATCTAATATCATAGTTATATAATTTCTAATAGTTCCTTCAGAAATAAATAGCTTTTTACTTATTTCTTTATTACTAAGCCCTTCGCTTATTGCAATAATAATATCCTTTTCCCTATCTGTAAAATCATATTTAGTAAACTGTGGACCACTTGCTTTACCTTGAAATTTATTTAATACATTTTCATTCATTACAATAGTGTTACTATAAACTGAAGTAATACTTTGAGCAATTTGATCTGGAGTACTATTTTTTAAGATATATCCTTTAGCCCCATATTCCATTGCTTCATTAATATAATCTTCTTCGTCAAAAGTAGTTAAAATCAAACATTTAGTATCTGTTTTGTTCACAATTTCTTTTACTGCTTCAACTCCAGACAATTTCGGCATTCTAATATCTAAAAGTGCTACATCTATTTTTTCTTTCATGCATATATTTATAGCCGCTTGTCCATCTTCAGCTACCGCAGTAATCTCAATATCACCTTTTAATGGTAATAATACCTTTAAGCTTTCTCTTATTAAACTATCATCATCACATATCAATACTTTAATGCTCATTTTTTCTCCTCTTATTTATAATCATATTTACAACAAAACCATTATCGTTATAATATTCAACTCTGCCATTAATCTCTTCTAATCTTTCTTCTATTCCTCTTAGTCCTAATCCCTTTGATAATTTTTCAAATCCATTACCATTATCTCTTATTTCAACTCTATAAAACATATTAAATACTAATATAGCTACAGTTATCTTAGTTGCATTTGAATACTTCGCCGCATTAGTTAATGTTTCTTTAATGTTTTCTTCCATAATCCTAAGATCTATCAACTTAATAGTGGAAGTATCGCCCTCACATAAAAAAGCTGTTTCTATTCCACTTACATATTGAAATTTTAATACAAGCTCCTTTATTGTCTCAATTCCTATAACTGATTGTCCTGGTTTCACTTGCCTCAAGAACTCACGTATTTCTTCCATTCCCTGTCTTAAATTAGTCATAGATGTTTCTAATGACTTCTTTGCAATTTCATCTTCCTTTCCTATCATTTCTTTAGTTACTTCTAATTGCATAATAGAGCTTGTTATCCTATGACCTAAATGATCATGTAGCTTTTGTGCTATAAAATTACGCTCCTTTAGAACCGTTATAATATTATTTTGATCTAAGTACTTTTCTAACTCATCAATCTTTTTTTCCATAACTATTTTACTATTACTGCTATCTTTATTTAACTTCTTATACTTTTCTTCTCTAACAAATTTATCTTTAATTTCGCATAAATACAAATTCGTAATAACAATAATTATGCTAATTATTGTTAACTCTTTAATACTAATATATTCTAAACTAGTAATAAATAAAATGGATATTGATATTACCATATTAATATATGGCATAAGCTTATCTTCAAATAAATCAAATAATAATGCTGTTAATAATAATGCTGTATATGTATATCCTATAAACATGCTAATAATTACTAGTATAATCTCCACTACTGTTATTACCTTATAATTTACTTTAATTATATTTTTTGTTAGTTGAATACAATCTATTAAAAGTATAAATAATATTGCATAAATAATATGATCAAATCTTTTCCATGATACGCCTGTTAATATTATAATTCCTATAGACACTAAAATCATAAATATAGTTATTGTCTTTTTTATATACCTCTCCTCCTTTTGAAACAAATTTCCAATATATCTCTATTACAAGGATTTTTTCATTCCCGATATATATTTAAATTCATATACTCTATCTATACGTCTTAATCTTTATTAATTATAACATATTTAAAAAATTCTACTGTTAAGTCTAAATCAATATGCAATGTATATAAATTTATATACATTTATTATTTCAAATCCAACTACTTAAATCATGAAATTTTATATATAAAAACTAATAAAACTTTAATTTATATACTGGTTTCTCACTATAAATATCATTTAAACACTGACATTTTATAACTATTACCAATCTACTCTATATACAATAACTATCAATTCATGTATAGTATAATAAGTATAATTATACATTATATATACACACTAAGGAGGATATACCTATGATAAGATTTGAATGCGATTATTTGGAAGGTGCTCACCCTAAAATTTTAGAACTTTTATTAGAAACAAATTTTGTACAAGCACCTGGCTATGGAAAAGATGTATACTGTGAAAAAGCACGCTCTATTATTAGAGAAAAATGTGATTCACAAGATGCTGATATTCACTTTCTAGTTGGTGGAACTCAAACTAATAAAACAGTTATTGACTCTATCCTTCGTCCATATCAAGGCGTTTTATCTGCAAATACTGGACATATAAATGTACACGAGACCGGTGCAATAGAAAGCTCTGGACATAAAGTTTTATCTCTACATAGTGATAATGGTAAAATCACAGCAACTCAAGTAAAAGATGCATATGATGAACATTTTAGCGATAGTAGTCCTGAGCATCTTGTTCAACCTGGAATGGTTTATATTTCACATCCAACAGAAGTTGGAACACTTTATACAAAAAATGAATTAGAAGAATTAAGCACAACATGTAAAGCTTTAGGTCTACCTTTATTCTTAGATGGGGCTAGACTTGGATATGGACTTACTGCAGAAGGTACTGATTTAACTTTATCTGACATTGCTAGATTATGTGATGTTTTTTATATTGGAGGTACTAAAGTAGGTGCATTATTTGGTGAGGCTATTGTTATAACTAATCCTAAACTAAAAAACGATTTTAGATATTACATAAAACAAAATGGTGGACTTCTTGCTAAAGGAAGACTTCTTGGGCTTCAATTTTTAGCTTTATTTGAGGATAATCTTTATTATGAAATTTCAGTTCATGCAAATAAACTTGCAATGAAAATTAAAAATGCATTTATGAATAAGGGATATTCTTTCTTTATTGATTCATCAACGAATCAACAATTCCCTATTATTCCAAATGATAAAATTAGAATACTACAAGAAAAATATTCTTTCTCATTCTGGGAAAAAATAGACGATAACCATAGTGCAGTTCGTTTCTGTACCTGTTGGGCAACAAAACATGAAGATGTAGAACAACTAGTTAAAGATATTGAAAATTTATAATCTTAAATATTAATGGAAAGTGAGAATTTACAATAAGGAATATATACTATTGTAAATTCTCATTTTTTTACTTATATGAAATCATTGAACTTAGTCAAAAAAGGTGTTATTCTATCAATATTAAAATCAATAAATTTTTACTAAAGAAAATCAACTAGAGAGTTTAAATTGATAAAATAATAATATTGAGGAGCTTATTTTTATAGGCTCTTTTTTACTGATAAAGAGAGGTACTGACATGATAAAAATTGATAAATTATCCTACTCATTTCCACAAAAAAATTTATACAATGATATTTCCTTTACATTAGAAGAAGGTCACCATTGTGCATTTATAGGATCAAATGGTACTGGTAAAAGTACACTTATAGATATAATTATGGATTCTGAAAAATATATGTATGATGGTCTATTAGAAATAGCACCAAATTGTAGAATGGGCTATGTACGTCAATTCCAAGAAGTAGATAAAACAAAAGACATTACAGTTTTTGAATATCTAGCAGAAGATTTTATTAAATTACAAAATGAAATAGCAGCTATATGTACTGAAATGGAAACATCTTCTGATATTGAAACATTACTTGAAAAATATCAAGAAGCTTTAGATGCCTTTGAATCAATTAATGGTGATGATTTTGAAAATATTATTGATAAAAAATTAAATCTTATAGAATTAATTAAATCTAAAGACTTACTTATCTCTGAACTTAGTGGTGGAGAATTTAAGCTTATTCAAGTAATTAAATCAATGTTAACTAGTCCTGATTTACTTATTATGGACGAACCAGATGTATTTTTAGACTTTAAAAATCTTAAGGCTCTTAAAGACTTAATTAATTCACATAAAGGAACAATGTTAGTTATTACTCATAATAGATATTTATTAAATCATTGTTTCAATAAAATTATTCACCTTGAAAATATGGAATTACAAGAATTTGATGGTGGTTATGTTGAATATAACTTCTCATTACTTCAAACTAAAATTGAATTGCAAGAACTTGCAGCTGCTGATACTGAAGAAATTGAAAGAAATGAAATATTAATAGATAGATTAAGAGAACTAGCAAGTGAAAATAAAGAACAATTTAGAGGAAAAACTTTAAGAGCTAGAGTTAAATTCCAAGAAAGATTAGAAAAGCGTAGAATTAAAGCTCCATTTGTAGATATTAAACAACCTACTATAATGTTTACTACAGCTAATGAAATAGAAGAAAAAACTACTTTAAAAGTTACTGACTATAGTGTTGCTTTTGATGATGTACTTTTAGAAAATGTTAGCTTTGAAATTAATTCTACTGATAAAGTAGCTATTGTTGGAGCAAATGGTACAGGTAAAACTACACTATTCCAAGAAATATTAAAAAATAATAATCCTTCTATTGAAATAGATAGTAATCTTAAAGTTGGTTATTTCTCTCAACTTCAAGGTCAAACATTAAATTATTCTAATACTATACTTGAAGAGTTCTTTGATATTGGTTTTAAAACTTATGATAATATTAAATCATATTTAGAACTATATAATTTTGATGAAGAATTACTTAATCAAAAAATAGGAACTTTATCTGGCGGTGAAAAAAATATACTTCAATTAGCTAAAATTTCTGAAGTTGGAGCAGACCTTTTACTTCTTGATGAGCCAACAAGCCATTTAGATACATATTCACAAATAGCCTTAGAAAAAGCTATTAAAAATTATAAAGGTGCTATTTTAATGATTTCTCATGATTACTATACTATATCAAATTGTATGGATTATGTTTTACTTGTTGAAGATAAAAAAATTAGAAAAATCAATATTCAACATTTTAGAGATATGATTTATATGAATCATTTTAATAAAGATTATTTAAAACTTGAACAAAAGAAAAAAGAAGTTGAAACAAAAATTGAATTAGCTTTAAGAGATAATAATTTTATTCTTGCAAAAGAGTTATCTGAAAAATTAGAAACTATTGTTAATTCACTTTAAATTATACTAAGAAGCGTAGATAGATTTGTGTTTTACACAAATTCACCTACGCTTCTTTAATACTATCTTTTAATTATAGTTACTGGAACATCTAACTTTTTTATCATTAATTTATCTAACCTAAGTCTTTCCCTACAAAAAGAAATTACACCTTCTATTCCCTTCAATTTATGACTCTTACCAAAATTGATATTACTAACCCACTCTGCAATTTCATCAATCCAATCTGCCCTTGAAACATCAGGTGATTTTCTCTCATTTGCAGCCTGAATTATTATATCTTCTACACTTGATGGATCAATATAAACTATATATGGCTCCAAAGCTTTTACTGTTTCTAGTAAGTTTCTAAGATATAAATATATCTCCTCATCACTTTTTTCATATACACCTAATAACTCAAATATGTGATTTTGAAGAAATGCACATTCAAAAATATAAATAGTATCATTTAATAAAGCTTCCTTAGCGAACCTACTCCATCTTTTTAAATGTATTCCTCTAAACTCATCTAAACTTTTTCTTCCATCACATATTTCCTTTGAGGCAACATCATCTATTAAACTCCAATAAATCTCTTCCGGAAAATCTATTCTAGTATAAGCCAAAATCACATTACTATCTTCTATTCTAGCTTGATTTTGAATTCTATAAATTAATTCTTCTTTACTTATACTCTTTTTTGATACTTCCCACAATTCAGAACACCTCTTAATAAACTCATTATATTCCTCTTCTTTTAAATATGCATTCCAAGCCATATCTGCTGGATGTGATACGCCTTCTTCATAAAGAATTACCTCTTTACCCTGTTCTATTAAGTTTTCTTTTATTTTTCTTGCAGTTGTAGTTTTACCTGCCCCTGGTATACCCTCTACTAATATTAGTCTACTCTTCATACCCTTTACCTCCTTACTTCTATATGCTAATATTCATCCATTCTTCCATAACACACTCTAATTCTTCATTTAATTCTTCTTTTCTTAAAAACAATTTATTAAATTCTTCATAATTTAACTCTGCATTAGCCATAGCTGCTTCAACATCTTCAAGTTCCTTTTCAATCTTTTGAATCCTAGTTTCAATCTTCTTTATTTCACTTTCTCTCTTTTTTACTTCATCTATTTCTTTTTTCTTATTTTCTTTTTTTATAACCTTCTCTTTTTGTACAGTACTATTCTCTTTTTCTAGTTTTAATCTATCTTGTATTTCCTTATAATAATCATAATTCCCAAGATAACTTTTAAATTTATAATCTTCAATAGCAATTACTCTTTCAGCAATCTTATTAATAAAATATCTATCATGTGATATAAAGAAAATAGTTCCTTTAAAATCTTCTAACGCTTCTTCAAAGGTTTCAATAGAGTCTATATCAAGATGGTTAGTTGGTTCATCTAATATTAATAAATTAACATCTTGATATAAAAGCATTGAAAGTTTCAATCTTATTCTTTCTCCACCAGATAAAGCTTTAACCTTTTTAAATACACTGTTACCAAAGAACATAAACTTAGATAAATACTGCCTTGCTTGCCCTTCTAATATTGAAATATCATCTCTAAAAGCTTGAAGCACAGTATGATCTTCATTCATAAAATTAATCACTTGTGGTAAATAACCTACCTTTACATTTGCTCCTAATTGCACTACACCTTTATCTGGGTATTCTTCTCCTAATAACATCCTTAAAAATGTTGTTTTTCCACTTCCATTAGGTCCAATTAAAGCAACTCTTTCTTTAAAATTAATTAATAAATTACCTTCATTAAAAATTTCCTTATCAATATAATTTTTGCATACCCCTTCAGCTTTTATAGTTTCTTCTCCTGATCTTCCACTATTTTTAAAATTTAGCTTCATAGTATTATTTTCAACCTTTGGCTTTTGTGAATCTTCACTATTTTTCATTTTTTCAAGCCTTTTTCCCATACTAGCAGCTCTCTTAAAGAATTTACTGTTATCAGCTCTCATTGCCCAATCTCTAAGCTCTTTTATTGTATTTTCCATACTTTTAATTTCTTTTTGCTGCTCCTTATAGTTATGCATTTGTTCAAGTAGCTTTTCTTCTTTTTGCTTAACATAACTTGAGTAATTCCCCTTATAAGTTACGCTTTCCATATCTTCAATTTCTATAATTTTACTTACTACATTATCTAAAAAGTATCTATCATGAGATACTATAATTACAATCCCATCATAACTATTTAAATATCCTTCAAGCCATTCAATAGAATCCATATCTAAATGATTTGTTGGTTCATCTAATAATAAAATATCAGGATTATCCATTAACAACTTTCCTAATATAACTGTAGTTTTTTCACCACCACTTAATAAATTAAATTCCTTATCCAAAAAGCTTTCTGTAAACTTTAATCCTGTACATATCTTTGCTAATTTTTCTTCAGTACTATACCCTCCTTTAACCTCATAATTTTGAAGTAAATTACTATATTGTTTTAATGTTCTCTCTAGTTCTTCGCCTTGTAGTACCTTCATATTTTCTTCTAATTTGTGCATTTTTTCTTCTATCTTATAAACCTCATCAAATGCCATCTTTAAAACATCAATAACCTTTATTCCATCTTCATATTGTGGAATTTGTTCTAAATATGCGCAAGTAGCTCCACTTGGTTTATTTAGAAATCCTTCATCATATCCAGGACTAGTAGCCCCTGGATATCCAACACAATAATCCATTGGTAATATTCCTGCAATTAACTTTAAAATGGTACTCTTCCCACTTCCATTAACTCCAACAATACCAACTCTTTCTCCTGAATACACTTGAAAATTAATATTCTTAAGAATAAGTGTTGCTTCCATATATTTTTTCACATTAACTAACGATAATTCAAACATAAATATCCCTTCTTTCTTTTTTAGTAAAACTCTAAATAGAAAGGCACAAATCAATAAAAAACAAAAAACTGTAAGAAGATTCACTCTTCCTACAGTCTGAAATCACATTATTAACCTATAAGCTCTAAATATTTATGGTTCCCCAATTAATTATATTCCTCAAAAAAACATTATAAAAGAATGTAAAACCTTTAGTTACATTAATTCATAATAATTTACTAATATACAATTAATATATTATTTATTTAAACTTATATCTAAAAACTATAATGCCTATATTCAGTAAAGTAAGTTACCTTCTAAATGCCTTATTCCATAAAGAGCATGACAATGAAACCTATAATTTAGGTCATTTTTTACTCATTATAAAATCAATATAAAATTAAAATTTAATTTATATTAGCAATTAGCTGGTATCATAACTTACATTCCCCTTTCAGCATATTTTCCTTTATTATACCATATTATGGTTTTAAATCAAATATAAAACACCCATTTTGTAAAACTTTAACACCTTTTATTTCACTCTTCTTACACTTATACAACTTTTACTTTTTCACATATCTTACTAACTATCTCAGATGAAACTAACATTATTACAAGTAATATTAATAAGAAATATGGTAATATACCAAATCCAGTTACTCTTGATAATGCTCCAAATAATGGTGGTACTAAAGTACTTCCTACATAGGCTGTAGCCATTTGAATTCCCATTATACCTTGTGATAATTCTTTTCCAAATCTATTTGGAGTTTCATGAAGCATTGCAGGATATATTGGAGCACATCCCAAACCTATTAATATTAATCCTGCCAATTGAAGATTATTATGTATTGGCATAATTAATAATGTAGCCCCCATAATACATATAACTTGTCCTATTCTAATCATTTGTTTATTATTTAATTTCATAGCAATGAAGCCTGATAAAAATCTTCCAACTGTAATACCTAAATAATATAGAGATACCCATTTTGCTGCTGATTCTGCAGATAAACCATTGTTAGTAACTAAAAGAGAACTTGCCCATAATCCTGTTGTTAATTCAATTGCACAGTAACAGAAAAAGGAAATAAGAGCTGGTTTTGCACCAGGTAGCTTTATTAGTGTGGATACCTTAACATCACTATGAGCTTCTTCATCCGCCTCATTACTTACCTCAAACTTTTTCCATAATGGTAATGATAAAAATAAACAAATAACTAATATAGCTTGAACTGTTCCTATAGTTGCATATCCCATTCTCCATCCATTTTCTTTTAATAAGTAAAATGACATTATAAATGGTCCAGATGTAGCACCTATTCCCCAGAAACAATGAAGCCAATTCATATGCTTTGCTTTATAATGAAGTGCTACAAAGTTATTTAATGCAGAATCTACTGCTCCTGTACCTATTCCTAATGGAACTCCTAATAAACAAATCCATAAAAAGCTTGGTGCAAAATAAATACCAATTAAACCTGCTGCAGTTAAAAATACACTAAATGTTGTTACTTTACCTGTCCCAAACTTTCTTATAACCTTTCCACTAAAAAAGCTTGAAACTATAGTTCCTCCAGAAATAATCATCGTTGCAATTCCTGCATAAGAAATTGGAACATTTAAGTTTTGATGAATCATAGGCCACGCAGAACCTAATATAGCATCTGGTAGCCCTAAGCTAATAAAAGCTATATAAATTATTACTAATAAAATTGTTAACATTTATAATTCCCCTTATATTTTTTTATTTAACACTTGTACCACTTTACTATATATATCCAATAAATATTCTTAAAAATGTATAACATATACTTCACAAGATTTTACTACTAATTTATTTTCAACTTCTCCTACCTTATCCATGTTAGATAAAATAACTTCACCGTGTTCCTCTAAGTTTAATGAAACTTCTGCTTCTCCAAAGTTTGCAACTACTAATATCTTTTTATTATATAGCTTTCTATAATAAGCAAATACTTTATGCTCTTCTAAATAAGCAGGTTCAAAATGTCCATTAGTAAAAATATCACTATATTCTTCAGACTTTCTTAAAGCTATAAGCTTTTGATAGTATCTTAAAACTGAATTTTCATTTTCTAATTGATTTTCAACATTTATATCTGTATAATTTGGATTTACTTTAAGCCATGGTTTACCATCTGTAAATCCTGCATTTTTACTAGAGTTCCATTGCATTGGAGTTCTTGCATTATCTCTGCTAATTCTATAACACATATAAAGAGCTTCTTTTTCACTCATGCCACTCTTTATTCCTTCATTATAAGAATTAATTGTTGAAATATCATCATATTTATCAATACTTTCCATCATACAATTTCTCATACCAATTTCTTGACCTTGATAAATAAATGGAAGACCTCTTAATAAAACACTAGTTGTTGCAATCATTTTTATACCATCTTCATTTTGAGCATATTCTGGCAAGTATGTTGATGCACCTCTTGGTTCATCATGATTTTCTATAATATTAGCTTTAAATCCAATCTTTTCTGTATCAATTTGAGATTTAAATAATGCATCTCTCCACTTATAAAAATCCATTCCCTTTTCAATACTCCAAGCTGCTTCATCAAACTTTAGTGAAGTTGCTGCAAAATCAAACATAGTAGAAAAATGTCCATTATCTCCTATAAATTCTTTTAACTCTTCATTTGTAATATTAAATACTTCTCCAACAGTAAGTGCATTATATTTTTCAAAGGTTTCATGCTTTAATTCTTCAAGAAACTCTCCTACACCTTCTGCTTCTTCTACCATTTTAGTAACATGAACAAGCCCATCATCTCCATCTGCTTCATAATTAGGAAAATCTAAAACCTTTTTAATATTTATAATAGCATCAATACGGAAGCCTGCTAGTCCCTTATCTAGCCACCAATTAATCATTTTATATAATTCTTCACGAACCTTTGGATTCTCCCAATTTAAATCTGGTTGCTCCTTGGCAAAGAAATGTAAATAATACTTTTCAGTACCAGGTATCTTCTCCCATACGCTACCCCCAAAATAAGAACGATAATTACTAGGTGGATTTCCATCCTTCCCTTCTCTAAAATAGAAGTAATCTGCATATTCTCCATCTGGATCTGCTAATGCCCTTTGGAACCATTCATGTTTATCTGAGCAGTGATTTATTACTAAATCCATTAATATATACATATCTCTTTTTTTTGCCTCTACTAAAAGTTCATCAAACTCTTCCATAGTACCAAATTCTTCTGCAATACTATAATAATCAGATATATCATAACCTTGATCTACAAAAGGTGATTTATACATAGGTGATATCCATATAATATCTATTCCTAAATTCTTTAAATAATCTAATTTATTTATAATACCTCTAATATCTCCAATTCCATCTCCATTTGTGTCATAAAAACTTTTTGGATATATTTGATATGCCACTTTATTGTGCCACCATTTCTTTTCCATAATAAAAAACCCCTTTCACATTTATTAATTTCATTATAAATACATAGAAAGAGGTTTTCTTATTTAATTTTGACAAAACATTACACTATTTTGACTTTTTATTTGTTTTCTATATTGAGAAGGACTCATATGCTTTTGCTCTTCAAAACGTTTAATAAAATATCCTATATTGTCATATCCACAAGCTATGGCAATATCTATAATCTTATCATCACTTTCAGCCAAAAGCTCTTTAGCTTTTTCTATCCGTACATCATTTATATATTCTGTAGGTGTCTTCCCAACTAATTTCTTAAAATACCTGCAAAAATATTGAGTATTCATTCCAAGTAGCTTGGACATATCATCTAAATATATCTTTTGCTTATAATTATCATGGATATACCTTAGAACTTTCTTTACATTATCTATCTTATAATCATTAGCTTTATCTTTCTTCTCTAAATAATTAAACTTATTATTTTCATATAAAAGTGCAATTAATTCATATAAATATGATTTAACTCTAATAAATCTAGTTAAACCCTCCTTATCTGCTTCTTTTATTATTTTGTTATATATATTTACCAACTCATTCCATATAGAATCATCATTATTAATTAATGGTGGAAAATATATTTTCTGCTCAATTAACGGTCTAATAATTTCATATTGAATTCCATCAAAATACTCAAAACTAAGCATCTTTAAATCAAATACTAAAGCACTTTCTTCGCATACCTCTTCCCCTATAATATAATGAGTATCTCCAGATGTAATAAACATAAAGGCAGGAGCTTCTATTTCATACTTCATCATATTAATATGTACAGTAAACTTTCCTTTTTTAAAATATACTAGCTCCATTTCATCGTGCCAATGAAAATTAACAAGAAATGTACCATTCCTCTTCCATTTATAACATGCTAACGGAAATCTAACTGTCCCATGATTAATATCTTCTTTAAGTTTTATATTATCCATACTTTTTAACCTTTCACTTATAATCATTTACCCTATTAAATAATTTTCTATACATATCCTCTTTTATTATTTCTGTAGTTTATATTAGCCTAAAAACTAATATTTTTCCATTATAAATAACATTCTTTATTTTGTATTATTATTCACAAGCTAATATCAAAAAAGGTCAAGCGATGCTTAACCTTTTTGCTGCGTATCAAATAGCTAATACGTACTATTTTAATTAGTATTATTTAATAATAAATTAGAAATTAATTCTATTCCCCAAACTTTTTTTAATTTAATATAGTTTCAAGTGCATATGTTAGGTTTTCAATAACATGAGAAGCATTAACACAAAACATATCCTTTGATAACACATCTCCACAATAACCATGAAGAAATGCTCCTAATATTACAGCTTTAAAAGGTTCATATCCTTGTCCTATAAAAGAAGCAATAATTCCTGTAAGTGCATCTCCCATTCCACCAGATGCCATTTTACTATTTCCAGTTGGGTTTACATAAACTTCTTTCCCATCAGTTATTATAGTATTATATCCCTTCAACAATACAATAACCCCATACTTCTTAGCAAAATCAACTGCAATAGCTATTCTATTATCAACTAATTCATTAATAGGAATACCTGTAAGCGTAGACATTTCTCCCATATGAGGTGTTATTATAATTTTTCTCTTACTATTCTTTAATAAGTCTAAATTTTCTTTAAGTACATTTAAGGCATCGGCATCAAGAACTACTGGACATCCTTCCATAGAAAGAATTTTAATTACCTGTTTAAAAGTAAATTCATCATTTCCCATACCTGGTCCCATTGCAATACTATCACTATTTAATATAACAGTTTCAAATCTATCATCTTCATATGACATAGTCATAGCTTCTACTAATTTACTTTTTAAAATATCTAATATACACTTCTTAGTACAAAGTGTAATAAGACCACCGCCACTCCTTACTGCTGCCTGTGTTGAAATATATGCTGCACCTGTAAAACTTTCAGCTCCTGCCATAATAGTTATTCTTCCAAAATCCCCTTTATGTTCGTATTTCTTTCTCTTTTTTATAATACTTTTTATATAATCTATTTCAATTAAATATTCTTTAGAATGAAATTTATCAACAACATAACCTGGTACCCCAATTTTTTCTACTATTATACTTCCTGTATATTGCTCACCTTCATAATCTAAAAATCCTTTTTTATAAGTTTCAAATGAAATAGTAATATCTGCTTCAACTGCAACTCCTAAAATCCCCCAACTATCACATTTCATTCCTGAAGGTATATCTATTGCAAGTATAGATTTACTTTTTTCATTTATAATATTAATAACTTCTTCATATATTCCTTCAACCCTTCGAGTTAATCCTATACCAAAAATTGCATCAATAGTCATATCATTTTTACATAAAGTTTCATTTAATGCCTTTATATCTTCACTTTTAATAATATGATTAATATTTATCCCCATATTTTTTAATATATCATAATTTACATTACAATCTTTACTCATAGAGTGATTACCAACTATGAATACATCAATCTGCATATTCATACTAAAAAGCTGACGTGCTACAGCAAGACCATCTCCGCCATTATTTCCAGTTCCACAAACTATGGTAAATGATTTAAACTTTTCAAAATCTATATTTTTAACAACCTTTATTGCTGCATTTTCCATAAGAACTATTGAAGGAATCTTTAATTCATTTATACAATAATTATCTATATTTCTTGTTAATTCTGAACTACCTATTCTCAAAATATCATCACCTTTTATAACATTTATTATTAATTATAACATTATTTAATTAAATTCATGCAAATAAATAAAGCTAGCCTTATAGTTTACTATATTATTTTTTATTATTTATATTAGCCCAAACCTCTTCATCAAACACCCTATCTTTATAATAATATTTTCTATCAGCTTCAGTAATTTCCTTAATTACTCTGCAAGGATTTCCTGCTGCTACTACATTATCGGGGATATCACGTGTAACAACACTTCCAGCTCCAATAACCACATTATCCCCAATAGTTACTCCTGGTGTTATTACAACATTTCCACCTATCCATACATTATTGCCAATAGTTATTCCAATCCCATATTCATAAGCTGAATTTCTTGAATCTGGATGAATAGGATGACCTGCAGTATAAATTGCAACATTAGGAGCTAACATTACATTATTCCCTATCTTAACTTTTGCTACATCAATAATTGTACAATTATAATTAGCAAAAAAGTTGTCTCCTACTTCAATATGCTTTCCATAATCACAGAAAAATGGTGGATTTATAAATACTCCATTTCCCGTTTTACCTAGTAATTCTTTTGCCATCTTAGTAATGGTATCAAAATCTGAACGATCTGCATTATTAAAGGCTTGCATTAATTTTCTCGTAACTTTTTGCTCCTCAAATACCATCTCATCAGAAATATACGGTAATTCTAAATCTCTTCTTTCTATGTTATTCATATAAATATCCTCTCACTTTCAAACTAATTCTTCACTTAATTATTATATTTTTATTTTCTAAAAACAATCAAAATGTTAATATAATTATATTAACATTCTAACTTAATTTTATAGGAATATAACTTCTTTTTATATAATTATATTCTCATATTATATATTTTATAGGAGACTATTTATGGAGAAATCACTTATTGAAACTGATCATACCTTAAAACAATTAACTGAACACGGAACTAAAGATTATCCAATACTAATTTCATGTCGTCTTACACTATCATTAGATAGAGGAATAGTTTCTTGGCATTGGCATAATGACTTCGAACTAACTTACGTTGAATCTGGTCACCTTGAATTTTCTGTAGGTTCTGATACTTTTATACTAAACCCAGGAGAAGCTATTTTTATTAACTCAAAATCTCTTCATCAGGTCAAACCATTAAAAAATGAAAAGCCTATTTACTATAGCTATGCATTTGCCCCTGAACTAATTTGTGAATCTATGGAAAGCTTAATATCAACAAAATATATACTTCCTATAATACATAATAGTAATTTCCCTTATTATATATTTCATAGTAGTATAACTTGGGAAAAAAACTGTCTATTAAATATTCATAAATTAAATAATGCTGCAAGTTCACAAAATATATCCCGTGAATTTCAAATTAAACATTATCTACAGTCTGTATTTATAGACATTATTGAAAACATACCTTACATTTGTGATAAATCCATTAACTCTAATAATAGCGAAAATTATAGCATAATGAAAATTATGTTATATATTAAAGAGCATTATTCTGAAACAATTACCTTATTAGATATTGCAAATTCAGCAAATATTAGTAAAAGTAGTTGTAATAGAATTTTTAATAAAACATTAAAAATGACTCCTTTTCAATATCTGCTTAGTTTTAGAATAAATCAAAGTATACAATTATTAATTAATAGTAATAAAACTATTTCAGAAATTGCTTATTCTTGTGGTTTCCAAGATACTAGTTATTACTGTAGAATATTTCGCAAATATAATGGAATTTCTCCTCAAAAATATCGTAATAATAATAAATAATTAAAGAGAGTCAAAATATAACTTTCGTAATACTTTGACTCTCTTTAACTATTAAAATCTAACAATTTCTAAACTTATTTACTTTTTAATGCTTTAGAAACAGCTCCCTCTAAAACTAATGTAACTAATGCTAAAATTGATAATATTGGATTAGGGAATGTACCTAATTGTTTGAATGTAAAAAAGTCTGATAAGAAGAATATCCATATTGCTGCTGTAATAACATGTAAAGTTACTCTCACCCATTTTTTAGTCATAAAACTCATAAATGGTCCACTTACTTTTATATTCTTTTCTTCTTTAACAACCTTTTTATTATTAGTTTTCTTATTTGTATTATTCTTACGTTTCTTACTATTTGCCATTACTAATTCCTCATTTCTTAGTTAATACTTTCAATATTTTACTATTAAGCTTTTTTTACGTGCCCTTCAGCCTTTATTTCCCAATGAATTACAAAGGCTAATATTGCCCTTAGTAAAATTATAGCTGCTAATATATACATTTCATCTAACGATCTTACTATCACTGTCTTTAATATCTCTGCCCCCATTTTAAATTCTAAAGCTAAAGTTAATGCTTCTGCAAATTGAATCTTTATTGGATAGTTTGTCTTATTGATTAAGTTACAAAAATACTTCCAAAATGCTTTAATAGCTCCTATAAAAATTATAATTACTCCCATAGCCTCAAGTAAATGAATAATTTCTGGTATTGCTATTTCTAAAAAGTTACTTAACATTATTATTCCTCCTATGTTATTATTACCAGGAATAATTATACATGATATGATTTTTATCTTCAATTTTATGAACATATTGTAAATTAAGTATTTTATTATTTATTATTACATTCCACTCTCTCTAAACTTATGGTCCATTTTACTAGATAACTTATGAAATGGCTTTTTAACTAGTGATAAAACTAAAAATATACATATAAATCCTAATAATGCTAATACATATGACTTAACATGTGTCTTTAAAGCCCCTGATATTCCTTCCCTAAATCCCTTTATTGCATAAGTAAATGGCCATAATGGCTCTAATACTCCAAATATTTCAGGATTAGTTTGTATCGGATATATACCTCCTGCCCCTGCTATCTGGAATACCATCATTATTACTGTTATCGCTTTTCCCACATTTCCAAACATAGAAACTAATGTAAATATAATAGTAGTAAATGTTATAGAGGTTATTATAGTAAATAAAAATAATATTTTCATATTTTCTGGTTTAACACCAAGAATATATATATCTCCAGCAACTATAATAAATGATTGAATTAAGGAAATAGTCAAAAAGAGTAATAACTTTCCAAAATGATCTTGAAATATATTGGCTTTTAATTCTATCTTTATCTTTTCATCACAAACTACAGATAATAAGCAACAAGCTAATAATGCACCAATCCAAATTGCTAATACTGAATAAAAAGGTGTAAGTCCAACTCCAAATATTCCACTATCATAAATTTCCTCTTCCTCCAAATGTATAGGTGAAGAAATAAAAGATGCTATATCATCTGGATTATTAAATATAAAGCCAATCATTTCATCTATACTTTCACTAGTAAATCCCTTAGTTTCATCATTTAAACTTTTTAATTTATCATTTAAAGAAATCAGCTTACTATTTAATTCATTAATTTCCTTAATGGATAAGCTATTAGTACTAATCATAAAATTAGATATTGCTTTAAGCTCTGGAACTATAACTTTTGTGCTCTCTAAAACATTATCAACACTGTCTAATTTAAAGCTTAAACTGTCTGTAAGGTTATTACATACTGATACAACCCATGAGTAATAGTAGTTAGAAGCTTCAGTTAAATAATTAGATATATTATTTGCTGATTCTGATACCATATCTAAAAGCATAATAATATTTTCAGTTGTTTCACCACTTTCTATAGCTATAATTAAATCTTCTACAATATCTCCTCTATTTATTATTTCATTTTCAATAGCTATTAAAAAATTAATTTGTGCTAGAATTATATCACTATTAGTAAAATTATAAATAGTTTGTAATAACTTGATATCTTCTTCTAAGAAAGCTCTTACCTTATTATTTAAATTAGTAATTTTATTTAAATACTTTAACATATCTTCATTATTATTATTTTTAATATCCTGCTCAATTTTACTTATTAAACTTTTTATATCATTATTAGTAGTTTGTATCTTTATTATATCTGTGTCCATATTATTAGCTGTTAAATTAATCATATTATTAGTATATTCAGTTATGTTTTTTGTAACTTCAATAACATTTTGCAAATTACTTATTTCATCTGTTATTTTAGGTAAATCATTTTGTATTTTTTTTAAATAATCTTGAAAATTCTTGGACTCCTCTGCTGCATTGGTCATATATTGAGAAACATTATCTAAATCTATTGTTGTTGAAACCATAGTTTCTTTTAAACTTAATATTTGTGATTTATTTATCTGTAAGTTTTCAGCTAATTCTTTTATCGCTTTTATTGCTGTTTTATTAACTGTATCTACGAAATTTGTTTTTATTTCTCTAACAACACTTTCCTTAGCAACATCTGTTATTTTTGTAGCAATAGCATTTGCTTTTTCATTTGCCTTATATATAATTTGTGGTTTTCTTGGTGATGTTGTAGTTATACTTATTAATCCTTCAGTAAAATTTTCCGGTATTTCTATTAATGCATAATACTCTCCTCTATTTAACCCATCATTAGCTTGCCATTCATCCTTAAATACCCATCCTATAGATTTATTTTCTTTCAAATTATTAACTACTTCATCCCCAACATTAATATATTCTCCATTTAACTCCTTACCTTCATCATTATTTACAACAACTATTGGTAAATTTCCAGTATTAGCGTATGGATCCCAACAAGCTTTGATATTTATCCATGCATACAAAGATGGAAGTATACAAAGTCCTACTACAATAAAAATAGCTACAGGACTTTTTATTAAATTTTTTATATCTATTTTAAAAATATTAAATACTTTTTTCATATACTTCACCTACTCTTCCGCTTCTGCAATTCCAGACTCTTTAAATTTTCTCTCAAACTTACTAACCATTGGATGTAGTGGTTCTTTTAAATAATAGCCAAATAATATAAATAATATAGCTATTGCACCTAAAACTACAAAATCAATAATTACGCTTGATGCTAACGGTCCTGCAATAGCTTCTCTAAATCCACCTAAACTATAGGTAAATGGAAAAAATGGTTGAAGTATTCTAAATATCATAGGGTCAACTTGAATAGGATATGTTCCACCACTTCCTGCTAATTGAATTATCATAAATATTATTGATAACGCCTTTCCTACATTTCCAAAGGTTGCTACTAATGTATAAATAATTATTGAAAATGTAAAAGAGCTTACTAAAGCAAATAATATCATTAATAAAGTATTTACTGTATAAACCTTTAATATTACTTTATTTCCAACTGATACAATTAATCCTTGAATAAGAGCTAAAACAACAAAAGTAATCATTTTGCCAAAATATTTTTGCCTTATTGTAAGGTTCTCACTCCCTTTAAAATCAGCAACTTCTGTTTTTAATATTGCCGTTAGCATTAATCCCCCCACCCATAATGCTAACACAGTATAAACTGGCGCCATTGCTGAACCATAGTTTGGAATTTCATATATTGGTTCATCTACTATATTAAATGGTTCAGCTATAAAATCTCCCATAAAACTTGGATTGCTCTGTAAAATTGAAACTATAGTAACTAAATCATTATTTTCAACAAGCTTAAATTTTTCACTTAATACATGTATAGGCTCTTTAAACTCTAGTAAACTTTCTGACATCTTTTTAGTCATTTCTGACGTTAATTTACTACCTTCACTTGATATATTAATGAAATTATTAATTTGATTTATTAGCCCATTAGATTCATTTATTACATAATTAGCATCATCAATTGAAGTAATTAAACTATTAACTATATTATTTAACTGTGGCTTAACCTCATAGTTATAATGTTGCATTTCTGAAATAATACTATCATTTATATTTATAAAATTATTTATTGGATCAATTAATATTAATGATAAATCTTCATGTATTGTAGTAATATTTTGTTGGAGATTATCTATTTCTTCTTGCTGATTTTTTAATTTACTTTGTAAATTATTTAAGGATACTATCATATTTGATACTTCAACATTTTGTACATTACTATTTATTTTCTCTAAAAAACTAATCGTGCTACTTATGGATTTATTTATAGTAATTATTGTTTTACTTATTTCATTTAATGTTGATTTTACCTCATTTAATAATTTATTTTCTGAATTATTCTGTAAAACTTCTAATTGAGTTTGTATCCTTTCATTAGCATCATTAATAATTCCTAAATTAAGTTCTATATTATTAATAGTATTATTTAATATATTCTTTGAATTTTCTACTGAAATTACTGTATTGTTATTTATATTAATGGCTTCTTCTAATCCACTACTTAATTGTGGTAAGATGCTTTCAATTTCCTTTAAGAAATCACTAATATTTATTGAAGTACTATTAGCTCCATCTAATGCACTTAATACTAAATCCATATTTTCATCTAAAAGAATTATGGAATCTTTTAGCTTTATTATTTTATCCTTGTTTTCGTTAACTTTATATCCAATTTCATTTGCAGTTGAAAATATTGTTTTATTTACTGTTTCTATAAATTTTGAGGTTACTTCATCTATTAAACTAGTTTTAGCTGCACCTGCAATCTTAACAGCTACTGGATTAGATTTTGTTTGTACCTTATATATTATTTCTGGCTTTACTATATTCCCTGATATAATACTTGTTAAATCCCTAGAAAAATCTTCTGGTATTTGAATCATAGCATAATAAGTACCATCTACTAATCCTAAATTAGCTTCCTTCTCACTAACAAATTTCCATCCTATTTTCTTATTTTCTTTTAGCTCTTTAACTACATCTCTACCTACATTTATTTCTTTATTATTTATCTTTCCACCCCTATCATTATTAACAATTGCAATAGGAATAGTACTAGTATTCTTATATGTATCCCAACATGCTTTTATATTTACCCAAGCATATAATGATGGAATAATACAAATACCTAAAATAATTATTATAGCAATTGGATTTCTAATAATACTTTTTACATCTCTTTTAAATACCAATAAAGCATTTTTCATTAACCATATCCTCCATTATTCTTTTAAACTCTCTTCACCTTTATTCTTTTCCATTTTATTACATTTATTATATTATATCAACATTTCGTAAACTCATTAAAAATACGCTAATTACTTTAACTATGATTTTTACTTTTGCTTTTTTTCCAATACTTTGCTATACTTATGTGACTTTAATCAAAATGAATTAATGAGGTGTTGAAATTGAATAAAAATACTAACAATATAGGAAATTATTATGAAATTAAGGATAATGTTGCTTATATAACAATTTTAAAAAAAGATGGAACTGAACTTATTACCACAATTGATTCAGAAAACTTAGAAACCATAACTAACATGGGAACTTGGTTCGCTGAATGGAATAAAGACTATAATGATTATATTGTTCAAAATATAAGCTCAACAAAGAAAAATAAAAAATCTAAACCATTAAAACAAAGTCTTCAAAGTGTCATCTTAAATGTAAATCCTAAAGCGCCAATAAGATATATTAATGGTGATACATTAGATAATAGAAAATGTAATTTAGAAATTTTTAATCAAAATGCTATCAATGAATACGAAGAAAAAGATGGTGTTATTTCAATTGTTTTAAAAGATAAGTATGGCAAAAAAGAAGGAGTTGCATTTATTTCTCACGAAGACTTAAGTTCCGTTATCAATGATAAATATAGCTGGGTACTTCATAAAACTCATAATAAAATTTCTGTAGTAGCTAATACTCCTGAAGGAAGAATTCATCTTGAGGATATTATTATCTCAGTTATAGAAAATCATAAAATAGAACACATAAATAATAACCCCCTTGATAATAGAAGAAATAATTTAAAATTAACTCCATTAGAAATTGAAAACTAATAAAAATTTAATAAGTTTAATATGTAAAAAGAGCTATATTCATATTTAATTAAAGTATTTAATATGATATAGCTCCTTTTTTTATTAATGTATTGTATTGACCTAAACAAAGCCAATCACAAATATATAAAAAAATACATATTGTATAATATATTTAAACAAATGAAAAAATATTAAAAGGAGATAGTTTTATGTCAATAGTATCTAATATAAATAATAATAAATGTCAAAGTTTTAGTCCATTTGATGAATATAACTTATTTACAATAGGCGATGTTGTACAATCTGATGTAGATTGGCAAGGAAGAGGTGCCATAGGAGGCAATGCAACACTAACTAACTTTGGAATCGGAAAAAACATCTCACCATTGCCTCCAAAAGGAACTGATTCAACTCTAATTGTTAAGGGAAATTTAACATGGAATGGTGGAACTAATTTTGCTGGTAACACAGTAATGTTGCCTACAACTCAATATAATGTTACAGATGTTAGTTATCCTAATGCTTATTTAAATTATCAGCCTATACGAAAATCTACCTTACCGATTGATTTCACTAAAATCTATGAATATGCACAATGTTTATCCAAAAATTTATTTAAGGAAAATAGTTTAGGAGACACATTAATCTTAAACTGCTTTGGAAATATATTCTTAATAGGAAACTCATCAGATATTAATATTTTCAAATTTAATGCTAATTTTATAGCAGATCCCCCTAATATAGTTGGCAGTTCTGGAAATTCATTAAATAGTATATCTAGTTTAACTATTTTGACTCCAGAAGACTCTACTAATATATTAAACATTTCAGGTACTGATATAAAATTTGGTAATTATAGTATACTTAGGAATACTTCTGTACCAAATATATTACCGCCTAGCGATATAACAGGATGTAATTTATTAAAAGAAGGTGTTGCACCTTCTAATTCACAAATTAGAAAAATATTATGGAACTTCTATGAAGCTACATCTATAACTATGTCTACTATAAGCTTACAAGGTAGCTTACTTGCACCATTTGCTGAATTGAAAGCAGTTAATGGAAATATACAAGGAAATGTTATAGTTAAATCCTTTATGCCTAATGATGGAGATTCTAATAATCATACAGAACTTCATAACTTTCCTTTTAATGGCTGCTTACCTAATGTTAATTGCAAAATACCTCTTAATACTGCTCCTAGTATACCAGATAAACACCCTACTCCTAGTATACCAGATAAACACCCTATTCCAACTATACCTGGCAGACCACACTCCCACCATAAATCATATGTACCAGGTAAAGTAAAAAATTGTAAGCATAGTTGTAGAAATACCAATTGCTTGTGTTGTATTAAAGGAATTGTGTGGTATGACTGTAATAAAAATAGATGCAAGGAAGCTTGTGAAAAAGGAATGGAAAATGTAATAGTTGATTTATATAATTATGATGGTATATGTATAAGTAGAACACTAACTGATTCACTAGGTAGATATTTTTTTATAGATATAGATCCAGGTAATTATTATTTATTATTTAGCAACCTAAATAATGAAGTAGATAAATATGTTAATACAGGATGTTTTAATTTATATCCATGTAAAAGTTGCTTTAATATAAGTTTACCTCTTTAAAATTAAATAATAATATATTAAAATAGCTTTTAATACTACTTTTAAATATAAGGAGAATTCACATTAGAATTCTCCTTTTTAAATATTATTATTTATCTTTAATTTATATTATAATAAACTCTGCTACTAAATATATAAATATTTATGGAGGTATACATTATGAAGAAATTTTTAAACGAATTTAAGAGCTTTGCTCTAAAAGGTAATATTTTCAACCTTGCTATAGGTGTAGTTATTGGAGGAGCCTTTAATAAAATTGTTTCCTCTTTAGTTACTGATATAATTATGCCTATAATAGGTTTTTTAACTGGTGGAATAAATTTTGCAGAATATAAAATAACCCTAGTTGAGGCTACTAAAAATACTAGTGCCATAACATTAAATATAGGATTATTTATTCAAAACGTAGCTGATTTTCTAATCATATCTTTATCTATATTTTTAGCTATTAAATTAGTTGCTAAAATAGAAAATAAAATAAATATCCATAAAGAAGTAGAAGAAAAAACTATTCCACAAAACATTCAATTATTATCGGAAATTCGTGATTTACTTAAAGAATCCACAAAGTAATTTATAACTTTATACATAATTCCTTTTAGCTACACTTTACAAGTAATATTAATATAATTTTCACTATGTATTTGAAACATGCTATAATATACAAATCAGATACTATAAAAATAAAAAAGGTGCTTATTATGAATAAATTATTTGTATTAGTTGGGCCATCGGCTGCAGGAAAAACTTTAATATCCAACTTTTTAGTACATAAAGATATTTCTATCTTAAAAAATCTAATTGATGTAGTTAATGATTCTGATAGATTATCAATGTTAGAAAATTTAAATATAATTGCTAACACTTTAAAAACTTCTCCCTTTAATAAAATTATTACTTCTACCTCAAGAAGTCCACGAGAAAAAGAAACTCATGGAATTGATTATTATTTTTATAATAGAGATACTTTTGAAAGAAAAATTATCAATGGAGATTTTCTAGAGTATGTTGAAAACTTTGGAAATTACTATGGTACTTGTTTAGAATCTATAAAAAATTCTTTAACTCTTGGAAATTCAATTATTGTTTTAGATGATAAAGGTGCTATTAAAATGAAAGAACTATTAAATTCTCAAGCAATTACTATTTATCTAGATGTTCCTGTAGATGTTATGGAAAAAAGAATGAATTTTAGAAATGATGATATTAAATCATTAATAACAAGAACTACTAATTTACATATTATGAATTATAAATATAAATCAGATTTTATTATTAATGCTAATAATAGAATTGATCTTGTTCTATTAGATATAATTGAAATTATAAAAAATACTATTGCCAAATAATCTTATATTGGCAATAGTATTTTTTTGCTCATTAATTTTTCATATCTTTTTCTTACTCAAATGGATATATTAATCCTATTTGCTTTCTAATTTCATCCATTATTACCTCTAAGTTTAAAGTAAAATCATGCGATGCTATATTGCTTTCTAACCTATTACAAAGTATGCATTCATTAGCTTCTATAATCTCATGCTTATATCCAGCTTCATTATAATTATCTTCAAATTTTTCTTCCTTGTTATTACTATATAACATAGCTTCCTTTGCCATCCAAAAGTTTGGTATTACGATTTTTCCTTGTTCACCATAAATAATAGCTGTATTATCAGTATCAGCTTTAATAGAACATGTTAATGATGCCAATGTTCCATCTTCATATCTAAAATTAATAATATCAGTATCATCTACATTAGTTTTAGTCATTATTGCTGTTGCTTTTATTTCTTTAGGCATATCATTAGTTATAAAATTTGAAAATAATATTGGATATATACCAACATCTAATAATGCTCCTCCTGCTAAGCTTGGATTATATAACCTTGAATTAATATCTTCTTTACTACTGAATCCAAAATTTGCTGTTATTAACTTTACTTTTCCTATTCTATTTTCTTCTATCCATGTTTTTACTTGATTAATTGCTGGTAAAAACAAAGTCCATAATGCTTCCATTATAAACACATTATTTTTCTTTGCTAAATCTAATACTTCTTTACTAGTTTCATAATTATATGAAAATGGTTTTTCACATAATATATGCTTCTTTGCCTCAATACACTTTTTAGCATATTCCACATGATAATTATGTGGTGTAGCTATATATACCGCCTCTATATTATCATCATTTAAAAATTTATCTATATCAGTATAATACTTTTGTATATTATATTTTTCTGAAAAACTTTTAGTTCTTTCTTGATTTCTACCATATACTGCAACAAGCTTTCCATTCTTAGTATTATCTATCTCCTTTGCAAAAGCATTGGCAATAGTTCCTGGTGCTATAATTCCCCATTTTATCATAATCTCTAATTATATTAGCATAAAAAACTAATATATCTCCCTTCTTTAATTTATTATATACTTATATTTAAAATTAATTTTATAATCTTATCCTCTTAAAATCAACTTTAAAACAAAAAAACGTAACATCAGTTACGTTTTTTACTATAATATATACTCTCCTAAAATGATGTCCATCCACCATCTGTTTGTACTGTTGCTCCAGTCATATGTGTTGAGTCATCTGAAGCTAAAAATAATATAGATGCAGCTTGCTCTTCTGCTGTTGCTTGTCTTTGTTGAATAGTTTTTGTTTTTTGTCCTGCCATAGATTGTGATTGTGCTGGATCCATACCATTAGCTATTGCTTCTGCCATTCTAGCTTTAACAAAGGCAAACGCTTCTCTAACCATAGGAGTATCAGTTCCTGCAGGATTAACAGAGTTAATTCTTATATTAAACTTTGAATAATCTAAAGCTAAATTTTTTGTTAATCCATTTACAGCATGTTTTGATGCCACATATGCAGCATTTCCTGGTAACCCTGTTAATCCGGCAATTGATGCATTATTTACTATTACTCCACCATTGTTTTGTTCTATAAATTTATTAATTTCATGTTTACAACAGAAATAAACACTATAAAAATTATTTGCCATTGTATAATCCATATTTTCTTTTGGTAATTCATGTACTGGACTTGGATTCCCCATAACGCCCGCATTATTTATAGCAATATCTAACTTACCATACTTTGAAATAGTTTCCCTCACCATAGTTTCACAATTTTCTTCAATAGATAAATCTAAATTTAAAAATATAGCATCTCCACCATTATCAATTATAGACTGTAAAGTTTCTTCGCCTTCTGATTTTAATCTATCAACAACTACAACCTTAGCTCCTTCTTTGGCAGCTCTTATTGCTGTAGCTTTTCCGATTCCTCTAGCCCCACCAGTAACAATCATTACTTTATCTTCAAATCTTCCCACAAAAAATTTCTTTTCCATAATAAACTCAACTCCTATTTATATCTTCTGTATCATTTATTATTTTACTTGCTAAAATTATCCTCCTGATGAACATTTAATTACTTTTTTGTTAATTATAATAATTTAACCTATTTTATTGCAAATATTTGTTTATTTATATATTTCTTTTACTGATAAACATTTTATTAAAGATTCTTTTTTTATTAATATAAAACAAATAATCCCTACAATAATAAAACCACATCCCCCTATTATACCTACTGGTAGAGGACCAATAAATGGGTTTGTATTATTATTAACAGATAAAAATAATGTGCTTACACTTGCAAAACCATTTATCATTCCATGAGCAATTGCAGCTGGTATTGAACTTTTCACTTTTAATGTTATATAAGATAAAAAGCTACCTACAAAAATGCAAAATATTATCATTGCAAGTATTCCTCCCCACGGAGCAAATTTATATCCTAATCCATAATTATGCCCCATAGCTATTAATGGAGCATGCCATATTCCTCATATTAATCCTGTAGCTATTGTTGCAATAAAAGGCGAATATTTTTTACATAAATTTGGAAGCAAATATCCTCTCCACCCTAACTCTTCTCCCATTGTAGTAATTATATTTAATACTGGTGCTAATAATAATGCTGTTACTATTTGAATATATAATGTCATTTTTATTTGTTCATCAGTAATTACTTGCCCTAAATCTGCTGTTTGCCCTTTAAATATATTAATCATTAAAGTCATATTTGCATCAAAATTAGAAGGATATATACAATAATATAATATTGCTCCTAATACTATTAATATTGCTGGTAAAAACCAAGCTAAGATATAATATTTTATATTCCCTTTCAAATTTGGTTTAATCCATACATCTTTAAACTTATCTTTAGTAATTAATGTAGTAATAATTACTGAAATTGCAGGTACTAACATACATAAACTAAGTATAGCTGTAGTAAGTGAATTACTATATCCTCCATTTGCCATTAATACAAATGCTAAAGTCCATGTAGCTAAAAAAGTAATTGCTAAAAATATAAATATTTTTTTCATTTTCTTTCCCCCTCTCTTTTATATTTTTATTTTACCATATTATTACTTTTTTAATCCAAAAGTATTTAACTTTCTTTATAGAAAAATAAATCAATAATCATTTTACTCTTGTATAACCTTCACATAAAAATTTATATTTCTATTTTCCAAACTTCATAACAATATAATACCTCTTACTCCGTTTCTAAAATCAATACCATAAAATACTATTTATTTTAATTTTGTATATTATAGAAAAAATAGCAAAACATATATAGTGTAATTATTATACAAAGGAGATAAATATGAAGTTAACTAATGATATTAATTTTAATGTTAAAAAGCTAAGGGAAGAATTGAATTTAGGTAAGAGCTTTGATGTAATTGAAAGAATCATAGAGATTCATAATCATAAATATTACTTTTATTTTCTTGATGGTTTTGTAAAAGATACTAATATGGAATATGTTCGTAGAGATATTTATAATCTAAGTGAAAAAGATTTTACTAGTATAAAAACAGCTAATGAACTAATAGAAAAAGCTTTATCCTCAATCGAAGCTTCCACTGATAATGATATTGGTAACATTATTACCGCTATTCTTTGTGGGCAAACTGCTATGTTATGTGAAAATTTTAATGAAGCAGTAATTTTAGATTATAGAACCTATCCTGCAAGAGGAGTAGAAGAACCTGAAAAGGAAAAAGTTCTTAGGGGTTCTCATGATGGTTTTGTTGAAACAATTGTTTTTAATACAGCATTAATTAGAAGAAGAATTCGTGATCCTCATCTTACTTTTGAAATGCATAATATAGGAAGTATTTCAAAAACTGATATTGCCATTGGCTTCTTAGCTGGCACTGTCAAAGAAGATACACTAAGCAAAATTAGAGATATGATTGATAACTTAAAGGTCAAATCATTGACTTTAGGAGATCAAAGCTTAATAGAGTTATTAAACTCTTCTAGTTGGCTTAACCCATTACCTAAGGTACGATTTACTGAAAGACCTGATGTTGCTGCTGCTCAAATAATTGAAGGAAGCGTTGTTATTTTAATAGATAATATGCCGTCAGCTTTAATTTTCCCTTCAAATATTTTTGATTTTATTCAATCTATAGATGATTATTATATGCCTGTATTTACTGGCAACTATCAAAAATTAATTAGAGCTATAGTACTTTTAGTAAATTTATTTTTAACACCAGTATATGTACTACTAACTGATAATCCTAATTGGCTTATTGGTCCCCTTAGTTTCTTATTACCTAAGGATCCATATACAATACCATTATTTTTGCAGTTTATTATTGGTGAATTTGCAATTGATGGTCTTAAGCTAGCCTCTTTAAATACACCTAATGTTTTTGGAACATCCTTGTCAATTATAGGTGGCTTAATCTTAGGTGACTATGCAGTTCAATCAGGCTGGTTTATTCCTCAAAGTATATTATATATGGCAATTGTTGCTCTTTCAAGCTTTGTTCAACCAAGTGTAGAACTAACATTTGCACTAAAATTTGTTAGATTATTATTACTTGTTACTACCGGACTTTTTGGTACTTGGGGATTTGTTATTGGTATAATTATAAGTATAGCAGTAGTTGCTTCAACTAAAACACTTACAGGAGAAAGCTATCTTTATCCATTAATTCCTTTTAATTGGGATGCACTAAAACATTTAATGTTCAGAACTAAAAAAACAGCTAGTAAAAAATAATATATTTATTTTTATAAAAATAGTAGTAACTTTTTATGAATTACTACTATTTTTTGTACTTATATATTTATTGAGCTATTTTTCATTATAATCTTTTTTCTTGTTATCATTAATGGAATGTATCTTTATCATAACAAACCTTGCTATAGGTTGAGCTATTAAAATTTCAACTGCAAATGCAATTGCAAAGTTTCTTGGCCATTTATAGAAAAACATTCTAATTGGTTCCATACTAATATTTCTCATTCCAATCCAGCTTCCTATAACGGTTAAAAATATAGACATTAAAAATACAGTACATATAGTATTAACTATAATATGAGCATTAAAGCTATCATCCCTTTTTACAATCTTTTCAGTCATTATCTCAGCTGGTTTAAATGTAAGCAAAACAAGTACAACAACACTTGTCCATATTAATGGTAATACCTTTAATACATCTACCCATACTGCAATACTAAATCCAATTTCAAAACAAGTAATTAATGGTGCAATTATATTAACAGATATAATTGATATTATTACAATAAAAATTGCTGTCTCCTTATTATTTCTAGGTAATTTCATGTAAAAGTCCATAATTAAACTCCTCTTTTTTTATAATATTTTGAAAAATAAAGACAAAAAAATAAGCGTGAGATCAATCCCTTGATCTCACGCTGAACAATTATACGCGTTATTTTTCCTTTCACATTATAAATCACAATTTTAATATTTGCAAATATATTTTGATAAATTTATCTGATTTAAAATTATCAAAATATATTAACTTTGCTTTTTATATTGATTATAATTATTGATTTATGTTAATAATAAATATATAATATTATATAATAATTATTATTAAAGGAGGATATCTTAATGAATATTAAAGAAACTATTTTAAATGTTATGAGAGAAGCCGGAAAACCAGTTAGCGCAGGTGACGTTGAAAAATTATCAGGACTTGATCGTAAAGATATAGACAAGGCGTTTAAAGAATTAAAAAAAGAAGAAGCTATCATCTCTCCAGTTCGTTGCAAATGGGAACCGGCATCTAAATAGACTTTTCTTATTAACTCCTTAGGGAGTTTTTATTTACCTAAAAAGCGAACTGAAACCTACTGTTTTAAAGGCTTCAGTTCAATATATTAATATTATATTTAACTTATATAATTAACTACTCTAAATCTATTCCAACTAACACCGACTCAATTTTTTCCTTTGCTTTATTTATAGCATTTTTTCTTTCTTCTTCAGTTGTCCCTGTACCATCTACCTTAAGCTCTTGAATATGTTTAATTCCAATAACTTTCATTATCTTAGCTATATAATTTTCTCCCTTATCCATTATAGGATCTAATACCCAAGGTATATTACCACCTGAAGATTCTATATACACTAATGCTCTTTTTTTATCATTTAATAATCCCTTCGGCTTTTTACCTTTTTCTAAAGAAATTGTTTTATCTGTTTGAACTATGCAGTCTATATATTCTTTTAAAGGTGCTGGAAATGATAAACTCCACATGGGTGCTGCTATTACATACATTTCTGCACTTATAAATTGATCACATAATTCTCTTATTTTTCTTATTTCCCTTTGATCCTTTTCTGGTAATTTTTTTGCATCTTCTTCACTAATAACACAATTTCTATCTTGGAAATATTGATATTCTAATCTTGGTATATGCTCTTTATATAAGTCTACCTCTTCAACCTTAAAATCATTATATTTTTCTAAAAAACTATTTATAAAACTTCTGGCTACAGTCTTAGATGCTGATAATTCTTCTGGCTTCGAATTAACACTTATATATAATAATTTTTTCTCCATTTTCTACACCTCTTTTCATTATTATTATTTACTTTTTAATGATAATTTAATTCATCTATAACTATATCAATCAAATTTTGATATAATATTACAAAGAATACTTAAAGGAGGATAGTAAATGAATATAATTGTTTGTTTAGATGACAAAAATGGACTAATGTTTAATAAAAGAAGACAAAGTCAAGATAGAATTCTTAGGGATAATATAAAAGAAACTATTAAAGATAAAACCCTTTTTATGAATGAATATTCTTATAAACTTTATAAAGATATTGATCTTGGAAATATAAAGGTTTGTGAGAATTTTTTAAGTGAATGCCCAGATGATGATTTTTCTTTAGTTGAAAATAAAGAATTAAAAAATTATCTAAATAAAATAAACACTATAATTATTTATAAATGGAATCGTCTTTATCCTGCCGACTTTTATTTTGATATTAATCTAAATAAAGATTCTTGGAAAATAATTAACATAGAAGAATTTCAAGGGTCATCTCACGACAAAATAACAAAAGAAACCTATAGGAGAGTACATTAATGAAAAACTTATTTAAATTTAAGAAAACACTTATTATGATAATTGGTGTTCTAATATGTTTAAGTGGATTTATTGGTTGTTCTGCAACTTATTATCCATCTACAAATTCGTCCGGACAAGCCATTGAAAATTCTAATTCCAACAATATACTTTTAACTAATCCAAATGCTAATGATAATATCAATATTTCAAATATTCCAGCATACTCTGGTGAAGATTATATAATATTGAATAATAATATACCTAATTTTTCTGATGCTGACTTAACAACTACTTCATTTGAAGAATATAGCCAACTAGATAGCTTAGGCAGATGCGGAGTTGCATTTGCAAATATAGGAACTGATATAATGCCAACTGAAAAAAGAGAATCTATTAGTTCTGTTAAACCAAGTGGTTGGAAATCAACTGAATATCCTACCGATGTTATAAAAGGAAAATATCTTTATAATAGATCTCACTTAATTGGTTTCCAGTTAACTGCTGAAAATGCAAATGAAAGAAACTTAATTACCGGGACAAGATACTTTAATGCAACTCTAATGTTGCCATATGAAAATATGGTTGCTGACTATATAAAAGAAACAAATAATCATGTTTTATATAGAGTAACTCCTGTATTTGAAGGTAGTAATCTTGTTGCTACTGGTGTTCAAATAGAAGCTAAATCTGTTGAAGATAATGGTGAAGGTATTGAATTTAACGTATTTATATATAATATCCAACCTGGTATCACAATAGACTATGAGACTGGTGATAGTGCACTTAGTGGTGAGGAAATAACTAAAACTGAATCATCAAATAATTCTAACTCTTCTACTGAAGAAACTGTAATAAGAGGAAACTCTAATTCAAAAATATATCACTGCCCTGGTCAAAGAGATTATGAAAACATGGCTGATTCTAAATTCCTTGTTAATTTTAATAGTGAACAAGAAGCAATTAATGCTGGCTATAGAAAAGCTTCTAGGTAGTATTATATTTTACTCAATAAAAAAATTCCTACAGTAAAACTACTGTAGGAATTTTTCTATACAACTACCAACCTAAAATTTGTTCTTTTATGGAAAAGTGGCTATTATCATTTTTAAATTCTATATAAAATTTATTATTTTCATCCACATTTACTTTTGTTAAAGTAGCTTGCCCCATAACATCCGAATTAACTTCTTCATCTTTAAAATAATACATAATAGCCTTTAATGTTATTCCATGAGCTACTATTAAAATAGTCTTTCCTTTATTTTCTTCAATAATTCTATCCATTGCATTAGCTACTCTATTTCTAACTTCTGCTAAATTTTCCCCATTTGGCGCTGCTAGTTCAGTGTTTCCCTTCATAATAAGGCTTATATCCCAATTAGGATTTTCTTTCATAACTTCATCTGTTATTTTACCTTCATAATCACCAAAACACATTTCCATAAGACCATTATCTGTCACTACTTCTACACTTTTATCACCTTTAATTATATTTGCAGTAGTAAGCGCTCTCTCTATAGGACTAGAGTATATAACATCTAATTTTATATCTTTTATTCTATCTCGTAGTTCCTTAGCTCTTTCTATGCCATCTTCAGTTAATGGTGAGTTTCCTCTTCCTTGTAGCCTTTTCTCTATGTTCCACATAGTTTGTCCATGTCTTGTTAAATATATTACTGTATTCATTAATCGTATATCTCCAAAATTTCAAATTTTAATTTTATATTTTAAATTGTTTATATTATTCCCTATCACTTACTATTTCAGCTTCAACATAAGGAATTTCATTTTTTCCATACTCTTTTCTAATTACTTCAGTATCTATATCTATTCCTCCAAAAGCTACTTCAACTTCTTTATCTACTATTGACACATCTATAACTTGTACTCTATTTAAATCAATAAATCTTTGTTCCTTATAGTATTTATTAACTAATGTTGCAACCTCTAATTTAAAGTCATTTCCCTCAAATGTAACACCTTCTATATCAGTAAATGCATTAATTACATAATTAAATACCCTTTTAGATATTGGGTTTACTATGTTCATCTTTAAAATCTTAAAGCTCTTTATATTAACATAAATATTATTGTTTTGAACTTTAGAAAAACTCAATTCAGCCTCTATATTTATGTTCATTCCAACTACTTGTACAGTTCCTATCAATCTTAAATCATCATTAATAAAAATATCACTTATATTAATTTTATTTTGTAACTTTAAAAAATTTCTTATATCACCTTTTGTTATACAAACTATCATCTTTTTTAATTTCATATTTTTCCCTCCCTAATTATAATTAAACAAATTCTTTAATTAAACTCCCCTCATGTCATTATAAAACTTTTTAACGCTATATTATATATTTACATCAAAGGAGCAAACACCAAGAAAATTTACTATTTTAGGATATATTTCTATTTTATTGATATTATTATTTTTATCATAACTATTTCTTAATTCTTATAGCATATTAATTATAATAATATTCCTCCTATATAAATAAATCAATTTATTTATAGTTAATTTATTATTAAAATATAATAAATATAAAAAATAGCCTTAACCACTAAATAAATGGTTAAAGCTATTAATTTAATTTTAATCTAACATAATTTTATAATATTATTTCCTAATTACTTTACTTTCATAAGGACTTAAATAAATTCCATTAAACTCCTTTTTCCTAGCGGTATGATTCATAACAAAATAATACTCTTCTTTATTAACTACCCTCTTAACAACCTCAACACCTGGCTCTGACTCAATAATTTCTATATTAGCTTCTTTTAATATTTTCATAGCTATAATATCCATAATAGCATTATCTAACCCTGTACCAATATAATAAGCCTCTCCATTTTCATATTTATTTAAAGTTACTGCCGAAAACTCCTTATAGAATTCATCGTTATACATAAATAAACTTTCTGCAGTAGTAGTTTTTAGCATATCTCTAAATACAGTTCCACTACCTATAGTTCCTTTAAATTCATTTATCCCTTTAACTTCAACACATTGCCCTTCTTGAAGTGATTCTATTTCTTCAACAAATCCTCCTATTAACTCTGTGTAGTAACTTGGATTAAACTGTCCTAGTGTTAAATTGTTATAGTAATCCTTAATAGCAGTTCTAAAGCTAAATACCACCTTACCGCCATTTTTAACAAATTCTCTAATTCTTTCTTGCACTTCAGTTTTAAATACTATCATTGTAGGTATTAATAAAACTTTATACCCACTAAAATCAACATATGATGGTATTACATCTATATTTACGTTATTTTTGTAGAAAGGTCTATATAATCTATACACTTCATTTTTATAATCCATTAAAAAGCTTTGTTTCTGAATTCTAAAGGATGCCATAGATTCATAGTCATAAATAACTGCTACCTCTGCTTTTATTTCACTATTTATAACTTCTTCATTTTTTTTCATATCATTAAAGAAGCTTTGAACTTCATAAAACTTTCTTCTTTTTTGATTATCTTGATCTATTATTCCATAACAATATTGCTCAGCACCTTGGGTTGCTCCTCTATATCTAAAATACATAAGAGAATTGCACCCGTGAGCCATTGCTTGATATGACCACATCTTAGCTTGATTTGGCCTTGGTAAATATCCTATAACATCATGGCCTTGTGCTCCCATTATAGCTTCTGTAATCCAGAAATTCTTTCTTTTAGCACCTCTCATATAATCTAATCCACAAGCAATTTCATGAGCAGGAATTGGTTCCTTTTGCCCTCCCCATACAGGATAATTATTATATGCAACTACATCTATATGCTTTGCTACCTTTGAGAAATCAAAGCTCTTATCAAAATATCCACCTGAAAAATCATGAATTATTAGTGAATCTTCACCTAATATTTCTTTTAATATTTTTACTTGAAGTGCTGCATAATTCTCAACACTTATACTTCTAAATCTTTCCCATTCCATTCTAAGACTTGGATTATGTGTTGTTATTGTCTTTTTTGGAACTGGTATTTCATCAAAATCGTTATATGTTTGAGACCAGAATCTAGTTCCCCAAGTTTCATTTAATTTATTTATATCATTATTGTAAGTATTTCTTAAATATTCTCTAAAAACATTCTTACATTCATTACAATAACATACATCACTACCTTCATGTCCAAATTCATTATCTATTTGCCATGCTACTATAGCTTCTTCATTCTTATAATGGTTTGCAAGTTCTCTTATTATTACTTCGCTATATTTATGATAAGTTTTACTATTAAAGCAATACTGTCTTCTTCCACCAAAAACTCTCTTGGTATTATCTTCAAACTCTCCTAAAACATCTGGATGTTTTTTAGAAAGCCACGCTGGCATAGTTGCTGTTGGAGTACCAAATATAACATTTAGTCCTTTTTTCTTAGCCTCATTTATTACATGATCAAAGTAAGAAAAATCAAACCTTCCTTCTTCACTTTCCATCATATGCCATGCAAATTCACCAATTCTTATTACATTGCTTCCTAATTCTATAATATTATTTAAATCCTCTTCTAACATATTTTCATTCCAGTGTTCTGGATAATAATCTACTCCTAAAAACATTTTGCTCCATCCTTTTTTACTGTAAATTTTACTAAAATATTATACCAAAAATACTATTGTGTTAATATATTTTTATATAACAAATAGCAAATCGGAGAGTAAAACCTTCAATTTGCCATTTATTAAATTATAATTACATATTATTTATATTTATTAAGCAATTATTTCTCTCTTTTTATTTAGCTCATTCATTATTTTTTCTTGATATTCACCGTGTAACTTGTACCCCTTAGCATAAATAACAAATCCTAATATTGTTATTACTGAAGGTACTGCTACCATAAGTACTCTCATACCAAATATAGTTCCTGCTGTTTGTGTTATATTCGGAACATAACCTACTATTGTTAATCCAACACCTATTAACCAACCCGAAACTGCTGATGCTGTCTTAACTAACAAAGTTTGGAATGAAGCTATTATACTTTCATTTCTTGAACCAAATCTCACTTCACCGTAATCTATAACATCCGCAAGCATAACTGTTGTTGCACCTAAAGTAAATCCTGAACCTAATTTGACTATTATTCCTGATAAAGCTATTACAAACGCATTCCCTGGAATAAACATTCCACCTAATAGTAATATTATTAATCCTACCGCTGGTAGATAACATGCTAATCTAAACACACCTTTTTTAGTCATATTTTTAGATATTATTGGGAATAACATAAGCGCACCTATTTCAGCAAGCCCAGCAAATGCAGTAAATACTGGATACATATTTTCATTACCTACAACATACTTAAAGTAGTAAATTGCCATTCCACCTGATAATTGAGCAACTAAGTTGTATGCAAGTACAACTCCTATAAATACCATAAGCTGATCATTTTCTTTTATAAGCTTAAATGCTTTCTTCAAACTTGTCTTTTCCACTTTTTTATTTGAATCTGCTTTTTCACTGCTTCTATCCTTAACATTTACAACTGTTATAATAGAAGTCACTACAAAAATCACTGCTATCACTATAGCAAAAGTCCCATAACCTTTAGTTTGATCACCATTTCCTAATTTATTTACTATAGCAAGCCCAAAAGCTCCCATTATTAACCATGCACAACTTGCAAATATTCTCGGTATAACCGACATTTGATCTCTTTCTTCTTTAGTATTAGATAAAGAAGGCAACATTGACCAATAAGGTATATCCATTATTGTATAAGTCATTCCCCATAATATATACATCACTGAATAATACGCATATAAAGAAGTGCCCTGTAACCCTTCGGGTCTTTTAAATAAAAATACTAATACTACTGCATTTACTACTGTTCCTATTAAAATCCAAGGTCTAAATTTTCCCCATTTTGTTCTTGTATTATCAACAATCATTCCCATAGCTGGATCATTAATTGCATCCCACAATCTAGCTACTAAGAACAAACTTCCAACAAAAGCAGGAGCTAGTCCAACCAAATCAGTAAAGTAAATCATTAAGTAACTAGATACTATTGCATAACATAAATCCTTCCCTAATGCTCCAATCCCAAAAGAATATTTTTCTTTAAATGATAATCCCATAATTCTCTTCCTCCATTATAGTATTTAATTTTCAACACCTTGTAATTGTTTTCACATCTTATGTTTATATATTAACATATCAGAAAACGTTTTACAAGTATTTTTACAGTAAAATTTTGTTTTTATTTTACTAATTTTAATGATTTTTTTACTATTTATTATACAACTCAATACTAGACCATATATTTTTATTTAATTAACTTCAAAGCAAAAATAATAGATTATTAATCTCTAAAGAACTGTTACATTCTAACCAGAAACTAATAATCTATATTATTTTCACTAAATTCTATTAACCTTTATAATATCACTAGAATAATCTCCACTTAACTTTATATCCAATCCTCTATTCATTAGATAGCTTCCACTTTTAACTATTTCTTCATCGTTATTTTTTATTAAGTATTTAGAGTCATTTTCTAGCCCCCTAAATCTAACAGTTGTCCCTCTATGACCAATTAAACTTTGAGGTAAGAATACAAATAATAAACTTTCACCACCCTTATTATATTGATAAATACTATAATTATTTTTTGACGTATTTTCTATTCTATAGAAGTCTCCTTCTTGAACAATATGTCTTATTTCCTTGTATTCTTTTACTAACTCTTGAGATAATTTTACTTCCTCTTCGTTAAATTTTAATATATTGCAACCAATTCCTAATGTCCCCATCATAGCACTATGATATCTAAACTTTAATGGTATAACCCTTCCTGATAAGAAGTTTGGACAATCTGTAACCCAAGCTCTCATAGCCTTAATTGGATATATATAGGAATAACTTTCTTGAACAACCAATCTATCATAAGCATCAGTATTATCACTTGTCCAGAAATCATCGAATATACCTAAAATACCATAATCAATTCTTCCACCACCTGATGCACATGCTTCAAATAACACATTTGAATGTTTAACTTTTAACCATTCTACAATATCATAAACCGCTTCTATATGCTTATACCAAATATCTTTTTCTAGATTACTTTGAGATATGGGTCTATTAGCATCCCACTTAATATAATCAATATCATAAGTAGATAGAAGTTCATCTAACATATTGTAAATATATTCTTTCACTTCACTTTTAGTTAAATCTAATACATATTGACCTCTAGATGTATCACTTTTCCTATTTTCAAAATGATATATCCACTCTGGATGCTCCTTATATAATCGAGATAACGGATTTACCATTTCTGGTTCAACCCAAATCCCAAACATCATATCCATACCTTTTACTTCTTTAATTAATGGATCTAACCCCTCTGGAAATTTTTCTTTATTTACATACCAGTCTCCTAATCCATTATCTATTCCATGTCTTTCTCCAAACCACCCATCATCAACTACAAATAACTCTGCACCTATTTCTTTAGCTTTTTTTGCAAGATTTATCTGTTCATCACAATCAACCTTAAACTCAGTTGCTTCCCACGAGTTATATAACACCGGTCTTAGCCCATCTCTTAATATACTATTTTTTGCAAAATTATGAAGATTATGAGTCATAACTTCAAAACCACAATTACTATATCCTGCTATAATTCCCGGCGAAACAAATTCTTCTCCTGGCTCAAGCTTCATTAAGAAATCATGCGAGTTTATTCCCATTTGAACTAAAGTTTCTCCATACTGAGTTTGTTCAATCACTCCGCTAAAATTACCACTTAATTTTAACGCTCCAAAAAATACTTCTCCTGTAGTTTCAGTTGCATTTTTATCTAATATAAAATATGGATTATGATTATGACTTGATATACCCCTTCTATTTTCTATAATTATTTTTCCATAGTTAACTTTTTGAACAAACCTTTGTTGTTCTGCTCCCCAGTGCCCATGAACATTAGAGAAATTTAAATCTTCATATGGAATATGGAACTGTCCACTATGTATCTTTTCAATTTCAATAATATCTTTAGAGTTATTTTTAACTCTTACATATCTTTCCATTAAGTCATACTCATCATAAACCTTATAATGTAAATTAATCTCAAAGTCATAATAATCATCCATCAATTTTATTACTAACTCATTACCATTAATTTCATATTCATGATATTTGTAAACTAACTCTCTACTTCTATCAGCAAAGGTTGCCTTTAAACAATGCTCTTTATATCGCAAACCACCGTATACAGGATACTCCTCTTTTGTAATTTCATATACTGGATCATTTGTTGATACTTCAACTAATATAGGTATATCAAACTCTTCAATATTTTGAATTTTCTTCCCCCAATATAATTGCCTCAATAAACCTTCATTATCTACTCCAAATACATAAGAAACACTTTTACTTTGAATATTAAATATTTTTTCTGATTTATCAACTATAATTCCCATAAATTCAACTACTCCTTTTACTCCAAACTTTAGATAACGTTTTCTTAATGTTATTATATATATTCACAGTAAAATTTTCAATATTTTTAGTAAAATTTTATTTTAAAAATTCTTTTATTATTTTTAGATACTCTATTAGTATTTCATCATTTTCTCCAAATATCTCATGTTTTGCATTATCAAATCTTACTTTACTGCATTTTTTAGCTCTTTCACAAAATTTATTTTGACCTCTATCTTTTACAAAAGTATCTCTTCCCGCTTGAAAAAGCAATATAGGTATATCTATTTTTTCAACATTTTTCTTTCTAACTATTTTATCACTGGCTTTTAATGATTCAAAAACCCACTTAAACGATCCTCCAGATCTCTGAAGCTCTTCATTACTTCTTAATTCAGATAAATGATTTTCATATCTATATTTATTATTAGTTCCAGAGTTCTCTAAATCATATTTACCATCAAAAGGTCCTTGTCCAAATAAATAATCTTCACCTTTCCCAACTGCTATATATAAACTACTTATTATATAAGACATCCACTTCGGAAAATTTCCAGTTTTTATTTCCATCATAGGTGCACTTAAAATAGCTTTTTTAAAATACCCACTATATTCTTCTAAAAACATTGTTCCTACAGCTCCACCCATAGAATGAGCATATAAATATAAGTCAACACCATTCTCAACTACTATTTTATCTAGAAACATCTTTAAATCTTCCACATAATATTTAAATTTCTCTACACTAACTTGACTTTTATCATTTTTACTTAAAAAACCTGATCTCCCATGCCCTCTATGTTCAATTGCATATACCGAATATCCCATTTCTATAAAATAATAAATCATTTCTGTAAATTTCTCTATACACTCTGAAAATCCATGTGATATTACTATTCTCCCTTTTTCATTGTCTATACTATATTTTTCATAATATATATTTTTATTATTTTTTCCTACAAAATATCCTACTTCCTTTATTTTTCTTAATTTACCCCTTGTATCCTTTACTATTTCTTTATCATAGCCATAATTACAAATAAACTTATTACTCTTCTCATACATTTTCCTTTTCTCCTATTCTTATATATATATATATATTATCTCATTTATGTTTTACTTACAATTTTACTGTAAAAAAATAAAAAAATAAGAAAGCACCTTAATTTCTTAAAAACACTTTCTTATTCATAGTTTTATATTATATTTTTCTTACACTATCTCTTAATATAAATTCACTAGGTATTATAACTTTTTTTGCATAACTTCTTCCCTTTAACTTTTCAATCATAAGGTCTACAGCGACTTCTCCTAAATACTCAATGTGCACCCTTATAGCAGTTAATGGCGGATGAGTATATTGTGATATTATAGTATCATTAAAACCTATTATACTTACATCTTCTGGTACTCTTATATTACGTTCATATAGCCCTTTAATTACTCCACTAGCTATAGCATCATTTGCTGTAAAAAATGCTGTTGGCATTTCATTTTTACTATCAATATAATTAATTATAGCTTTATGTCCACCTTCTGCTGTCATATTACTATTAATTATATATTGTTCCTTCAATAATTTATTACTGTCCATGTATTCATAGAAAAATTTTAATCTATCATCAAAACTAGGAACTTTATTATCACCTAGTGTATATTTTTCTCCAATAAATCCAATGTTTTCATGACCAAGATTAATAAAATGTTCTAATCCTTGCTTTACACCTAATTTATAATTAATTTTAACACTATCATATAGTTCATCATTTGGCGCCGAATCTATAAATACTATATTTCCTGTTCTATCTGATAGCTTTTCTACTTCTTCCGAAGTAAATTTCCCTATGGCAATAATTCCCTGCAATTCAACATTTTCAAGTAACTCATAATCATTTTCTTTTTTAAAAAGTCTTACTAACTTTATATCATTTTCAAAAGCTTTCTTTTCTACTATATTTCTTAAAAGTAAATAATATGGATCCTGTAATTGTTTAACTACATCATACATTTCTACAATTCCAATAGTTACTATCTTTTTTGATAGATTTTTACTTTTTCTTTGTTTTGCTGTTTTATAATTTAACTCATCTGCTACCTTGAATATTTGCTCCTTTGTTTCATCAGCCACTAAAATTCCACTATCATTATTTAGAACTCTAGATACTGTGGCTAAAGATACCCCTACTTTATCTGCTATTTCCTTTAACGTAGCCATTATTCTCCTTCACCTCAATGTCCTTTTAACTTTACGCATTTTATTACTATTATAATATAAATTACTTTAACTTTATAGTATTATGTTAATTAAAAATGGAATACATCAAAATTCTATTTTCACAATTGAATAAATCTACTAACCACTGTTAGAATGAAATATAAAATATTACTTTTCGATATCATAGCATCTAAGCTGTAGTTAGCAATTTATTAATTATTTAAATTTATAGTTTTGATACATCCCATTTTTATAATTTATTCATTTATAATTTCCATATATACCCTTGCATTATCTGAATTAACTCTTATCTTAAACCAACTTTGAATATTATTTATATTTTTATTTAAATCAATATTATCACTATATATTATAAGTACATCTATATTATTGTCATTTTCTCCATCAACATACCCAAAATACATTTCCTTTATATCTGGATATATTGCTCTTAGCTCATTAAATATCTCATTTTTATCAATTTCACTTACTACCGTACTATTACTTTCATTATTCTGTTTATTTACAATACTATTTTGTTTATTTTTTAAACTTTCCATATATTGTTCTAGATTTGTTAAATCAATACCTTCTTGCTTTATTATTAACTTTTTATTCTTTAAGCCGTAATTGCCTATATCATTATTCAACACTTTTAATTTTTCACTTGTAATAACATCCCCAACAGTAACTAGTGTTATAGTATTATCTTTATAATCTATATTTTTACTAAGTATATATTGATTTTTTAGTTCATTAACTATAAAATCATTTAACTCCTTTTCATATATACTCTTTCTAATCATCCAAACAGCAGAAATTACACTTGGTATCATAATTATTATTGAAGCAATAATTATGATTTTTTTTATATTTTTTTGCTTTTCAAAATCTACAAAGTTTTTTGAAGGAATTTTCAATGCCTTTGTAACAATAAATGTAGATATCGCTATAAAAAAACCATTAATAAAAAACAAATAAAATGCTCCTAAGAACATATTAACTTGTCTTGTTGCAATGCCATATCCAGCAGTACATAAAGGTGGCATAAGTGCAGTAGCTATAGCAACACCTGGTATTACGTTACTTGACTTATTACGTGTTAATCCTATCATTCCTGCAATTCCACCAACAAAGGCAATTATTACATCCCATATAGTTGGACTCGTTCTTGCTAGAATTTCACTACCCGCTGTAGTTATTGGTGTTATACTAAAATATATGGTAGAAGTTACTACACTTATAAGAATAGAGATAACTAAAACTTTAAAAGATTTTTCTAAAAGCTTTAAATTATAAGTTCCAACACCATATCCAATTCCAATTATAGATCCCATTAATGGTGATATTAGCATAGCTCCTATAATAACTGCCACTGAATTCATATTTAGTCCTATTGATGCAATAATTATTGCACACATCAATATTATAAAGTTAGAACCATACATGTTCATTCCATCCACTATATTGTCATATATCTCTTCATTAGTAGCTTGATTCCTTGTAAATTGATATCTAAATGTATCCATATTAAATTTCATAATATATTTCTCCCATATTATAAATATCTTTTAATATTAATATTTACAATATAGGTTAATTATATTTAAATAAGATTTTTATATGAATTATCAAAACTCAAAACAATTACTATATTATTATTTTATCTGGAATTCCTATCGTAAACCTACTACCTTTATTTGGTTCACTTTCAAGTTTAACATACCCATCATGTAACTTTGCAATATACTTAACAAGTGTGAGACCGATTCCACTACTACTTACCTTTGTAGCACCACTACCTTCAACTTGTGAAAATCTATCAAATATAAATTCTTGATCTTCTTTTGATATTCCTATACCTGTATCTTCTATGCTAACTTCAATATAACTATCAACTTCCTTAATATATACTCTAATCTCTCCACCTTCTGGAGTAAACTTAACTGCATTACCTAATAGATTAATTATACATCTCTCTATTTCATTTTCATCGCAATAAATTATCTTTTCTTCCATATCAGGATCTACTATAAGGGATAACCCCTTTTCCTCAATAAATTTGCTCATATTAAGGGCTGCTTCCTCAACTATATATACTATATCATTATCTTTTCTAGTAATTTTATAATGTCCTGTTTCTATTTTAGAACTATCTATTATATCATTTATTATTTTTAGCAGATTATTACAACTCTTAGTTATAATATTCATATATTTAACTGCTTTATCCTTAGTCATAGAATCCTCCTTATTAAGAGAATTTATTAACTGTACTGTTGATGATATAACATTTATAGGTGTTCTAAGCTCATGAGATAAGTTTACAAAATAATTATTTTTAAATTTTTCTTTATTTATTATTTCTTCACTTAGTTTTTTATTTTCCTCTAACTGTTTATTAAGTTTCACAGTTTTTTGATTCACTAATTTTCGTAATATCTTAACATAATTTGCTATATAAATAATTAATATTAACGCGGTAGTCATATATATAATATAAGCAATTGGAGTTCGCCAAATAGGATTCTTAACTTTCAAATTCAAGGTTGTTTCTTTTGTTAAATCACCATGTCCATCTCTAGCCCTTAATTTCAATATATACTTTCCAGGTTCTAACAATTTAATATCTAGGTGGCTCATAGAGTCTAGATATATCCATTCAGTATCAATTCCTTCAATCATATATTCATAAGTTGTATTATTTAAATTTTCATAATTAGGCAAGAAAAATTCTATATATAAATCTTTATTGTTATAATCTAAAATAAGTTCTTCCCCATCATAAACTACCTTATTTTTACCTACAGAAATATCACCAATTACAACTTTATCTATATTCATTTTAGCATCAATTATATTGTCTGGATTAAAATAAGTAATTCCATTTGTACTACCAAATATCATATTTCCATCATCAAACTTTATACTTGAATTTAAACAAAATTGATACCCAATTATTCCATCCATATTTGTAAAATTAATTATATCTTGATCTTTTATATTAAACTTATTTAACCCTCTGTTTGTACTTATCCACAAATTATCATTTTCATCAATTAAGATCGAGTTTATAAAATTATTTGTTAATCCATCTTCCTTAGTATAAAAAGTAAAACTATCATTTTTTATATTCAACTTACCTAATCCTACATTAGTTCCTATCCATAAATCACCAAATGAATCAAAAACCATACAATTTATATAACTGATCATTACTGAATTTTTATAAGAATCACAATTAAAATATTTCTCAATAACACCATTTTCTTTATGATACTTTATTACTCCAGTATTTACCCCTCCTAACCAAATAACATTCGAATCATTATTATCAGCTAATATATACGTTATGGTAGTAGGATTAATATTATACTTTATTAATTTTTCATTATTAATGGTTAATTTATTTTCAGCTATATTGTATGTATAAAATCCTTCATTTGATGCTAGCCAAAGATTTTCTCCATCATTATATGAATATTTAAGTTCACAGGGATATTCATTCGCCATAAAATATTCTGCTAATTCGTGTTCCCTTATATTTATAAAAATTATGTCTCTATTAGTAATCAACCCCATATATTTATCATTTATCTTAAATAAATTTTTTATATACCTATTTTTCAAACTTAAATTATCATTTTCATATATTTTACTTATTAATTTACCACTTTTTATATCATATACATATATACCATTAAACTTAGTTGCTATCCATACTTCTTTATCATTTTGTAATATACTTATTACAGTACTATCATTTAATTCTCCATCCTCATCAATCATTCCACTAATAGAACTAAACTGTTTATTTAAATTTAAAATACTTATACCTTTTTCAGTTCCAATCCAAATAGTGCCATTAGAATCTTCATAAAAACATGTTACATAATTACTTATTAGTGAATTACTATTATTACTATCTTTCTTTATAAGTTCAACTTTATTACTATTCACAGAATATTTTACAATACCTTGATCATTAGATATCCACATATCACCATTACTATCCCCTAAAATACATTGAGCATTATTAACCTTTATACTTTCTAAATTATCAACAACGCTATATAATTCTCCGGTATATAAATTATATTTTTTTATTTTATCATCATTTATTACCTTTAAAGTTTCTTTCTCATCTTCTCTTGAGTTAAACAATACAATTTCTTCCTTAGTTAGCACCCATATATTACCATTTATATCTTTTTCAATATCATAAATATATAGCTTTTCATCCAAAAGATTAGCTGAATTATAAATTACATTTGAGTTAGAATCAATTATGTTTATTCCATCTGCTGTCCCTACACATAAAACTCCCTCACTTTCTCCCTCCTCTAAATGTGTTATATATGAGTTAGTTAATAAATTATTCTCATCTTCTGAATTATATATACTTTCAATTCTTGAATCCTTAATATTTAATTTCATTAATCCATTTTCAGTACCAACCCACATAATATTATTATCAGTACTGCTACTTAATAATGCTGTAATTCTTACCTCACCTAAATTTGTTCCATCTTTATCTATATCCTTAACTCTTATTATATTATCAGTATCTCTAATTAAAACATCTAACCCATTATCAGTCCCTATCCATATATTCCCATTAATATCCTCTTCTATTGCATTTATATATGTTGAACTTAATGACTTTTTCTCATCTCTATTACAATTATATATTTTTATTCTTTCTCCATCGAATCTATTAAGTCCATCCTTTGTTCCTATCCATATATATCCCTTACTATCTTGAAATATTGATGTAACATGTTCATTTGAAAGTCCATCATCAATAGATAACTTATCAAACATATCTCTTTCTAACATCTCTCCTGAAACTTCAATAGGCATTAAAATACTTCTTATAATGCATACTATCAATAAACCTATTACTACTCTAACTTTCATCTATTTAGTCCCCCATTCCTTAAAACCACCACTTAAAACTTTATTGTTATTGTAATATTTTCTATATTTAATGATATAAAAACATACCAGTAAAACTTTTATTATTTTTTACTATATATATATTACTAAATTTATACTAAATTTCAATATTTTTTACCAATTTTGTTTATTATTTAATATTATTTTTAAATAATAAACAAAAATACGTTGAACTAATATTAAGTTGTACAACCTATAATTCAACGTATTTTTTTATAATTATTTAATTTTTAAAATTTTATTTTTAATATTAAACTAATTCATAACCTTTTTGATTTCTAATGAATTATTATTTTTTTCACCATCTAAAATCTTTACTCTTCTTTTCATTTTATTAAATACACTTATATATCCAGGTATTAAAAAGGCATCTGCTGCTATCCAGGCAATCGGACTTGCTAAACATACTGCAGTAAATCCAAACATAGGAACTAAAACAAAACCACATATTGCTCTAGCTATCATTTCACATACACCTGCACATATTGCAAAAGTTGAATATCCCATTCCTTGAATAGTAAAACGTACAACATTTACAAAACATAGTGGAATATAAAATGCCGCTGTTATTATTAACTGTTTATTTACCATTGAAAGCAACTCTACCTGACTTCCATCTACAAAAAGTAGTGCTATAGTTTTTCCAAACAAGATAGATATTAAAAACGCAAATATAGAATATATAGATCCTATTATTATACTTTTTTTAATCCCCTCATTTACACGATCCAATTTATTTGCACCAACATTTTGTCCTGCATAAGTAGCCATTGTAGATCCTAATGCGTCAAATGGGCAACATAAGAACATAGAAATCTTTCCCCCTGCAGTAACTGCCGCAACTACAAATGATCCTAATCCATTTACAGCCGTTTGAAGTATTACGCTTCCTATTGCAGTAATAGAATATTGTAACCCCATAGGAATTCCCATATAGCATAATCTTCTTATACAATGTTTATTAATTTTTAGTTCATCTTTTTCAAACTTAAGTATACTATATCTTTTTTTCATAAAAATCAAGCAACTTATTCCTGAAATCCCTTGTGATATAACAGTTGCCCAAGCCGCACCTGATACTCCCATATGAAAAACTATTATAAATACTAAATCTAAAATAATATTAAGTATTGAAGATATAAGTAAAAATATAAGTGGCGTTTTACTATCACCAAGTGATCGTATTATACCTGCTAATAAATTATATAGATAAGTAACTGGTATACCCAAAAATATAACAAATATATAACTATATGCTCCATCAATTATATCATTCGGTGTATTCATAAAAACTAAAATATTTCTACAAAATAAACAAACTATAAGTGTCATAACTAACGAAAACACTATTGACATTACTCCACTATTAAATACATACTTACGTAAAAGTTTATAATTTCGTGCTCCAAACTTTTGTGCTACAGGTATTGCAAATCCATTGCAAACCCCCATACAAAACCCAATTATCATAAAGTTAATAGACCCTGTAGAACCAACCTCCGCTAAAGCACTAACCCCTAAATACCTTCCAACGATAATTGTATCAACCATGCTATAAAATTGTTGAAATAGCATTCCAAAAAGTAGGGGAATTGAAAATCCTAAAATAAGTTTAAATACATTTCCTTGTGTTAAATCTTTTACTTCATTTTTTCTCATAACTATTTCCTCTTTGCATATTATTTTTCTAAAATATTACATTTTTCAAACTATATATTATTATAAATTAGAAGTAAACTCCATGTATTTTCTTATATTATTACCTGCTTTTTTTATAGTAAAATAACTCTGATAAAATTAAAATTTTATCAGAGTTATTTTAATTCTTTATATAATTTATTATGCACCCATTCCTATAATCATACCTATTACATAAGGAATAAGCCATATGGCCCATACAAGTATACTAAATTTATGGAATTTAGCCTTTTGTACATCATCACCTTTAACTAATACCCAAGTTGCCCAACCTGCATGAAATAACATTAAAACTATAGCTAAAAGTCCTGTAGCACCATGAAGCATCTGACTTGTTTTACTTATTGTTTCTACCCCTGCCTTTGCAATTTGTGACATTGTTAAAGTACCAGTTGTATCACAAATTAATCCTAGCCAAAATATAATTACATGTTTTTTTCCTAGTGTTTTTGCTTTTCTTTCTCCAAATACACCAATTGTATAAAATACTAATGCTAATGTTATAGCTATTATTGCAAATATCAAAATCCCACTCATTTTATTTTCCTCCATTATTTTTATAAATTGATTAGACTCTTTTTATCTTATTTCTTAAATCAATTAAATTTTTCTTTACTTCTTCAACTTCTTCTTCAGTAAAGTTTTCAAATATCTTATCAAAACTATCATTTATAGTTTTTCTAAACTCTTTGGCAAATTCTTTTCCCTTATAAGAAAATGTAATATACGTATTTCTTTTGTCCTCATCATTCTTAATCTTCTCTATATATCCCATGCTTTCCATTCTTGAAACTATACCCGAAACAGTTCCCTTTGCTAAATGCATTTCATCGCACAATTTAGATATAGTAACTTGTCCACTATGAGCAATTAATTTAATTATCATTATCTGTTGATGAGTTAAGCCACTATCCTTTAAGCTTTCACTTACTATTCCCATAGTACTTGAATAAATTTCTTTTATTAACATAGCAATTTCAAAGGAATCATATTGCTTCATAACCTTTTCCTCCAAACTTTAAACTGTATATTTTATTTTAGTATCTTCAAACTTTATAAAATTTATTATAAATAGAATACCTGCTAAAAATAATGCGGCTCCTAAACCAACATAAAATATACCAATATAAAAAGGATTAAAAATTCCACTACTTCTAACAAGAATTCCAAAAGTCATCATACACCCCATTATTATATATCCTTTTACATCAAAGAAAGAAAATACACATTGCTTTCTTAACTTGCTATTTACTATTCTTTTTGTATGCTTAACAGACATTTTTTTAAATATAAAATTGAAAAATATATAAAATATTATAAAAGAAATAGCTGTACTTATAATTACACTTCCATTATATGATGATATATCTCCTTCTCCTAATGTAAAAACTCTAAATCCTGCCATTCCCCATACTAATCCTGCTATAAGTAGTAACGTTCTTTTACTAACTGCTAAAATTCCACTTTTAGATTCTTTCATAATTACGCCTCCTTTATAGTTCCTATGCAAACTTTTTAGTTCCTATGCGAACTATTATACTACTATTAAATAGCTTGTCAATACTATTATAACTTATATTTACAATATATTTTTTTCCTTTAATACCTCTTTAAATAAAAACAACAAAATAAGTTATATCATAACCATCTCAAAACTTTTATTTTTAATCAAGATTTTATATGAGCGTGCAAAGAACTTTAATTCAAATAGTTTCAATTACACAAAATAATACTGAATTACTTGATATTGAAAAAGGATTGAATTTATATAAATCAATAAATAAAGGCTTAGGCTATGGTAAGGTTACTATCAATGTTGATTTTCCTATAAAAATTTTATGTATGAAACTACAAGATGCAGAAAAACATTTTAACAAATGTACTTATGGGGAAGACTTCTCTATAGACAAAAAAATACCTGCAAATTTTGCAGGTATTTTAATAACTATATTAAACAGGTAATAATAATCCAGACTTCTTTAAAATTGGTCTTATAGCATTATATATAATTGCTACTAATATAACTGACACAACTGCATTTATAAATGTAGTTGCTGCACTTAGCTTAGCTAAAATCATAGCTGCATCCTGTGGTTGTCCTAAAATGTATTGTTTATAAAAAAATCCTACAATAGGATCTGCAATTACATTAAAAGCAAGTCCTCCTATTGATGCAATTAAACTCCATTTAAAAATATATTTTTTATCATTACTTTCACTTATTTTAGCAATTTTATGTGCTATTAACCCTGTTATTAAACCAATACATAATTTTAACACGAATGTTTTAGGTGCTACCAATATATATACCGGATCAAGTAAATCTGCAATTGTCATACCTATGGCACCTGCTAATCCCCCATACCATCCTCCAAGTAATAAAGCTGCTAAAACACAAAATGCATTCCCAATATGAAGTGAAGTAGCATCTCCACCTGGTACTGGAATTTTTATTTGTAAATAAGTAAAAGATACAAAGCATAATGCTGCAAGTAAAGCAGTTTGTATTAATTTTTTAAATCTTATTTGGTTATCCATTAATAATTGCCCCCTTAATTATAAAATATTAAATCCATTTTATACCACACCCTCTATTTATGGCAATTGTATCCATACAAACTCGCTAATATATTCTTAATAAATTAAATATGCTTTCTTAAATAATAAAAGGAACAGTATAAAACCTTGTATAAAATCAAAGTTATCTACTGTTCCATTTAATAAATTATATATAAATTTATTATTAACTAGAATGCTGTAAATCCACCATCTACAGGCATAAATATTCCTGTTACATTACTAGCTTCTTTTGATGCTAAGAATAAACATACATCTGCCACTTCTTCTGCCTTTGCAACTCTATTTTGTGGAGATACAGTTTTTCCTGATACTATTCCGCTCTCTTGTTTAATTCCAGCCTTAGCAGCTGCTTCTCTTTTAGATTTTAAGAATTCTAATGCTTCATGATACATTGGTGTATCTGTAGTTCCTGGATTAACTGCATTAACTCTTATTCCATTCTTAGCATAATCTAATGCCATATTCCTTGTTAATCCATTTAAAGCATGTTTAGATGTAACATATGCTGAATGTCCTGGGAATCCTGTTAATCCAGCTACTGATGAAACATTAACTACTGCTCCACCCTTATTATCTTTTAACATTTGTCCAATAAAGTTTTGAGACATATGGAATACTGTCATAACATTACAGTCAAATACTCTTCTAAACATTTCTTCTGGCATTTGATGTACTGGTGCTGGAATTCCTGTTATCCCTGCATTATTTATTAATATATCAACTCCACCAAACTTTTCTACTGCAGTATCTACAACCTTTTTACAGTTTTCAGCTACTGATAAATCTAATATTAAAAACTCTACATTTGGAGTTATTTCTCTAATTTCTGATAAAGTTTCCTTGCTCATTTCTTCTTTCATATCTGCTAAAACTAATTTAGCGCCTTCTTTGGCTGCTCTTAATGCAATAGCCTTTCCTATTCCACCAGCTGCACCTGTTACTATCATAACTAAATCTTTAAATCTGTTTTCTATAATACTCATCATTTCCTCTTAAATCCTCCTCTTTCTAGCTAAAAAAAGCTATAAGAGGCATTTTACTCCTTCTAGGAAATATATTCAATTATATATTAGTTAATATTTTCTTAACAAACTGTAAACCATTAAATATTTTATACTAAATAAACATTAACATTTATTAATTCTTATCAAACTTTACAACAAATTCAATGTAATCTTTCTCTAAATTATAATATATATTAAAATTATTTTTTTCACATAATCTCTTACAAATGTATAATCCTAGTCCTGAACTAGATATTTGTCTATCTTTATTATCACCTTTTATAAATGGTTCAAGTAAAATATCCTTTATTTCATCTTTTATCTTATCAACACCATTATAAATTTTAAAATGACCCTTTCCTTCATCTATTCCTATTTCAATATTAATATCTTTAGTTGTTGAATACTTTAAACTATTTTCTATTAGATTAGTTAATATACTTTCAACCTCTTCCTTAATTACAATAATCTTAACTTCAGCCTTTTCACTTAAAGAGATATTATAACCTCTATCTCTAATTTGATTATGGAAAGCCTCTATAATCCTTTTAGTCATTTTATTAATATTTACTTCTTCAAAATATACTTGAACTAATGCTTCTTCTCTTGAAATCATTAGTAATTTTTCTACTAACTTATTCATCTTAATACTTTCTTCTTCAATTCTCTCTACAGCTCTAAGTACAAATTCATCTTCAAAATTCTCATCCTGTAACATTTGAGAATATCCCCTTATAGCTGTTAGAGGTGTTTTTAGTTCATGAGTTGCATTATTAAAAAACTCTTTAGTATTATTTTGCATTTCTACTATATTATTTTTCATATCATTAAAACCTTCAGTAATAATGCTAATATCATCTTTTGTTTCTACAGAAAGATTACTTACAACTTCTCCCCTTCCTAAAGAATCCATGGCTATTACTAATTTCTTTAATGGCTTAGTAGACTTATTTGTTATTAAGTATATTACTATAAATAGAATAGACAGTAATATAGCTTCTGTCCCTATAACCATTTTTAAAACACTTCTGTTTGTCATAAAGATTTCAGAATAATCTTTCTGTATAATTAAATTATCTTCATGTTCACCATTAACATATAAGGGATAATATAAAGTTGCAAAAAACATATCATCATCACCACTTAATCTTAATAATGATTTATTATCACCTTCTAACCCCTTATACATTTCAATATCATCTTCATAAATAACTTGCCCAACATTCTCATCATTCCAACTAATATATATATCAAATAATGAACTTATTTTATTCAACGTAAGCCATGCATTATTAGTATTTTCTAATTGTACTAATGAAGAACAACTTTCTTTAGCATAAGTAATTATTCCTCTCATATCGTTATTTATATAATCTTCTAAATTATTATTTAAAACTATATTAATAACTATATATGAAATAGTTATTATTGATATTAATCCAGCAAATAATGCAGCTGAAATTTTTCCTTTTAAAGTTATCTTCATAATTACCTCATCACATATCCAATCCCAAATACTGTTTCTATTATAGATTGTCCTTTTTCCTCACCAAGCTTTTCTCTAAGCCTTCTTATATGAACATCTATAGTTCTATCATCTCCATAATAATCTACTCCCCAAATATTATTTAATAATTGCTCCCTAGAAAATACCATTTCTTTATTGCTATAAAGCAACCAAATAATATCAAATTCTTTTTTACTTAACTTAATCACTTCTCCATCTTTTCTTACTTCTCTTTTTTGAATATCTATAAACAATCCTTTTTCAAGGTTTTTATTATTTTCTATAACTCCAGTATCTTCTAATCTTCTAAGAGCCACTTTAACTCTCATTTTTACTTCTCTAATATCAAAGGGTTTTGTTATATAATCGTCAGCTCCAATTTCCATACCATTAAGCTTGTCTAATATATTACTTTTTGCTGTAATCATAATTACACATGCTTTCTTATAAATCGCCTTACAAATTTCCTCACCTTTGCCATCTGGTAGCATTAAATCTAATAAGACCAAATCGGGCTTAAAACCATCAAATAATATTAATGCTTCTCTAGCTGTAAATGCTGATACTACATCATATCCTTCTCTTTTTAAAGATGTTGTCAAAATATCATTTATTGATACTTCATCTTCTACTATAAGTATTTTTCTCATATTCCCCTTAATTTTTACCTTTCAATATTTAATTTAACAACATAATCTTTGTAACCATTAGGATAATAATATTCACTAAAATATTCTTCTGATCCATTTAGGCTCTCTGTAGCCTTAAACTGAATTATTAATTCTGTATCATCATCATTCATAAGCATATTATATATCCATATACAATCATCTTCTTTTACATCTAATTCAATTTTATGGTATATATCTATTCTATCATCTTTTAACTCTCCAATGTAGTATTCTTGCCCTTCTCCTTCCTGTTTACCTTTTTGGAGTAAGCATAGATTGGGTTCTCTCCAGAATTTAATAACTTCAAAATTCTTATTATCACCTTGCATTATTCTTTCAATTGTTTTTACAGATGGTTTATATATAACTAATAATTCACTACTATCTTTTGCATTTTTCATAATCTTCTCATCATATAAGGGCTTAAATGTAGTACTTCCATCTGAAATAAATGAATTCGATTTAAATTGATACATTAAAATAATTTCGCCATCCTTATTTATAGCAACTTGATCTTCATATAAAAGTGCTATTCCTGATAGATCTATTGTATCAAACTCTTTAAAATTGATTGCATTATCCTTAAAGGTTAACTCATAAATAACTCCTATCTCATTAATGGCATAAAAGCTTTCTGTTACATTATCATATAATATATCAATTATAAAGTTACATTCAGTACCTTTATCTTCATACTCATATACTTCTTTTGTAGTTAAATCTACAATTCGGATACTAACCAACTTCTCATCACCAAATGCATAATTATATAATGAATATCCAAAGTTATTATTTCCTTCAATTAATTTTTCAGTAGTTGTTTCCTTACCATCAGGTGTATAGTACATTCTCCCTAAATTTGATTCATATTTTTTTCTAAATAATGACTCAAACTCATTAGTTTCATAATTAAAGTAATTTACAGAATGTCTGTCTTCCCCAATCCATTCTGAATTTAACCCTTTAACACCTTCATCTTCGTTGTAAACAAGAATGCTTTGCTCTGTTTCTTCTACCTTAAATTCATCATTAGCTACATATAACTTTTGATCTTCTCCTCTAATTGCTAAAGGTAAATTTACCATTGCCCCTATTCTATAAGGATTAACTCTTTCATCTGATAAACTTCCATAAAGCTTTCCACCATTATAGAAACTAAAATCAAATTTATATCCTTCTGGTACGCTAAAATTAATTTCCTCTTGAGTTATTTTTATACTACTATTTGAACTATCTATAACATTTTCCTCAAATACTACTTCTTTACTCTTTAAACTTTCCTTTTGATCTGAATTTATATTATTTGTACATCCAATATTAAATATCATAGATGCCATTAATATCATTCCTATGATTTTATTTTTATTCATTATAACTCCCCCAATCTGTTAATTTATTTTTATTATAAAAGGAAGTTATTACAAAATTATTAAGAAATAATAAAAATATAATTTTATTAATATATAACAAAAGGAACATTTTAATTCATACAAATTAAAATGTTCCTTTTCATTATGCTATCTCTATCTCTTCAATTAAATCATTATTTCTATTATTAGAATATCTTCTTAATTCCCTAACTAAAACTATTCCAGTTAAAACTGATGATATAATATCAGCAGTTGGTTGTGCAAACCAAATACCATTTAAGCCAAAGAATTTTGGTAATATTAATATCATAGGTATTAATACAATAACTTGTCTTAATAAACTTAATAACATTGCCATCTTTGCCTTTCCTGTTGATTGTATATAGTTTGTCCCGACTATTGATATTCCTATTATAGGCATTGCAAGTGCATACTTTCTTAATCCATTTATAGTTATACTCATAAGTTCTGGATCTTTATTAAATGCTCCAACTAAAACTTGTGGTGCAATTTGTATAAATAAAGCTCCTGCTACAAATACAACTGATGCTGCTATTAAACTAATTTTTAAAGTCTTTTTAGCCCTATCATATTTCTTAGCTCCATAGTTAAATCCTACTATAGGCTGCATACCTTGTACAAAACCATAAGCTGGCATAACAAATAACATATTTATTGAACTTATTGTTGCCATAGCCCCTATAGATAAATCTCCACCATAATTCTTTAATGAAGAATTGAACATTAACTGAACCATACTATTAGCTAACTGCATTGCAAATGGAGCCATTCCAATAGCAAATATTGTTTTAAGAATTTTACTATCTAACTTTAAATTTTTCTTTTTGAACTTAACATTTGATTTTCCTCTTAAATAATAAGCTAATCCCCATAATGATGAAATTCCTTGTGCTATTATAGTTGCAAATGCTGCCCCTTGTATTCCCATATTAAATACAAATATAAATACTGCATCTAATATTATATTAGTACCACATCCTACAGCCATTATTGTTGCTGAAAGTTTAGGATTTCCATCTCCTCTTATTAAATTGCTAAACATCATTGACATTAAGTTAAATACTGTACCCAATAATATTACACTCATATAATCTTTAGCATAAACTATTGTATCGCTACTTGCTCCAAAGGCTGTAAGTATTTTATTTAAAAATATAGTGCCTAACACAGTTATTGTAAGACCAATTATTACTGATAAACTTATTGCATTTCCCACAATATGCTCTGCCTTCTTTCTTTTGCCTTCTCCTAGTTTTATTGATATATTTGTTGTTGCACCAACTCCAATTAAAGTACCAAAAGCAATTATAATTGACATTATAGGCATTGTTATTCCAAGTCCTGTTATTGCCAATGGCCCAACTCCTGGAATATTTCCTATAAACATTCTATCTACAACATTATAAAGTGCATTTACCATCATTCCAATAATTGCTGGAACTGAGTATTTTAATAATAATTTACCTATGGATTCTGTTCCTAATATATTCTGCGATTTATCCATATAGTTATCCTCCTATTTCTCTTTTCTTCTTTTGTTTAATTTATTTATATATCTATATTTTTGCATACTTTTTCTAAAAGTCTTTTTAACTCCTCTTCTTCTTCTTCAGTTAAGCTTTCACTTATTTTTTTATTCCATTCATAAAAAACATTAGCTACATCTGGTCTTACTTCTTTTGATTTTTCTGTTAAATAAATTCTATTAACTCTCTTATCCTCTTTATCCTTTACTCTAGTTATAAAATTTTGCTCTTCTAATTTTTTTAAAGCTCTTGTAGTTGTAGCTTTATCTATCTTTAACTCTTCTGATATTTCCTCTTGATTACTTCCATCACGTTTATATAAAGATGTTAAAAACATAAGTTGCCCTGTTCTTATATCATATTTAGCTACTTCCCTATTTATAAAAATTGTTGATTTTCTATATAATTGAGAAATATATCTTGCTACATTATCATTATTAATCTTTTCTTTACTCATAATTACCTCCATTGAATAGTTGCGCAGACAACTATATTATAATATCGCTAATTAGTTGCGCGAACAACTAATTACTTCTGGATTATTTTCAATAAATTAGTCAAATAATTTAATAATTACTTTTTACTTTTAATAAAAAAGACTTCCTCAAAAGAAGTCTTTCATACTGTAAAGTTTTACTTTATAAATTAACAAAATAACTTTGTATACCTTTCTAAACCTCTAATAGAATTAAGTTCCTCATCTTCCTTCATATACTCTTCAAAGAAGTCATTTAATTCTATAGACTTAAGAATATCATCTAAAGCTAATTCTAACTCATTAATTCCTACATAAAAACAAGCTCTATTATAATATAAAAAGCCTTCATCTTCATTATCTACTATTCCTTCATTAATTATTTCAATAGCTCTTTTATAATCATTCTTTTCTCTATACATTACAGCATAGTTTAAATGACTATATGGATAATAAGGATTTTGTTCTATAGATTTCTTATAATATTCTTCTGCTAATTCTAAATTTCCTAACTTTTTATTAAATACTCCCATATTAAAAAGTATTCTAAAATGATTTTTATCTATTTCAAGGGCTTTTTCCATATATTCTAAAGCAAGATTTATATCTCCTAATTCATCATAAATACATCCTAAATTAGCATTTGCCCATAAATCTTTTGGATTTAGCTTTAATACAGTTTTATAATTTTTTATAGCCTCATCTTTATTTCCTAATTCATCATAAGCATTAGCTAAAAAGAAATAAGCTTTTTCATATTTACTATCATTTTCAATAGCTTTTTTATAATACTCTATAGCTTCTTCATATAACCCATCATCGTCTAAAATAATTCCTAATCCATAATATGCTATTGCATTAGTATCATCTAATTCTAATACTCTTCTGTACATCTTTTCAGCTAAATCAAAATTTGCTATTTTATCATAAAGAAATGCTAAATCTAAAATTAAATCTATATCTTCTTTTCCTTCTGGACAATTATATGCCTTTTTAAAGAATTTCAAAGCTTTTAAATAATTTTTTTCCGTCATAAAATTACGCCCTATTGATATGTAATTATCAAACATATATGTTTTTCCCAAAATATCTTCTCCTTTTTAATATTATATATACTTAACTAAATAAAAACTTCATTTTATTGATATAGTATCTTTTTATTACTATTTAAACATTTCAATTATAGCATAATGTGTTGTTTTCATAATATATCTTTATTAACAAAATAATACTCTTCATATATAATAATAAAAAAAATGAGGAGTCCTAAACATCTTAGTTTACAACCCCATAATTATGCTTCCTAAATATATATTATATCCTTTATATTACAGTTGCTCCATCAACTGATAAAATAGCTCCACTTATATAACTTGCCATATCTGAAGCTAAGAATAAAAATGCATTTGCTATATCTTCAGCTTCTCCAAGTCTTCCTACAGGAACATTAGCAGCCATTGCTTTTATCATATTTTGATCAAGAGCTGCTACCATATCAGTTGCAATTATTCCTGGTGCAACTGCATTAACTCTTATTCCATCTGTGCCTAACTCTCTTGCTAATGATTTAGTTAATCCATTTACTGCAAATTTAGATGTTGGATATCCAATTCCTGATTTTTGACCATTTATACTTACTATTGAACTTGTATTTAAAATAACACCATAATTATTTTTCTTCATTTTTTCAGCTGCTATCTTACTACAATTAAATACAGCTTGCACATTTATATCAATAACATTTTCAAAGTGCTTATCATCTTGCTCATATATACTTACATTATCGCTTATACCAGCATTATTTATTAATACATCAATTGTTCCCCACTTGTTTTCTACTTCATCCATCATTTTTTTTATATCTTCTATATTTAATAAATCTGTTGAAAATCCTAAAACTTCAAAATCAGAATTTATTTCTTTTAATTCTTCTAAAGCCTTATTTACTGTTGCTTCTCTAGAACCACATAATGCAACTTTTGCTCCATTTTCAAGAAAAGACTTTACTGTTGAAAACCCAATCCCTCTAGTACCACCAGTTACTATAACTACTTTATTTTTTATACTTTTCTCTAATATCCCCATAATTTCTCTCCTTTTATTCGTTTTTTATTATCTAATAATAATTATTATATAATACTCCTAAAGAACTGTCATGCATATTTAATTAAATATAATTTATGCAATTATTTATCTACTTATCCTTGTGTTTTTATCTTACTTATAATTTTATCATATTATCTATTAATTATTAAAAATTACTTACTTAAAAAATAGGTTCTTGGTTATTCATTGAATATCCATCATTTCTAACATCTTTCATATCAACAACTGTATCTTTAACTTCTACCTTACTAAGCTTTTTAACAGCACCATAAGGTTCTTTTAAGGAAATTATATCTCCTCTTCCTGAAATAACCCATAATGTCCTATAACCTCTAGGTATAACCCCTAGTTTTTCTTCACCTTTACCATCAGTGAAATATATTAATAAATTTATATTTTTATTATTTGCATATTCAATTACTGGGGTAAATTTAGTACCTCCACCTGCTGAACATCTTTCTTTTATATCTCTTATAGATTTTACCTTATATGCACGTTTAACTTCATTATCACACTCTATAATAGTAATTTCATGATTATAGTTTTTTACAATAGCAAGAACCTCTTTAACAGCTTGTTTAAACTCTTCATCACTAATACTACCACTTATATCAATAGCTACAGCTATTTCTGCCTTATGATTTCTAAGTTCACCTCGTAAATCTAATCTATTAGGCTGTCTTCTATTTCTTCTAGTTATAGTTTTCTTTTTATTACTTTCTACAGTTCCCATTAACTTCTTAAGATATAAATTCCAAGGCAATTCACCCTTACTATTTTTTAAGGCTGAAATCATACCTTCTAAGTAAATAGGAAGTTTGCCTTTTTCAGCATTACTTACAAATTTCTCTGTAAACTCCTTAAGCATTTTTTCATCTAACTCTTCATATTCATCCCATATATCATGAGTTTTTTCTGGATTATATCCACTATCATCTTCCCAGCTATCATCCAGCTCACCTTCATCACTTTCTTCTAATACATTTAACACATTTTGTATATTCTCTGCATAGTATTCAAAAGTATTATAAGGCTCTAAATTTAGTTCATATTTTAAATTTATACCTTTTAAAGTAATAGCATATGGGGGTAAATTATTTAAATACTGATTTACAACTATATCCATTGCTAAATTAATTGCAAGTGTACTAAACTTTCCCTTTAATTCCTTTGCTCTTATTAAATGTAAGGATAATATATGATGAATTTCATGTTTAATAGTACTTTCCATTTGTTTTATATTAAGCTGTAAAAATATTATTGGATTAAAATAAATAACATACTTAGCCCCTTTAAAATTCACAGCAGTTGGACTGCTTATATCAAATCGTATTTCTCGTCCCATTTGAAATAAAAAGTATCCATAAAAGTTATCCTTTTCTTCCATAAGACTTAAGTTTACTTTATCTATTAGTTTAAAAAACTCTTCTTCAAATTCTTTTGATATATCTATATCAAACTTCTCACCATCTCTAATGGCCTTAAACATATAAGATACATTAATAAATTCTTCTGCCTTTTTATAAAGTTCTTTTTTTACTATTTCAAAATAACTCTCCATACACTATCCCCTTATTGAACTATAAGATTTAAAATATGCTTCTACAAACTCCTCATTTTCTAAAGCTTCTTTATAAATCTTAGGATAATTATTCTTCATATCCTTCATAACTCCAACCATTAAATCTATAGGATAATCCTTTAAAAATTCTATTAATCTATTTATATAATAAGTTGATTCATATGGATTATTTTCTATACTTTCTTCTAAAAATTTTAAAATATTAATAGCACTTAAATATAGCCTTGTATGACTTTCATTTTTAACTTTTTCCATAACTTCTTCACTTAAAGTATCTCCTGAAAAAACTTCATCAAAGCCTATTAATGCATTATGTTCTGACTCTACAAATGTTACAAATTCTTCTGCTATAACTTTTCCTACATTTCCCTTTATAACATTTAAAAATACTGCTCTTGGAATAGAATCCTTTTTATCCTTATAAAGCTTATAAGATTTTGAAACTCTTTCATAACTTCTTGGCGTTGCTCTTACATCATCTTCATTTACCTTGTTTAAATATTCCGGGAACGTTGAAATAAACTCTATTACCTTTTGTTCAATTCCAGCTTCTATTGCCCATTTTAACCATGCTGAATGATCACTTTCCATATTAAGCCATACAAATCTATTTTCTTGAGCTGCATCCATATCTACTACTTGATAATCAAAGTCTGATCCATATTTACTTGATGGATTCATTGCTGCTAATATTTTCACATTTTCATGTAATTTATAACCATTAATTTCTCTATTTAATATTAAGTTCATTAACTCTTGCTGTACTGTATGTTCACAACGATTTATTTCATCAATAAATAAAAGAACCTTTCTTCCCTTTGCAATTTCTTCATCAATTTCTCTAAGCTTTGTATGTACAGCATATATAGTTGTTTTCTTTTCAATATTATTTCCATTAGAATCTATTGAAAAATATGATTCTACTGTTGGCAATCCACCTATTTCTCCTTCTTTTAAAAGATTACCATCTATAACAATTAAACTTAAATTATTTTCCTTTGCTAATCTATTTGCTAAAGCAGTTTTTCCTATTCCACTTTCTCCAACTACTAAAGGTACTTCTCCTGTAGCTAATACTAATTCAGCACTTCTTAAAGTATCTATAAAATTCATTTTATCTCCCCCTATATCATCTTTAGTTTTTCATCTACAGCTATTTTTTTAGCCTTTTTACTTCCATATTTATAGATAAACATAACTTTATCCATAGAGAAAATATCACATTCTCTATCAATAACACTACAATTTAAAAAATCTCTTATATACTTTTCATCTATATCTTCTTTAGATAATGCTTCTTTTAATATCTCTTCAAATTCCATTTGTGGTATTTGAGATAATAAATTTCTAGATACATATCTAATAACTAAAATATTTTCTTTTAAAAAGCTTAATATTTTTTCTTTGTCTAAGTTTATTATAAACTTTACTGCTGCTTCATTATTTTTAATAGCAATAACCTCTGCTTTATAGCTAGGTTCATTTATATACCTTAATGCATCATAACTTATACTTACAGCTTCTATTTGAACACTTTCATAAGGTTCCTTTATATATTTTATTGAATCATAGTCTTTTTTTACTGCTAGTAATTGTAATTCTTCACTAGGATTCTTAGCATATCTAATAGCCCATCCTCTTTGCTCTATAGCTAATTTAAGAACAGATTGAGTTGGATTTTTTATATAATTTAAATTACTCCATCCATTTTCTACAGCTTTTATCATCATTTCTTCTGTTGGATCTTCTATAAACTCAATAGCTCTAGGGTTATTTTCCATAGCTATCTCTTTCATTTCTAGTGTTGGATTTTTTATATATCTCAATAAAAGCCCATTTTGCTTTATTGCTAATAACTTCATTTCATCAGTAGGATTATCTATATTTTTTATAATAATAGGATTAGTCCTTATCATTTCAATAACTTTTGATTCTTCCATAATATTTTCCTTTACTTTTATTATTAATTGTAATTTTTATTTAATAATAATTATTATCTATATTCATTATAATACTTTTTAAAAATTTTTAAAGTAGATAAATATAGTAGGATTTATTATTTTTTTAAATTATAATCATAATTAACTCTTATACTTGCTTATATATAATCTAATTATACATATACTATTAATTTATCTTATGGATGTAATACTTTAACACTACACTTGAGTCTTAGAATTCAATTTATTATTATAAAATAAAAAAGAAGGATTAATTAAAATCCTTCTTTCTTCAAATTACTATTTATTCTTTTTCTTTGAAAATAAGCATCCTGCTGCTCCTATAGCTAAACCTAGTAGTGCTACTACTCCTGATGAAGTTCCTCCTGTTTGAGGTAATTTACTATTACCCTTTCCTGAATTATTACTTCCACCATTACTACTATTTCCATTATTTGAGTTACTTCCGTTATTTCCTTGATTATTATCTTCTGGCTTAACTTCTGCTAATTCATAAAGTGCTAATTCTAAAGCTTTTTCAGCTACTTTTACATCTTCTAAATTAGCATCTTCATTTGTCATAACAGATTTAGCTAAAGATAATTTATTCTGTAAGTTAGCCCAAGATTCCTTAGTATATTTACTTGAATCTAAATTCTCAGATTTATTTATTAAATCTTGTAATTTATCCTTATTTGGTTTTAATCTTAATTCTAAGAAAGCTCTAACTAACTTATCGTACATAGTCTTAACTTCTTCTTCCATAGCATTTTTATCTGCCATTACATTATTAGCTTCATTTAATATAGGTTGTAGCTTATCCCAAGTAGCTTGTATATACTCACTTGAGTTTAAAGCTTCTATTTTAACAATTAATTTACCTAACTCTGTTTTATCACCTTTCTTAAATGAAAGCATTTGCATTACTTTACTTAACCTATCAAAAGATTTATTAACTTGTTCTTGACTAGCTTCTTCGTTATTTAATAAAGCTTTTGCTTCTTCTAATGCAGCTCTAAATTCTGTAACTACAGCTTCAACAACACCTTCTAATTCCTCTTCAGTAACCTTTTCTGCTACATCAACTGCAACTATTAAGTGATCTTTGAATATTTCAGAAGGTACTTCTTCTTTATCTGCTTCAACTAAATTATCAATTGCTTCTAATAAGTTATTAAAGGCTTCTTCAACATTTAGTCTAGTGGCAGTATCATTATTAACAACCTTTTCTGCAATTTTAATTGCTTCTAATAACTTTTCAAAACTATCTTTAGTATAATCTTTTTCATTGTAATTTTTACCTTCATTCACCAAATTAGATAAGGCAGTTTTATTTGTTGGAATTACATTATCATAACCTGATTTTAACTTCTCATAACGATAATCTACTTCTTCTTGAGTAGCATCTTCAGTTGTAATTATGTTGCTAGCTTCAATTATATCTTGTTGGAAATCTTGCCATACTTGGTTAGCAACATAATCTTCAGAACTTAATGCTTTAGCTTTCTCTAAAAGCTCAATTAAAGCTGATTTATCTGCTGAATTTACATGAACTAATTTACTCTTAGTATTTTCTAATTCATTAATACTATTATTTACTTCATTACTTGTAACCTTATCTTTCTTTAATAAAGCTTCTGCTTTTTCTATAGCATTTTGGAATGCTGTCCAATTTGAATCTTGTTTATAATCATCAGCATTTACTTTTTTCATTTCAGCAACTTTAGCTTTAAATGCATTTAACTCTTCTGTTGTTGCATACCTAACTAAAGCTTCTTTAGCTGATTTTAACCCATTATATGCATTTCTAAGCTCATCTTCAGTTACATCAGCCTTTGCTATAACATCTTCTGCTAATTTAATTTTTGCTTTTAATACAGCAAAGCTTTCAGCTGTATAGTTATTTTCATTTAACGCTTTTAATTCATTAACTAACGCTTGTAAATCTTCTTTTGATACATTTACTATTTCATCTACAAATAAGTTATCAACAATTAATGTTGAATCATTATTCTTTCTAATTTCTAAATAGTAATCATCATAATTACCAGTAGTAAATTCTAATACCGCTTGTTTTGAAGTATTGCTTATATCAACAGTTTTTATTGTTGCATTTGATGCATCATTAGCCTCTCTAGCCTTATCTGACTTAATAGATGCTGTAAATGCTTGATTTCTATATGCTATATAATCAAATCCAACTCTATAAGTAGTATTTGATTTAAATCTTACAGTTGCAGGAAGTGTTCTCATATAGTCACCATAACGAATCTTAAGTGAATATTCTCCACCTATAGTATCATCTGTATAAGGTTCGTTAGTTTGTGATAAATGTGAATTATCAGATTCTGTTGATACAAATGGACCAAATCCAAAGTCAACATTTTCAAAGTCATCATAGAAATAATGTTCTCCTTTATCTGTAATTCCATTAAGCTTCATTATTCTTACATCATCTAAGTTAGCCCATGAATTACCTGACCCACCAGCAACCTTTAAAGATATTTTTGCAGTACTTTCTCCTTCTGGAACAGTAAAGTTTACTCTTACTCTTTGATAATTTGTCTTATATTTATCTGTATGATGAACACCAAACACTACATTAGTACGATCTGTATAGTTTGAAACCTCTTCACCATTAGCATTTTCAACACTTAAAGTTACTTTTCTTCCATCACTAACTTCTACCCAAACTGAAGCTGAATAACTTTGTCCTGGTACTAAACCTGTTGCTGTTTGAGTTATTGTAGCATCATTTTCACCTTCAACTCTTAAATGGCTATTTGCCTTAGCATTATTAACTATGCTTATATGATCAGTTGAACCTGCAGTTGAGCTCTTCTTCCAGAAATCAAATGAATGACTATCAAATCCCATATCTTTTATTGGTGCTCCTGTGCTCCATTCAACTTGTTCTTGCGATTGTTGCCCTTTATAAACAACATAACCAGTATTAGCTTTAACATCTAAAGTTACTCTTCCATTATCTACCGCTACTTCTTTTTCATTAACCTTACCTAAATCAGTTAACTCATATACATAAACTGTTGATACATCATTCCAACTATTTGGCAATTCCCATGTAGTTGCTGAGTTGCTATCATTCCAATGATATATCTTTTCTTCAGTTTTAGAATCCCATGGAATAAATATCTTATTACCACGTGCTATTTCTTTTCCATCTTTAGTAATAACATTTACCCCATTATCCATTCTAGAAACAACTTCATTATTATCTCCAAAATAAATAGCATTATCTTCCCATCTACTAACTGGATAGTTCATTAAATATTTAAATGGTAATTGGCTTGTAAAGAAATTAGATAATGTTACATTTAAATTACTTTCATTTTGCCATCCATTTATACCTGGCCTAGAGTTTCCTCTAAATAAATTGCTTCCACCAAATATATCTTGTTCTGTATGATTTACGAATCTAGCAAGTTCACTAGTAGTACCATATCCACCATTATATGCATGGTGAGCCCATACGCTTGTTTTAGTTAATGATTTTGCATATTCAGACGCTACAGCTAGTCCTAAGTCATTTAACTTAGAAGTTAACTTATGAGCTGGCCATCTTCCATCCATATATACATCAATATAAACTAAATCTAATCCTGGGGCTAAAGCTGCTAAGTCTTCTAATCTCTTGCCCATTCCATTTTCTTCATCTAAAATATCATTTTCACGTATTATTTGATTTGCACTATCATACCAAGACCATCCTGGAACTGTAGAAACTAAATTTGGTCCATATTGATCAGCTTCTGGATAAGCTTCTGTATGATTTATATGAACTCCAATATTTGCATTATATTTTGCTGACTCACTTAATAATGTTTGGAATTCTTCTAATCCACCAGCTCTTTCGCTTATATTTGCAAAGTCTGGATGATTGCTATCATGACCTTCAGCTTGATATCCTTTAATGATTATAGTTTGTTCAAATCCATCTGTTATTAAATTAAACTTTTTAATATTATCTAAAATTCTTAAAAATGGATATTGAGCATTACTACCAACATTCATAGCAACTGAACTATAAGCATTATTTATAAGATCAACACCTAATCTTTTTTCTGATATATCATCTCTTAATGCAATTGCTCCATCTTGATAATCTACCTTATTATCTTTATTACGATCTGCTGTAATAGTAACTTTAGCATAAGGTTCGTTTATTACTTTTCCATCTAATCCACGATATAAATATTCATTTGTCCATAATCCTGTAGAATAATGATCTCCAACTACAAATGTTTGATAATTTATTTCTTGTTGGTTTTTAATTGAATTATTTTTTATACTTGCAGCCAAATCATCAGAACTTAATATTGCTATTGATGTATTTTTATATGCTTCATCATCAGTTTTAGTAGTTAAATCTACCTTAATATCATCATTTGCATAGTTTGCTAAGTTCATTTCAGCATTTGGAGCTGTATTTCTTATAGAAACTAAGCTATGATTTGGGAAATTAATAGTTTCAACCTTTCTATCGCCTTCATTTACATTTTCTATTTTCATTGTTAATGTATTATTTTCTACAGTAAATACTACATCTAATGAAACTTGTATTTCTTCAATGTTTAAATGATAAATAGCCTTATTTCCTTCAAACTCTGAAGTTACTTGTGGTACATAATTTTTATTATTTATACTTATTAAATGTACTGGTTTTTCTTGTCCATACATCTTTTTATTATTTTCTAAATAAGTATAATCAATAACTCTTGGGAAATTTGCATCCATTTTAACACTTAATTCTTCAGATTTTATTTCTTTTTCAACTATTTCTGCATCAGTTGAAGTTATTACATTTTCACTATTAACAGCCAAATATTGGTATGTTCCAGTATTGTTACCAGCTACTCTTAATCCAGCCTTACCTCTTCCCCTTGTTAATTCATTTACAACACCGTTGTATATTTCTGCTCCATCTAAATAAATAGTAACAGTATTTTCTACAACTTTAATTTTTACCTTATATGGCTCAACCCTATTAGCATATATTCTAGTACTGTCAGTAACTAATGTTCTACTTTGTCCATTACTATTTTTTACAAACCACCCTGTTCCATATTGGTTTCCAGAACCTTCTATTCCAATATATGTCCATCCATTTTCTGAATATCTAACTATCGCTCCAATATTACCAGCATCTGTTTTAGGATCAACCACAAACTCTACTGAACTATTAAATAATTCTGGAGAATTTTCATCTATAACAATAGAATCACCATTAGATGCAAATACTAGATGATTATTTTCATTAGATATTGTTCCATTACCTTTTACAACTGTCATTCCTTCAATACCTTTAGAAAAATCTCTTAGGTATTCATTAGCTTCATCTGGTGGTAATTGAACTTGTAACTTAAAGTTTGTTACATATCCATCTGCAAATAAAATGCTAATGTCTGTATCCCCATTATTTTTAACTTTTCCTATATATTCTTTTTTAATTGTTAAAGTATTAGCACTTATTGAATAGTCTTCATTTAATACTAATTCATTTTCTCCAACAAATAACTTTGATACTTGATTCTCGCCTTCTAAATTTACTTGTACATCATAAGTTCCTGCTTCATTATTAGGAATAAATTTTCTATCAGGACTTAAAGTAACAGGACTAAACTCTCCATTTATAAAATAATCAAAAGTAGCATTGGAGTAATTTCCTGGATATCCCCAGTTTCTTAATCCAATTTTTCCTGCTGTAGTTTTAATTCCTGGTACTATACCTTCATATACCTTTTCATCATCTATTAATACAGTGATATATTCTCCTGCATATTTTACTGATAATTTATATTCTCTTCCTTGTTCTAATACCTTAGTAAATGGAAGCTTACCATTATTGCTACCATTTAACCATACCCATGTTCCATCAACATCATAACCAATACCAGCAAAATTATTTGCATCTTCATATCTAAATAATAGTCCAACACGACCTGCATGATTATTCACTGTAATTCTTGTTTCTACAAATCCATCCTTTATTACAGGTGCATTTTTATCACTTGAAATTGTATTTGAGTTATTTCCATCTGCTTGTGCTGTTAATTTCCCATTAGCTGCATTTATTGCTCCATCTCCAGATTTTACTTCCCAACCTCTAGTATCATCATCATCAAATGACACTAAATAGTGACCATCTTCAGTTTGCTCTGGTGCCTTTTGAGAATAATATCTTATATTATCATAATTAGCATGAGAATAGTTATCTGTATATCCCCACTGTCTAAAACCAAATTTACCGCCTTCACTATCAACTAAAGTATTTCCTGAATATAATAAACTTCCATTCACATATAATTCTAATAATGTTCCTGCAAATACTACCTTCATTTTATAAGTTTGTCCATTATTAAGATTAATACCATTTTGAACCAATACTGTTTCTGATTCTTTTCCATTAGTAACAGTCTTTAAAACCCACTTCCCAGATACATCATGGCCAACCATGCTATAATTATTTTGATCTACATACCTGAAAACTAACCCAATTCTTCCTGCATGACTTTTTACCCTCATATCAAGTTCTAAAACACCATCTTTTATAGTTGGTGAATTATTATCAACAGCTAGAGTATATTGCCCTTGATCTGGCCAATTTGCAGCTTGAATTTCAAGACCTCCATCAACATGAGATATATTTCCACCACCATAAACTTTCTCTATACCGTCTATTCCATCTTCAAAGTCCTCTACATACTGCTGCTCAATTGTAGCAGCTTGTACAACACTACTTAAATCAGATACTACTCCGGTTATAGTAAACGTTGCTACCAATAACCAACTTATCTGAGCCTTAATAAATTTAGATTTCACTTAACCCCCCCATTTGTAATGCTTTTCAATTAAATTATAATTTATTTTATAAATATTTTGTTTTAATATGTTGTCTAGTTTTATAAGTAAATTGTTCTATTAACAATTTACTTATAATTGATTATTTTAAATAATCAATTATATCTACTTTTCTGCAAAAAAATTAGATATATCATTAAATATGACATATCCAATTCATCATTTTTTCTACTAACATTTACTTTCTTATAGGTAAATATATATTTCTTAATAAGGCTTCTTGATTAAATATATTAAAAAATGTATGCTCAACTATAACTACATTTTCTTCAAATTTATACTTATCTTTATTATCATTCCAAAGTCTAAAAATAATTTCAGGTAATTTTTCTAAAGGTTCTAATGTAGTAATCATTAATGATAAAGTCATATTTTTTTCAACTATATCCTCTCCTTCCTCTTCCTCACTACATAAATATCCTACACTCATTCCTGATGTATCTTCTCTATTGCTTAACCATTTCTTATCTACTATTTTTAGTTTAATTATATGTGATGATGCATCAGTAGATATAATTGATGGTGCCATTTGCTCTATATCATAATTTTTATAATCAAACTTAGCTACACGAAACCTAAAACTTATATTTTCTACAACCTTAACCTTATGTGGTACCTTTTGATAATCTTCTAAAGTTTTCTTTAAATAGCTAAGTAAATTCTTAACATTGTTCCAATAATTTATTTTTTTTATAGCTTTATTAATTTGTTCATCTAAGAAATTACTATATGAATTTATATCCTTACATTCAATAAAATTAGGAATCTCACTAATTGGTACATCCATAGAACGTAAAAATAGAACAACGTTTAATATCTCAAGATCTGCAATTGAATAATATTTATACCTATTTTTTTCATTTTCATGAGGATTTATAAGCCCACATTCCTCATAATGTCGTAATGTATCCTTAGTAACTCCTAAAAACTTTGATACTTCACCTCTAGTATATCTAGGTGTAAAAAAATATTTTTCTCTATCTAAAGTCATTTTTACTCTCCTCATAATAAATTAATAAAATCTATTTATTGACATTGGGGTTACCCCACACCTTATATTATACTATAGATTAAATAAATAGGAGGCATATATGAAAAAGGAAAACAATGATAATAAGAAAATGGATCTTATGAAAAATGGACCTGTAAAAAAAACACTACTTACTTTAGCAATTCCTTCTATGATAGCTATGGTTGTATCTGCACTTTATAATCTTGTAGATACTATATTTGTAGGTATGTTACATGATACTAATTCTATGGCTGCTGTTTCTGTTTCATTTCCATTCTTCGTTACATTAATGGCCCTTGGTTTATTAATAGGAGTAGGTGCCGCTTCTTGTGTTGGTAGACTATTAGGATCACAAAAATACGATGAGGCCAATCGTGCTAGTGGATTAGCAGTTTTATTATCTATACTTATATCAGTTGCTATTATGATTATTGGTTTTACATTTATGAACGGAATTATGAAAATAATTGGTGCTTCACCTGAAGTATTACCTTATGCCAAATCATATTCTAACTGGTTACTAATTGGAGCTATATTCACTATCTCTAACTTAGTATTAAATAACCTTCTTAGAACTGAAGGTGCTACTAAACAATCTATGAATACTATTATAGTCGGTGCTGTAGCTAATATAATACTTGACCCTATATTTATGTGGGGATTAAATTTAGGTATTACTGGTGCTGCCATTGCTACTGCTATTAGCCAAGGGATTTCAACAGTTCTTATGATTTTATTCTATACACGTAAGAAATCACAAATTAAACTTAATTTTGCAACTATATTTAAACCAACATCTAATGATAAAGAAATTGTAAAGCAAATTTTTTCAGTTGGTATTCCTATATTTGTTAGTCAATTCTTAGCAGCTATAGCATTTACTATTCTTAACTCTACTGCTTCAGTTTTTGGTGCTGCTGCACTTGCTGCTATGGGAATTGTAAATAAAATATATACTATTGTTACTCAAATGGTAGGTGGATTTAATAACACTTACTTACCTTTTGCCTCTTTTAATGTAGGTGCTAAGAGATATGATAGAGTAAAAGAATCTACTTATTTTGCTTTATTAGTTACTGGTTCATATAGCATAATTTTAACTATAATTATATGTATAGTTCCTGAATTCTTTATTAAGCTATTTAGTAATGATCCTGAAGTTATTAGTCTTGGTGTTAATGCAATAAAAATGCAACATTACTTATTAATAGGTTATTCCTTCATTTTTATTATGACATCTACATTCCAAGCTATGAAAGAAACAAAGAAAGCTGGAATTTTATCTTTTGCTCGTCAAGGAATATTGCTTATACCATTAACATTCATACTTCCAAGAGTATTTACTAATAGTGTGCCATCAATCTTAGAACTGCTTAGTTCTAACCCAATGGCTCCTGGATTATATGGTGTAATGCTTGCTCAACCATTAGCTGATTTAATTACAATGGTATTATGTGCGTTCTTTAGTATTAGTACTTTCAAAAGACTTAATAAACTATCTAAAGAACCAATTCAAGAATCTACCTTAAAAGAATCTATATCAATTTAGATTTAGATAAAAGTAAAGCTATCATCTACTATATTTAACAGATGATAGCTTTACTTTTATCTACTATTGCTTGTATTCATATCCATTCCAGTTGTACTATTTACTCCATAAGCTCTAGCCCTATTTATAGTATCATAAATTTTTATAGTTGGAGCAAGCCATACTGTTCCTGTACCACGATATACGTTGACAAGACCTTCTCCACTTACAGCTGATCCAATTAAAGACTTCGCTGATCTCTCTACTGTAAAGCTTATATTTCCACTTCTTAAGATTGCAAAATTCCCATCTACTTTTAAAGTTTCATTCTCTAAATGTATTTCATCTATCTCACATACTGGAACTCTACATTCTAATACTACTATTCCTTTTCCCTTTAATGATAATTGAAATATTCCTTCTCCTCCAGCTAAAGCTGATGATATATTTTTTTGAACTATTGGTTTAACTTGTACACTTCCTTGTGCACAATAAAACATTCCCTTATCAACTATAACTTCACCATCGATTGTTAAAACTAAGTAATGATTAAAAGAAGGCTCAAGAACTATCATTCCTGTTCCTTTATACTCTGGCTGAGCAACACCTTCACCTGTTACAGCTGATGAAAACATCTTTCCTATTAAGTTTCCTGCAGTAACACCAGAAACCATTTCTAAATTTCCTTTAAAATAGCTCATAGCACCAGGTTCAACCCTTACCTTATCATTATTTAAGTATATAGCAACTTGTCTTGCTTTTATATTTTGTTGTTCCATAAAATACATATCCATTGCAGCTGTTGTATCAGTGGAACCTTGTAGCTTATTATATTCTAATATCTCTACCTTCATTCCTGCATATTCAGTTGTATCAATAACACTAACATTTTTTCTTGTTCCTATAGCACTAATTCCCATATGTATCACTTCCTAATTAAAATTCTTAATTATTATTATATCAAAATTATATTTTCTAAAATATATTTATTTATACAAAATATCATTCACCATATTATTTATGTTGCGTATATTATACTATAAAGTAATTCAACAGAATGTGAGTTAAGTCTTCATATTCTATTAGGAGGAAAAATTTATGGGAAGATGTTATAATAACTGTAATAGAAATTGTTGCAGATATAATAATTATGGATACTATAATAACTATGGTAATTACGGCTACTATAATAATTGTGGTTTTGGTAACTGCGGTTTTGGAAATTGTGGCTGGGGATGTAACTGGTTAATATTACCATTACTATTCTTATGCTTCTAATTACACTAAGCTAATATTAAATTACAAAATGACATTTTTATAAATATTATATCGTTGGTACAAAACTTTTAATAATAATTTACAAAACAAAAGTTAGGATGTTATCTCCCATCCTAACTTTTATTTTTATATTTCTCTAGTTTCTATCTTTAATAAATCTTTTTCATCATTATTTAAATAAGGGCTTAATTTTTCATAAACCTTTTTATGGTAATTATTTAACCATTCTTTCTCATCATTATTTAATAGTGCTACATCTACTCCATTTAAATCTATAGGACAATATGATATTGTTTCAAATCTATAAAACTCTCCACAATCATTACTTTCCTCTCTAACAACTACCATAATATTTTCAATTCTTATTCCAAACTTACCTTCTTTATAAATACCTGGTTCATTAGTTAATATCATTCCTGGTTCTAAAGGAACTGTATTTCCATTTGGTCTTATTCCTTGTGGCCCTTCATGAACATTTAAGAAAAACCCAACTCCATGTCCTGTTCCACATTTATAATCTAATCCTTTTTCCCATAATGGTCCTCTAGCTAAAATATCTAAATTACACCCAGTAGCACCTTTTAAGAATTTAGCTTTTGATAGATTAATATGACCTTTTAATACTAAAGTAAAATCTCTCTTTTCTTCTTCTGTAATATTACCTAATACAAAAGTTCTTGTTATATCAGTAGTTCCATCTAAGTATTGTCCACCTGAATCTACTAAGAATAAGCCCTCTTCTTTTAATTCATAATCACTTTCAGGAGTTACACTATAATGCATCATTGCTGCATGTTCTTTATATCCAGCTATAGTTCCAAAGCTATCACCCTTTGCTAATTCTCCTTGACTTCTTAATTCTGATAACTTTTCACTTGCAGTTATTTCTGTAACCTTTTCTTTTCCTACAGTTTCCTTTAAGTATTTTATAAACTTAACCATAGCAACGCCATCTTTAATATGAGCATTTTCAAAGTTAGCTATTTCAACTTCATTTTTTATTGCTTTTAAAGTAGTAGTTATATTTAACTTTTCTTTTATTTCACAAGTTAATAAAGAATATAACTTAGCATTAACCTTTGCTGGGTCTATTAATACTGTGCCTGAAAGCTCTTTTACATCCTCTTCTATTTCATTATAATCATATATTGATACTAATTGACTCTCTAATTTTTCTTTTACTTCATTATCAACTTTCTCTTTATTTATATAAAGATTAGCTGTTTCTTCTGTAACTATTGCATAACATAATGCTACTGGATTAAATAAAATATCATTTCCTCTAATATTAAAAAGCCATGCTATATCATCTAAAGAAGTTAATAAATAATTTTGAACATTATTTTCCTTCATAGCTTTTCTAACTTCACTTATTTTTTCACTAGCACTTTTTCCTGCATATATTTCATCATGAATAAAAATTTTATCTTCTGGCAAGCTTGGTCTATCGTTCCAAACCTCTTCTAATAAATCCTTATCCATATTTATATTAAATTTATTTTTCTTACTTATTTTTAGTAAGTCTTTATATTGATTAGTACTATAACAACTTCCATCAAAGCCTAAGACTTCTGACTCTTTAACATTTTTTTCTATCCATTCATTAATAGTGTCATATCCTGGAGTAGCTATTTTCATTAAATCAATTCCTGAACCTTTTAATTGCTCAGCTGCTTGTATGAAATATCTTCCATCAGCCCATAATTTAGCTTCATTTTCTCCAACTAATAATGTACCTGCAGAACCAGTAAAACCTGAAACTTCAGCTCTTCCTCTATAATATTCTGCTACATATTCACTTTGATGTGGATCTGAACTTGGAATTATATAATAATTAATATTATATTTTTTCATAACTTCTCTTAATTTATTAAGTTTACTCATGTATGTTCCCCCCTTATTACTTATAAAAAAAGTAAAGACTATTATATTACACAATCTTTACTTACAATAACAATTTTACAATATCTTTCTTTCTTTAGGAAATATATTTTTTATCTTTTATGTTTATCCATTGTTTTCTTTTTCTAATTTATCGCATCGAACCTTAATTTTCTTTATAATTTCATTATTACTTTTTAACATATATGTTCCAATAAAGATACTTATAGGTATTATAAATAAACATCCTATATTAGAAATAGCTAAACTAAATAAATTTTGAAAAAACTCCTTTGAGTTAATAACACTTGAAAAAGTATAATTATTTTTCATAAATAAAATACTAATCATCATAGTTTCTCCTATGGTAGCAAAGAAAAGTGTATTAACTGTTGTTCCTAATATATCTCTTCCAACATTGAATCCCATTTTTATTAATGTATTAGGAGTAATTTCACTATTTATCTCATTAAATTCAAATAATGATGATGTTATTGCCATTGCTGTATCCATAATTGCTCCTAATAAGCTAACTATAATCATACATATCATTAATTGATTCATATTAATATTTACATTTGGAGATAAATAAACACTTATATCTGAACTTAAATCCAACTCACTATATCCACCAAAATTAGATTTATTACCAACAAAGTAAATTATAAAACTTAATAGTAAAATAACACAAATAACCGAAATAACAGCTGCATAAGTTTTTATATTATACCCATTTTGATATATTAAAGTTATTTGACAAAACACCATTGTTCCTACAATAGTTACTAATATAGGATTTACTCCTGATATTATAAGATAAATTCCTGATATTAAAGCTACGATATTACATACTAATGCAATAAATGATTTTGCTCCTCTATCCCCTCCTATGAGAATCATCAATATTAATAATACTACTGCTAATATCAGTATCATCTTTACTCAATCCTTTCCTAAAAAATAACACTGCAACTAAAGCAGATATTGGTACAGCCGCGACTATTCCTATAGATCCTATTAAAAATCTAACTATTTCAAAAGAAATATCAAATTGAATTAAACTTGCTAGCTTATAACCATTAATTATCTTTAATATTACAATTGATAAACTTCCTCCTATATAAGAAAACATTAAAACATTTATCATAGTTCCCATAATATCATGTCCGATTTCTCTTATTGATTTAATTAATTGTTTTATACTTATTGATTTTGATGAGTTAACTAATTCATTAACCGCTGAATTTATTGTTATACTTACATCCATAACAGCACCTAAGCACCCTATTATTACGCCTGATAAAAATATATTTTCAATATCATTAGGACCTGCAATATAATCCATTAACTCATAATGCAAATCTCCCCCATAAATAATAGCTAATTTATATAATCCAAATATTAAAAATGTAGTTATAATAGTTGAGATTATAGATCCTATATTCTTTTTTGAAAATCCTCCAAGCAGTAATAAAGTTACCACACTGAAGAAAATTATCATAATTAAGTTTATCAACATAAAATCTTTTCCATTAATATATAACTTTATAAAGTATATAAATGCAGCTATATTTGCAACTAATGTAACTAAGGTGTAAACTCCAAATTTTCCTGAAACTAAAATAATAGTGATAACAAAAATTCCTACAAGAAATACTATATACTTATCTCTTTTAAGTCCGTTAATAGTCCCCTGTAACTCTTCATTACCTTTTTTTATACTTACAAATAAATCATCACCCTTTTTGTATTTTTCATTTTTAAGCATAGATGCTGAATATGTATTTTTTAAAGTAATAATCTCACCTTTATACTCTCCATTTTTTATTTTTGCTGTAATAGTTTGATTAAAATACTTCTCCTTTCTTCCATCTAATCCATCTTCAACCCTTAAGTATTCATCAGTAATCCTTATAACTTTTGCAATCTCTGATTTATACAAATTATAATTATTATTACTCCATATAAGTATGGCAATAAATATTGTTACTAATATTAAGATTCCAATAAATTTGATTTTATTATTTTCTATGTATTTTTTTACTTTATCCATAATACTCCTTTCGCAACTTTATCTCCCTTTTTTCCTCTCCCTCTAAATTGTATAATCTTTAAAAATATAAATCAAATTAAAGCAAAAAGTTGAGAATATTTCTATCCTCAACCTTCTTATATTATTTGTTTTATCCTAATATTTGCTTTACCATAGGATTAATTTTAGCTCTATCAAACTTACCATTTACCATTGGCATAATTTCTTTCATTATTTTCCCCATATCTTTGGCAGTATAATTACCATTAGTAATAATTTCTTTTAACATAGCATTAACTTCTTCTTCAGTTAATTGCTTTGGTAAGTATGGTGTTAATACTTCAAGTGCAAAGTTTCCTTCAGCTATTTTATCTGCATCATTAGCTTTAACAGCGTATTCTAAAGCTTCTTTAGTTTGCTTTATGCTTTTTTCTATAATTTTAATAACATTTTCATCTGGAATGTCTTCTCTGTTATTAACTTCATATGCTTTAATTTCTGAATTAACTAATCTTAAAACACTTACTCTTGCCTTATCCCTTGCTTTCATTGCAGCTATTTCGTCTTTTTTTAATGTTTCTTTTAACATATTTATATAGTTAGTTATTATAACTAACCTACCCTCGCTTTCATCTTTATATTTCTAAGTAAATTATACCAGTTTTATAATCAAAATCAAATTTATTCCAAATTGGCTATTATTAATTTTAAATATCACTTTATAGTTTTCGTATTATGAGATAAAATATATCCCTTTAATAATATTCTTTTTTCTTACTTAAACCTTAACAATATTTTTAAAGCTCCTAATAGATATAATTGCACTAACTATAAATATACAAGTTGATACTACTACACTTACAAGAAAGGTTCCATTTAAGTTTTCTGATATGAATTTTCCTAAAACCTGTATTGCAAAAAAACTATGAATTAGTCCTATAGATAATGGAAGTATATAAAATAATGATACTTCTTTTCTTATTGCTTTTCCTAAATCTTTTTTTGATGCTCCTATATTTTTTAAAATTTTATATTTATCCTTGTCCTCTGTAGCATCACTATATACCTTTATATAAATAATACTAGCTTCTGCAAGAACAAATACTAAAAATAAAAATGCTCCGATTGCATAAACAAGCTTTAACCATTCTACATTTTTAGTTTTATAAATACCAACTTGTAAATCCACATTATTTTCTATATATGGTTGCAATCCTTTAGATAATTTATCAATAACTTCTTCATTTAAAAATTCTTTATCATCGCTTATCTTAATTCCATAAAAATTAACAATTTGTCCTTTACTTTTAAGGCTTTCGTATTCATCATTATTAACAACAACTGTTGGATAATTAATTAATGAACCTAAAACCTTAAATCTTATATCACCTTCACTAATTATAAATGTTTTATCACCAATAGTTGCTTCATTTTCCTTAATCAGACTTGCTAATGTTCCTGGTCTTTGAATATAAATAGCATTATTTCCTTCAACCATTTCTTTATTAACCTTTTCTAAATCTTTTTTATATCCATTAGCTTTTAAAATATCAGTAAACTTATCATAATTTATCACTATATAATCTTGCTTTTTATATTCTTCAACATTTTTCAATGTATTTTTAACTATTAATACATCAGTATTTAAGTCAAATTTCTTTTTCCCTACTACTTTAGTAATTTCTTCGCATATTTTTTCATTATTTATTTCATTGTTAGAAGAAAAAGACATTGAAAATAATTGATCATTTTGCTCGCTCATTGAATAAAGCTTTCTCATTGATACTGATGTACCTAAAACAGTAACTGTACATGCTGTTAAAATTCCAATTGTGGCATAAGTAGTATAATTTTTCTTTATTCTATAAGCTAAACTATTAATAGTTATTATATTCTCGCCTTTATATAATGTCTTTTTATTATTAATTAAAAATCTAAGAATTACTGGAATAGCTGCATAAAACAACCCATAAGTACCTATACAAACTAAAATTAAAGTTTGAAAAGCATTAGTTTTAGAACTAAATACTAAGTAATATCCATATACAATACAACATGTAGATAATATTGCAATAATATAAGTAAATACAGTTATTTTAGGCATTTTTTCTGTTTTTCTACTATCATTTAAAAGCTCAATTACCTTACTTCTTGCAATACTAATAAAACCTTTAATACTCATTAATAAAAATATAGCCATAAATATTAAAAATGTACTTACTATTGAGTTAGCTGTAATAGCAAATTTTACATCAACATTAAATCCCGCAACTGCAAAAACTATCATTTGAAAAAACTTAGAAAATAATACCCCAATCCCAATTCCAATTACACTAGCAGATATACCAATAAACATCATTTCTGAAAAATATATTTTACCTATAGTTTTTAAAGCAACTCCCATAAAGGTAAAAAGACCTATTTCCTTTTTTCTATTTTTTAAGAATACATTCGATGTATACCATATAAAAAAAAGCATAAATACACCTAAAATTACGCTTATTATTTGTAATATCATTTTTGTATAATGTGAATTTGCTTCTCCTAAAATTTTAAGAGCTTCTCCATCCATAAGTATTAAAAAATTACTTAAAATAATTACTGAAAATATCATTGACATAAAAAACATTGTATATGTCTTTATATTATTTTTAAAATTATTAAAAGCCATGGAAAATACATTCATTACTTAGCACCTCCTAAAGTTGCTAACAAATCAATTATTTTACCATAAAACACTTTTCTATCATGTCCTCTATTTAATTGACATCTTATTTCACCATCACTAAGCATATAAACCTTTTTAGAATAGCTTGCACTAAATGCATCATGAGTAACCATTATTATAGTGGCTTTATTTTTATCATTTACCATTTTTAAACATTCCAATAAATCTATAGAAGACTTAGAATCTAAAGCTCCTGTTGGTTCATCTGCAAATATAACCTTTGGTTCTGTAATTAATGCCCTTGCAGCAGCACCTCTTTGCTTTTGTCCTCCTGATAATTCATAGGGATATTTTTTTAGGTGTTCATTAAGTCCAAAAATATTTGACGTTTTAATAACTTTTTCTTCTATTTCCTTACTTCTTTTTCTACCTAAAGCTAATGGAAGTGCTATGTTATCCATTAATGTCATATTATCTAAAAGACTATAATCTTGAAATATAAAACCTATTTTTTCTTTTCTAATATTAGATAATTCTTTATTTTTCACCTTAGCAAGGTCTATTCCATCTAAAATTATTTCACCTTTAGTTGGGTTATCTAGAGTTGAGAGTAAATTTAAAAGAGTAGTTTTACCAGCTCCTGATGGTCCCATTATTGATAGAAATTCTCCTTCGTCAACTGATAAAGATATATTATTTAAAACTCTAGTCTTAAAGCCTTTAATTCCATAATCCTTTGATACATTATTTAATTTTAATATTTCATTCATTAATCGGTTCCTCCAAAATATAATTTCTAATTTACTGAACTGTTAATCAGCTTACAAATTAATTTTAGCGGTTTATAAAAAATTAATCCTTCACTTAACATTACAATTAAAGTTTTAATGTTACATTTTTGTAATAGTAGTGAAATCAGATATTTTATTAAACTTAATTTTAAACAAAGTATATTGATTTTTTACTGATTCCACCTCAAATGAACTTCCTAGTTTATCTAAAATCTTTTTAGAAAAATAAAGTCCCATTCCTGTAGATTTATATATAGTGTTTCTTCCATTACTACCTGTAAATCCTTTGTTAAATACTCTTTCTATATCTTCCTGTACTATTCCAATGCCGTTATCCCATATATTTAAACAAATATACTTATCACTTTCTTCACCATAAAATTTAATTTTTCCATTTTCTTTAGAATACTTTATTGCATTATTAATAATCTGGTCTAAAACATATAAGATCCACTTTTTATCAGTAAAAATATAATGATTAAGATTCTCTAAGTTTATTTCCATATTATTTCTTATTAATATAAATGCATTGTTTTTTATAGCTTGCTTTATTAAATCTTGTAGTTTTATTTCTGAAATAAATATATCCTCAGCAGCTGCTGTTGCCCTACTTCCATACATAACTGAATTAACTAAAAAATTAATTTTTTCAGTTTGATTCTTAATATCAGCACTAATTCCTTCATCATCAATACGTTCTAAAATCATAAATATAGCACTAATAGGCAACTTTATTTCATGAACCCATTTTGAAATGTACTCTTCCATATCTTTAATTTGTGTATTTTTCATATCTAATACTTCTGAATATTTATTTTCTTTTTTATTAATTATATAAGTCATTATTTCTTCTTCTAACGACTCACCATCAATATCATTTATATTAATATCATTATCCTTTTCAATAACTTCATATACTTTACTAAATCTTTCTTTCCAAAGTCTATACTTAATAAAAAAAGCCACAATATAAAGAATAATTAGAATTATATCCAAGTAATATATTTCTCCCATACTGCCCTTTAGTAAATTTAATACTAAAAAATATATATTAATAAAAAGTAAAATACTACAATTAAATAAAATACTTTTTATATTTTCTTTAATAAATCTTTTTAAATTCATTGTATTAAATACCCTATTCCCTTTTTAGTTTTAATAATATCATCTAACCCTAATTCTTTTATTCTTCCTCTAAGCCTTGTAATATTAACAGTTAAAGTATTATCATTAACAAACTCATCATCGTTCCATAAGCTCATCATAAGTTTTTCTCTAGATACTGCCTTTCCTTTATTTTTTATTAGTAATGATAATATTTTAATTTCATTTTTAGTAAGATCTATTTCCTGATCCTTATATCTAAAAATACATTTTTCAATATCTAAAACTGCATCATTATAATAAATTATCGAATCTGAGCTATTATAATCATAGCTTCTACGTAATAAAGCATTAATTTTTGATATTAATACTTCTACAGAAAAAGGCTTTGTAATATAATCATCTCCACCGTTATTCATCCCCATAATGATATCCATATTAGAATCCCTTGAAGATAAAAATATTATAGGCACCCTTGAAATCTCTCTTATCTTTTCACACCAATAAAACCCATCATAAAACGGTAAATTAACATCCATCAATACAAGACTTGGCTTTTTATCTATAAATTCCTTTACTATATTATTAAACTCATCTATTAACTCTACTTCAAACCCCCATTTTCCCAATGATAAAGCTAACTCTCCTGCAACATCTAAATCATCTTCAATTAACAATATTTTTTTCAAACTTTTCACCTCTTATCATTATCTTAATTCTCTTATTAAAATACTATCATAATTCTATCATTAAAAACATTTTAAAAAGCTTTACTCACTAAAGATACAATTATTATATACTTTTTAACTACACTCAAATACCTTATTAATATCACCAATAGTCCATATTTTTTTATAAAATTAATTATAAACAAATAAAACTGAAGTAAAATTACTTCAGTTTTATTTGTTTATATTCTTATAAATTTACTAAACTTATACTAATTATAAAATAGTGACATTACTGCAATTCCATTTGCCCCAGCTTCAATTACTTTCATATAGTTATCTGAATTTATTCCACCTAAAGCAATTATATCACACTTAACACATTTTCTAAGTTCACTAATAAACTCCACACCTTTAGGCTCTAAGCCTTCTTTACACCTAGTTTCAAAAATATGTGAAGCAAGAAGGTATTTAGCTCCCTTACTATAGGCTAACCTTCCCTCTTCAATAGTATGAACAGATACCCCTACATTATAATCAACCCTTCCTAAAGACATAAAATCATTAAATGAAAGTTGAATTGTCTTTTCATTAACTTCATTAAAAATCTTAAGCTTTGAATTAATTATTATTTCTGTATTAGGTGCTAACTCCTTAACCTTATAATAAAGCTTTTTATATTCCTCATCATTTAAATCTTTTTCTCTAAGTATAATTTTTATATTATTATAATCTGCAACACTTTTTATTACCTCAAAGTACTTTTCTTCACTTGCTAAAGCTCTATTAGTTATAAAATAAATAGGAATGCTAATCATTGATTACTAACTCTTCGCCATTTAATATTTTCTTCATAGTTCTCATTGAACACATCTTTCCACACATTGAGCAACTTTCTTCATCATGTGGCTTAGATTCTGCTCTATATCTTCTTGCCTTTTCTGGATCTATAGCTAAATCAAACATCTTTTCCCAATTAATATCAGCTCTAGCTTGACTCATTTCATTATCCCAATTTCTAGCTCCCTTAACTCCCTTTGCAATGTCTGCAGCATGGGCGGCTATTTTAGATGCTATAATCCCTTCCCTCATATCTTGTAAATTAGGTAACCTTAAATGCTCTGCTGGAGTTACATAGCATAAAAAGTCAGCTCCATAAGTTGCAGCAATAGCTCCACCAATTGCAGAAGTAATATGATCATATCCTGGTGCTACATCTGTAACTAATGGTCCTAAAACATAGAAAGGTGCTCCATGACATAATCTCTTTTGCATAACCATATTAGCTTCAATTTCATTAAGTGCCATATGCCCGGGCCCCTCAATAATAACTTGTACATTCTTTTCCCAAGCTCTTTTTGTAAGTTCACCTAAAGTTATAAGTTCCTTAATTTGAGAGGCATCTGAAGCATCATTTATTGAACCTGGTCTTAATGCATCTCCTAAAGATAAGGTAATATCATATTTTACACAAATATCTAATAAATCATCATAATATTCAAAGAATGGATTTTCAGCATTATTCAACTCCATCCAAGCAAATAAAAGTGAGCCACCTCTTGATACTACATTAGTTAATCTTTTATTTCTTTTTACTGTTTCAACAGCTTCTCTATTTAAACCAGCATGAATAGTTACAAAGTCAACTCCATCTTGCCCATGTTTTTCAACTACATCAAGAAATTCTTTTGCAGTTAGATCCTTTAAATCTTTATCATAATATCCTAAAGCATCATATATTGGAACTGTTCCAAGCATTGCAGTAGACATTTCTACTATAGTTTTTCTCATTTCTGCAGTTTTACCATAATTAGATAAATCCATTATAGCTTCTGCTTTCATTTCTAAAGCAGTTCTAACCTTATCTAATTCCTTTTCACAATCACAACAATCCTTTGATATACCTAAATTAACATTTATTTTAGTTCTTAGACCTTGTCCAACTCCTTCTGGACTTAAAGTCTTATGGTTTTTATTAGCTGGAATTGCTACTTTTCCTTCTCCTACTAATGCTCTTATTTCCTCTACCGACTTACCTTCCTTAATAGCTACTATTTTCATAGCTTCTGTTATAATTCCCTTTTTAGCTGCATCCATTTGTGTTGTATAATTCATTTTTTATTCCTCCTAAATTCTTTCCCAATCTTTTAATATCGGCTGATACCCAACTTCTTTTATCATAGTAATAATTTCTTGTACTGAACTTTCATCATTTATATCAAACTGTGCTGTACCCGCATCTTTAAGTGTATGTCCACCTACCTCAGTAGAAACTCCAGCACTCATTTTTGTAACACCAAAAGGTATTATATGTCTTCTCATATCTTCATTTTCTCTTGTAGAAATATTCATCCCACACTGTGGTGCAAATAATCTATAGGCTAAAAGAATTTGAACCATTTGTTTATCATTAACACCTTTTATTTCTAATAACCCACCTTTACAAGGCCTTATTCTTGGTGGTGAATAAGTTATATCACACTGTGGATATTTTCTTCTTAAATAGTCTCCATGTAATGCTGTGAAAAATGCATCTTTTCTAAAATCAGCTAGTCCTAAAAGAGCTCCTATGCTTATACTCTTCATTCCAGCTATTGCTCCTCTTTCTGGACCATCTAATCTATATTTGTAATTTTTCTTTGGTCCTGCTAAATGAACTTCATCATATACCTTCTCATCATAAGTTTCTTGATATATAGTAAGCCCTTCTGCACCAGCATTAACTACTTCTTTATACTGCTCTACAGTCATAGGCCATACCTCTATAGTTATTGATGGAAAATATTTTTTTATTACATTAATTGCATCAACAATATAATCTAATGGTGAATGATCCTGACTTTCACCTGTTAATAGAATTAAGTGTCTACACCCTTCCTCTGCTATAGCTTCTGCCTCTTTTTTTATCTCTTCTATATTTAATTTTCTTCTATTAATAGAGTTTTCAATATTATATCCGCAGTATTTGCACTTATTCACACAGTAATTTGAAATGTACATTGGAGTATATAGTAAAACAGTTCTACCAAAATACTGTAAACTTAATTGAACAGCCTTTGATGCCATTTCTTCTAAATGACTTGCTGCCTTAGGTGATAATAAATTTAATAAATCCTCATGACTTAAACTTCTCTCATTAATACTCCTTCTAATATCATCATCTGTTACCTGTTCAAAGTAACTATCAAAATCAAAATCCCTATATCTTTCTATAACACTATAAAAACTCAAAACTTAGTCATCTCCTTAATCTAAAAATCCTGTTAAAGGTGATGATGCATTTGCTTCTTTAGATACAGATCCAAACTTAGATAAATAAGCAAGTCTTCCTGCTTCAACCGCCATTGAAAATGCCTTTGCCATATTAGCTGGATTTTTAGATGATGCTATAGCTGTATTAACAAGACATGCTGCAGCTCCCATTTCCATAGCCTCCATAGCTTGTGACGGCTTTCCTATTCCAGCATCAACTATTATAGGAATATCTAATTCATCAATCATAATTTGAATAAGTTCTTTTGTTCTAATACCTCTATTACTTCCAATCGGTGCTCCAAGCGGCATAACAGCTGCAGCTCCAGCTTCTATAAGTCTTCTTCCTGCATAAAGGTCTGGACACATATAAGGTAATACAATAAAACCTTCATCTGCTAATGTTTTAGTTGCCTTTATTGTTTCTTCATTATCAGGAAGTAAATATTTTGAATCACTAATAACTTCGATTTTTATCCAATTTCCACAACCTAGAGCCCTTGCTATTCTTGCTATTCTTACGGCTTCTTCTGCATTTCTAGCTCCTGATGTATTTGGAAGTAGAATTACATCCTTTGGTATATTAGAAAGAATATCTTCTTCCTTATGATCTAAATCAACCCTTCTTACCGCCAAAGTAATAACCTGTGATCCACTATTTTCTAATACATCTTTAATTAAAGCATTAGAAGGATATTTTCCTGTTCCAACAAATAGTCTATTATTTAGTTCAACTCCACCTATAACTAATTTATCACTCATTTTCTACTTCCCCTCTTCTCCTAAAATAATTCGTAGTGCACAATTTGCCATATGATTTGCACAAATAGCTACCCTTGGTGCCATAAGCCCACTTCCTTCTTTGGCCTCATTTACACCATCTCCACATATATAAAATTTATTATTTATTTTTCTTGTTATTATGTCATTTGAAGGATAATAACTTGCCATTCCTGATGATGCTATTAAAACCTTATCTCTCATCTCAGTAAGTACAATATTACTTAATTCTGCTTTACATTCTGGATTATCAAAAGCTTCAAATATTATATCTACATCATTGAAAGTTTCTTTTATATTTTCTTTACTTAATTTTTTTATAATTGGAATAACATCAATAAAAGGATTAACTTCTTCTAAAGTTCTTTTAAGTGCAGTGACCTTATAATCCCCAATATCTTTAATATAATATTGTTGCCTATTTAAGTTTGACGGCTCAACTATATCAAAATCTACAACTTTAATATTGATTACTCCAAGCCTAGCTAAAGATAATGCAATATTAGAACCTAATCCACCTGCCCCTGCTATTCCTATAGAAATATTTTTAACACTTTCATAAACCTTTGGTGTATGCCTAGCTACTAATAATGCTTCTAGCTCTTCCTTTTTAGGTATCTCTCCTCTTTTAATAAATGAAATACTATCTCCATCCTTAAGTAATTTATCTTCTTTTATTGGAAACCCATTTAAAATTATTATGTCTGCTTCTGGCTTAATTCCTTCTCTAAGCTTAAAACAAGAAATTCCTTCAAAAACTTCACTATACTGTTCATTAACCTTAATTCTCACATTCTACCTCCTAACTCCTAACTGATTTTATCCGCCTCCAACAAAAGAAATAACCTCTATAGTATCATCTTCATTTAAATTTACATTACTGAAATCTTCCTTAGAAACTATCACTCCATTAAGCTCAATTACTACTCTATCTTTATTTACCTTTAATTTATCTAATAACTCTATTATGTTATTGATATTTTTAAAGTTTATTTCACTACCATTTACTTTCACTACCTTCACCTCCATCCATCTTCACCCCAGGGGCACGCTATATTTGTCGAACAAAAAAAAGCTGCACCAATAGCGGTACAGCTTTTAAACTCAAATATAAAATTTCTAAATACACTTTATTTTGCAATAAAAATATATTTAATCTTACTTTATTTTAACGCTTCCCTCCGCTGGTATTAACCATATCAGGTTCATAGGGTTAGGATTTCTCCCTCTCAGCCATAAGGCACCCCTAGCATTTTTATTCTCTTTTAACTTTATTTTACTATTTAAGATATACTTTTTCAACATTTTTCCAAAATATTTTTGGATAAGCTTTAATTCCTTACTTAAGGTTGCCAATGATAAAATCCATAAGACATTATTCCTATACTCAATAGTAATCCTATATTTCCTATCATTATTATTGAAGATACATCGGATACACATGCCATAAAAGAACTTATTCCCATAATAATTATACCAATAAACGCACTAATCTTATACTTCCTCATAAGATGCTCCCCCTTTTATCTTCTTATTTCCAAATACAATACTTAGTATTGGGAAAATTATTATTGATGATATTAAGCTTGTTAGAGCTGGTAATCCAAATGGTATTACAAATGATAATACCAAAGAAATTGCCCAAGTTAAAAAGGCATTTATATTCCATTTTTTAAATTTTACAGTTTCTAAAGATTCATATCTGCCTTTATTAAGTATAAAATAATCTGCTATTATAATTCCTGCAAGAGGGGGTATTACATTACCTAAAGTCTCTAAGAATGTAAAGAAAAAGCCTATTTCATAAGGTCTAGTTAAAGTTGCTAGTGCTGCTATTATTAAAAGAATTATGATCATTTTCTTACGATCCATGTTAAATGAGTTAGAAAGGTTTAACGAATTTGAATAAAGATTTGCTGCATTTGTGGTAAATATATTGGTAGTCATTAATATTATTGATGGAATTAACAATCCCATTGATAATAAAACTGCTGGTAAATCACTATTATTTACTGCTATTGCTGCTAAAGCACCACATATTATCATTAATGAGTTTCCTAGTAACAATCCTGTAAGAGCACTTAAAATTGCTTCTTTAGTACTTCTAGCATATCTCATTATGTCAGCTATACATGTTGCTGATGATAAAATCCAAGTTCCTATAATTGCTGTAACACCTGTACTTATAGCCATTACAGTGGATGGTGTATATGAAAATATACTTTCTAATCCTCCACTCATATTTATAGCCCTAGTAGATGTTGCTATTGATAAAAATACTATTGCTGGTATTGATACATATCCAAGAACAGAAATAGCCTTTATTCCTGCAAATGCAAATACACCCATTAATATTGCACTTAATATCATACAAATTCCTTCTCCAAAAGGTCCGAAATCAAAAATAAGAGCAATGAAATGACCATATGTTGCTGCTTGAATTATATACCAACCTAAATTTACAAATGGAACAAAAAAAGAAGCTATTCTTGATCCATTTACCCCAAAACTATATTTTGTAAGAAGTGCGAAGCTCAGTCCATTTTTACTTGAAATAATACTAACAAGAGTTGCTATAATACCTAAAAATATATTTCCTAAAATACAAACTAATAAAATATCACTAAATTTTAGCCCTGCAGCAAGTCCTCCACCTGCCATCATGCTAGTGATAACGAATACATAGCCTGTCCAAACAATTGTTAGACTTGCATAACTCTTTCTTTTGTCTTCTGGTACAGCACAAAATTCATAATCATTAGTTGTTGTATTAGTTTCTTTTTTTGAATCCACTTAATCAACCTCCTACATAATTAGTTCATATTATTTATTCCAGAAATCTTTATGGACTTCTGCCACAGCTTCTTCAATTTCTTTAAAAGGTCCTATAACTTCAATATCCTTTTGACCCCTTTTAAGAACTTCTCTACAAGGCAAATCAAATGTTGGATTTTTCGGATCACTTCCTGTTATATTTAATAAATCCTTTTCTGACATTCCATAAACTACTCTTCCAACATTTCCCCAGTATATTGCACCTGTACACATAGCACAAGGTTCTGCTGTTGAATATAAAGTACACTTCCATAAAAAATCTTTTGAATACTTCATAGAAGCTTTTTCCATTAATTGTGTTTCAGCATGACCTGTACATTTATAATCAGTACCTTCAATATTCATTTGTTCCATTAATACCTCTCCATCATCGCCCACCAAAATACATCCAAATGGCATATTTCCTGATTCACGTGAACGTCTAGAAACTTCTACACATATTTTTAAATAGTGTAAATGACTTTTGTAACTCATTTTAACACCTCCTAAATAGGTAATACGTATTACCTTTACCATATTATACCATAGTATATATTTAAATTTAATTCGTTTTATGCTATAATTTGGAAATATTCTTATTTTTGTTGATTGGAGTTATATATATGGAACCTATAAAGAACAAAAGTCTTACTATGCAAGTTAAAGACTCAATATTAAACTATATAAAAACTATTAATTTAAATGAAACCACTAAATTGCCTAGTGAAGAAAATTTAGCTCAATTGCTTGGAGTTAGTAGAATAACAATTAGATCTGCATTAAATGTTCTTGCTTCTGATGGTGTTCTATTTAGGCGTCACGGCAAAGGCACATTTATAAACAAAGAAGCACTAAAAGTAAAAACTTCATTAAGCCCAACTAGCGAAATCACTGACATAATAAAAGCTAATGGATTTGTACCAAGAGTAAAATTATTATCTTGCACTAAATTGTTTCCACAACAAAAAATATATGAATCATTAAATATTTCCGCAAAATCTGATGTTATTGAAATAAAAAAAATATTTTTTGCTAATGAAACGCCTTGTGTTTATTCAATAGACTATATAGCCTTTGACTTTCTACATAGCTTAAATGACTTTGAGGAATTAAAAAAATATGAATCATCAATATATAAATTTATTTATGAAAAATATAATGAAATAATAGAATGGGATAATGTTCATATTACTACAACAACAAATGTAGAAGATAATACTTTAAATAGTGTTTTCAACTGTAATAAATCCATAAAATCTTTTCTAGTAGTAGAAGGAATAAACTATAACTCAAAAGATAAAGCTATTCTATTCTCAACTGAATATATAGACACAAAATTTATTTCATTTAATCAAATAAGAAAGAAGATAACATATTAATATATAAAGTTAAGAGCCATAATGATTTTTCACTATGGCCCTTAACTTTACATATTATATACTTTTGTAAATTTCTCACTCTAAGAATCCTATTATTAATTCTTTTTCTTCTTTTTATCTATTTTTCTTTTTACACCCTTTAAGTAATTATATGTCCTATAAAGTGTTGGATTTTTTCTTTCTTCTTCATTTTTATGAACAAAACTCATTAATTCCATAATAGGTTCTATTTTATTTATAGTGTCATTATATCCTTCTATTATTCTTACACGCTTTGCATCTGCATCTAAATTTAGAGTTCCTGTTATAGCATTTTCAACCAAATTCTCAGGAGCAATTATTATAAGTCTTGAATTTGGATAAAGTGATCTATCAATTTGACCATCTTTCGATAATAAAACTACAATTATGATATCACATTTTTCTCCATATACAGGTTGAATTGGAACATTATCAGCAATTCCTCCATCTATATATTTTTCACCTAAAACTTCAGTACTATCATATATCAAAGGCAATGAAGCTGATGCTAATACTATTTTTTTAGCAGTTTCTTCATCATAATCATTTATTTTAAAATATTTAGCATTAAAATTAGGTAACTTTGTACATGCTGCATAACATATTTTATTTTTGTCTTTAACTTTATTAAAATCTAAATATTTTTCTACCATCTCCACTGCGCCATCATTACTAATGGCTCCATGCTCTAGTTTATCAGTTAAAAACTTTTTTGCCAGTTGTAAATTTTTACCACCAAGATATAATCCAATTCCTCTTTTAATTAACTCTGTTTTGCTAATAGGTACTAACTTATCCATTGTTACTTCTTCCCAAAGCTTATCCGCATTTTCCATTTCATCCATAGCAAATAATATTGAATTAAATGCACCTATAGATGTTCCAGAAAAAACTGATATGTATTTAGTTAGATTTAATTGTTTTAATGCTTTCCAGACACCAAGCTCATATGCCCCTTTTCCCCCACCACCTGCTAATACTAATCCTATTTTCATACTATCTTTTCTCCATTTTAATTTTCCACTTTTTTCTTAAATAAATTATACTATAAATTTTATACTTGTAAAATATTCATAATTTTTCTGTATTGATATTTATCTAAAATTAAAAATCAGTTTATATAAATAGTTCTAAAATTTTTATTTTTATATAATAACTATTATTATGTATGATATACTATTTATATTATTTAACTTAGGAGCTGATTATTTTGAATAATAAAAATTTTAATATAATTATTTCACCTGCAAAAAAAATGAATATAAATAATGATGATATTATAAGTGAGTCTACACCATGTTTCATGGAGAAGACTAAATATCTATTTGATAATTTAAAAAACTATACTTACGATGACCTAAAAAAACTTCTAGTTTGTAATGATGAAATTGCAGAACTTAATTATTCTAGATATAAAAATATGAACTTATATAAAAATCTATCACCTGCAATTCTTTCTTACGAAGGCATTCAATATAAATATATGTCACCTGATTCATTTAGTAATTCAGAGTTTCAATACATATCAAATCACTTAAGAATTTTGTCTGGATTTTATGGTGTTTTAAAACCATTTGATGGTATAGTACCTTATAGATTAGAAATGCAAGCAAAGTTATCCGTAGGAAATTCAAAAAACTTATATTCTTTCTGGGGTGACTTATTATATAAAGAACTTACAAAGGATACTAACACTATATTAAATCTTGCCTCAAAAGAATATAGTAAGACTATAGAAAAATATTTATCTAAAGATGATACCTTCATAACCTGTATCTTCGGAACTCTTGTTAATTCAAAAATTAAAGTTAAAGCAACTGAAGCTAAAATGGCTCGTGGACTTATGATACGTTATTTAGCTGAAAATAATATTAATGATATAGAAAAAGTTAAAGATTTTAGTGAACTTGGGTTTTCATACTCAAATGAATATTCTACTAATAACGAATTTGTTTTTTTAAAGTAATTCTAAAAAAGCGCTTGTGGATAACACAAACGCTTTTTTCGCTAATTTATTTTAAATAATTTTATTAACTATTTAACTACTTTAATTAATTCTTCATTTTCTTTAACTTCTCTATCTATAAAAGTTAAAACATCTTTATAGTTATCAGGGTTTGTAACTAATACTGGTGTAATTGTTTCATATCCCTCTTCTTTTATTGCCTTTATATCAAACTCTACTAATAAATCTCCAACCTTTACCTTATCCCCGCTTTTAACATGAGCAGTAAAATACTTTCCCCCTAACTTTACTGTATCTAATCCTATATGAATTAATATCTCCGCTCCATTATCAGCTGTTAACCCAATAGCATGTTTAGTTTCAAACAATGCTGAAACTACTCCATCAACCGGAGATACTGCTCTTCCTTCAGTTGGAATTATAGCTGCACCTTTTCCCATTATCTCTTCTGAAAAAGTAATATCATTAACTTGCTTTAAAGAAACCACTTTTCCTTCTATTGGAGATAAAACTACTGCATCACTCTTAATATCTATAGAGTCAATAGCAATCTCTTCCACTTCTATTTTATCCTCTTCATTTTCAGGGTCCTCAAACCCAAATATCCATGTTAATACAAAAGCCACTACCATAGTTATTCCTGCAACTATTAATGCATTTATAAAGTTATATCCACCTTCTGAATTTATAAATTGAACTATTGATAAAATTGCTGGTGTCGCAAATACATAACATTTTAATCCAACAAATCCTGCATATAATCCTGAAATTCCCCCTGCAATCATACACGCATATAATGGCTTTTTATATTTTAAAGTAACACCATACATAGCTGGTTCAGTAACCCCTGCTAAGAAAGCAGATATACTTGAAGCTCCAGCAACTTGTTTTAAATCCTTATTCTTAGATTTAAAGAATACAGCTAAACAAGATGCCCCTTGCGCTAAGTTAGAACATAACATACCAACTAATAATAAAGCGTCAAATCCAACGTTAGGATTATTTATATTCATTATTGATAATGGAACAAAAGCCCAATGCATACCAGTCATAACTAATAAAGGCATTAATGCACCCATTACCATGATAGCAAGCCACCCTGCTTTATCATAAATAAATACCATTGCACTTGATAATGTTTCACCTGCATAGAATCCTATAGGACCTATTACTATTAAAGCTATTGGAAGCGCAATTAAAAGTGTTAACATAGGTTTTAAAAAATTCTTTGTAACTGCTGGAGTAATCTTATCTGTAAACTTTTCAATATATGACATCACCCATGACATCATAATTACTGGGATTACAGAATACGCATAACTTGCTGAAGCAACTGGCAATCCAAATAATGAAATTTTTTCACCAGCATCAACTAATCCAATAAAATTAGGATATACCATAACTCCAATTATGGCTGCTAAAGTATAAGGATTTATCTTAAATTTCTTAGATGCTGAAATACAAAGTATTAGTGGTAAAAAATAAAATGTTGCATCTCCTAATGCATTTAATATTACATAAGTTTGACTTGTCTCTGAAAGTATACCTAACATTGTCAATACAACAAGTAAAACTTTAATCATACCAGCACCAATTATTGCTGGCATTGTAGCAGACATGCATCCCGAAACAATGTCTAATATACTAGTTAATATTCCCTTCTTTTCTTTAATTTCATTTGAATTTCCTTCATTAAAATTTCCAAGCTTTAAAACTTCTTTATAGCATCTTCCTACACTATTTCCAATAATAACTTGATACTGTCCACCTTGCTTTGTAACACCCATAACTCCTTTTATTTTCTTTATAGCTTCATCATCAGCTCTTCTTTCATCTTTTAATACAAATCTAAGTCTTGTCATACAATGTTGTACACAACTTACATTACTTTCTCCACCAATATTCTCTAATATCTTTTTGGCAACTACTACATAATCCATTTTTCATTCCTCCATTTAAAATTTATAAATTTTAATGAAGTAAAGCCCATAATACAGTGTAATCTGTTTACGGTAACTACCTTTCATAACTAATATTTTTTATAAAAAACCTAAGAAATATAGATGAGCGCTCTAATCTATATTTCTTAGGTATAGCCTACATTACTAGTAACAATCCTAATAAATAAAATTAATCTTCTTTTATTATCCTTTTTATATGTACAGTTAAATACATCATTTCTTCATCTGAAAGCTCATGCTTAAATTCTTTTAATATATATTTTTTAATTTTTTCTGTACAAGCATAAGCATCCTTATACTGATGCTTTATCATTTCACAAAAATTAGTATCATCACTTTTTATAACTTTTCCACTAATCATTCTTTGTGCAAAAAACTTTAAGTGAGTTATAAATCTTTCATAATGTAATGAATACTCGTCTAACTCAATATTGAAATGGAATTTAACAATATTTAATATATTTTGAATCATTTTTGTTATATCTAAAGTATCATTCATATCTTTTGAATTTAATTGTGCATTAACTATATGTAATGCTATTGATGCTGCTTCATCTTCAGGCAATTCTACATTTAAACGCTTTTTTATAATTGATAATGCTTCTTTACCAATTAAAAACTCATGATTATAGAATCTCTTTATTTCCCATAGCAAAGCATTCTTGAAATTTAAACCTTGTTTATATCTTTCAATTGCAAAACTAATGTGATCAGTTAATGATATATAAATATTATCATTTAACTTTTTACCTAAAGAGTACTTGGCATAAGAAATAATTTCATTAGAAACTTGTACATATTCTAAAGGGATTTCTGATAGTAAAGTCATTAATTTATTAGAATCTTTCTTATTCTCAATAGCATATATCTTCTCTATCTTGCTTTGATCTACAGTTTCTCCTACTTTCCTTTGAAAGCCTAATCCACATCCCATTACAAGAATTTCTTTACCACTATTATCAAATGTTCTAATCAAATTATTGTTTATTATTTTATCTATCTTCATTGTTATCCCCCCTTTTCACTTATTTTTAAGTATAAAAAAAGACCATACTCAAATAAAATGATATAAAAATATCATTAATAATTTGGTAAAGCCTGCATAACCAGTAACAACCCATGATCTTTATTAACTTTATGATAATGATATCATAAAGGAATTTTAGTGTCAACTTCTACTTAATTCATACATCTTTATGCTCTCCTTACATAATACTTATTTTTTATTTTTAAATTATTATAGTATACTTACAATAATTACTACTATATAATTAATAATAAT
>NZ_JADPEL010000110.1 GCF_015667795.1 Clostridium sp. D53t1_180928_C8
TCTTCCGTATTTTCCGCTTCCGTATTTTCCGCTTCCGCTTCCGCAGTAAAAAAAAGTGAGGAACTGGGTTACCCGGGGCACCTGTCACTTTGGAAAAAAAAAAGAAAAAAATATACGCTAAGATTTTTGGAGAATAGCTTAAATTGAAGTTTTTCTCGGCAAGAAATACGTAGTTAAGGCAGAGCGACAGAGAGGGCAAAAGAAAATAAAAGTAAGATTTTAGTTTGTAATGGGAGGGGGGGTTTAGTCATGGAGTACAAGTGTGAGGAAAAGTAGTTGGGAGGTACTTCATGCGAAAGCAGTTGAAGACAAGTTCGAAAAGAGTTTGGAAACGAATTCGAGTAGGCTTGTCGTTCGTTATGTTTTTGTAAATGGCCTCGTCAAACGGTGGAGAGAGTCGCTAGGTGATCGTCAGATCTGCCTAGTCTCTATACAGCGTGTTTAATTGACATGGGTTGATGCGTATTGAGAGATACAATTTGGGAAGAAATTCCCAGAGTGTGTTTCTTTTGCGTTTAACCTGAACAGTCTCATCGTGGGCATCTTGCGATTCCATTGGTGAGCAGCGAAGGATTTGGTGGATTACTAGCTAATAGCAATCTATTTCAAAGAATTCAAACTTGGGGGAATGCCTTGTTGAATAGCCGGTCGCAAGACTGTGATTCTTCAAGTGTAACCTCCTCTCAAATCAGCGATATCAAACGTACCATTCCGTGAAACACCGGGGTATCTGTTTGGTGGAACCTGATTAGAGGAAACTCAAAGAGTGCTATGGTATGGTGACGGAGTGCGCTGGTCAAGAGTGTAAAAGCTTTTTGAACAGAGAGCATTTCCGGCAGCAGAGAGACCTGAAAAAGCAATTTTTCTGGAATTTCAGCTGTTTCCAAACTCAATAAGTATCTTCTAGCAAGAGGGAATGGGTGGGAAAAAAAAAAGAGATTTCGGTTTCTTTCTTTTTTACTGCTTGTTGCTTCTTCTTTTAAGATAGTTATCTGGTTGATCCTGCCAGTAGTCATATGCTTGTCTCAAAGATTAAGCCATGCATGTCTAAGTATAAGCAATTTATACAGTGAAACTGCGAATGGCTCATTAAATCAGTTATCGTTTATTTGATAGTTCCTTTACTACATGGTATAACTGTGGTAATTCTAGAGCTAATACATGCTTAAAATCTCGACCCTTTGGAAGAGATGTATTTATTAGATAAAAAATCAATGTCTTCGGACTCTTTGATGATTCATAATAACTTTTCGAATCGCATGGCCTTGTGCTGGCGATGGTTCATTCAAATTTCTGCCCTATCAACTTTCGATGGTAGGATAGTGGCCTACCATGGTTTCAACGGGTAACGGGGAATAAGGGTTCGATTCCGGAGAGGGAGCCTGAGAAACGGCTACCACATCCAAGGAAGGCAGCAGGCGCGCAAATTACCCAATCCTAATTCAGGGAGGTAGTGACAATAAATAACGATACAGGGCCCATTCGGGTCTTGTAATTGGAATGAGTACAATGTAAATACCTTAACGAGGAACAATTGGAGGGCAAGTCTGGTGCCAGCAGCCGCGGTAATTCCAGCTCCAATAGCGTATATTAAAGTTGTTGCAGTTAAAAAGCTCGTAGTTGAACTTTGGGCCCGGTTGGCCGGTCCGATTTTTTCGTGTACTGGATTTCCAACGGGGCCTTTCCTTCTGGCTAACCTTGAGTCCTTGTGGCTCTTGGCGAACCGGGACTTTTACTTTGAAAAAATTAGAGTGTTCAAAGCAGGCGTATTGCTCGAATATATTAGCATGGAATAATAGAATAGGACGTTTGGTTCTATTTTGTTGGTTTCTAGGACCATCGTAATGATTAATAGGGACGGTCGGGGGCATCAGTATTCAATTGTCAGAGGTGAAATTCTTGGATTTATTGAAGACTAACTACTGCGAAAGCATTTGCCAAGGACGTTTTCATTAATCAAGAACGAAAGTTAGGGGATCGAAGATGATCAGATACCGTCGTAGTCTTAACCATAAACTATGCCGACTAGGGATCGGGTGGTGTTTTTTTAATGACCCACTCGGCACCTTACGAGAAATCAAAGTCTTTGGGTTCTGGGGGGAGTATGGTCGCAAGGCTGAAACTTAAAGGAATTGACGGAAGGGCACCACCAGGAGTGGAGCCTGCGGCTTAATTTGACTCAACACGGGGAAACTCACCAGGTCCAGACACAATAAGGATTGACAGATTGAGAGCTCTTTCTTGATTTTGTGGGTGGTGGTGCATGGCCGTTCTTAGTTGGTGGAGTGATTTGTCTGCTTAATTGCGATAACGAACGAGACCTTAACCTACTAAATAGTGGTGCTAGCATTTGCTGGTTATCCACTTCTTAGAGGGACTATCGGTTTCAAGCCGATGGTGATAGCGGAAGTGGATTTTCCGCAGAAATAGCTATAAAAAATGGACAAGGTATGTTTATTGGGACAAATGCAAAAGC
>NZ_JADPEL010000111.1 GCF_015667795.1 Clostridium sp. D53t1_180928_C8
CCGCCAGCGTTCGTCCTGAGCCAGGATCAAACTCTCACTAAAAAGTTTAATCATTTGCTCAAATTACTTTGAGTCTTGTTTTAAGACTCTCAAAAGAATTGCTGGTTTACTTTAACTATATTCTGTTCAATTTTCAAAGACCATTTACTCTGTCGCGCCGAAGCGACTTCCTTATCTTATCATTTCTTCCGACTACTGTCAACAGCTTTTTTGAAAAAGTTTTTAACATTTCGTAATTTGAAGAAATTACTTTGTCACATTAACTCTAACATTCATTTACTATGTTTGTTTTTGTCACTTGCGACGAGATTTATAATATCACTATTCTTTTTTTATTATTATCATTATTTTCTTAATTTATTCAAATATATTCAATATTACTTGTTTTTTCTTGTTTTTTCTTTATTTTTCTATTATTGATATACTAGGTAGCGTTTGTGTTATAATTATCTAATATTAATATATGTTTTAAAAAGTTATATTTAAATTGGAGTGATTACAATGTCAAATATATTAAAAAATGATTGGAAAGAACTTTTAGAAAATGAATTTAGTAAGGAATATTATCAAACTCTAAGACAATTTCTAATAGAAGAATACAAAACAAAAAAAATATATCCTGATAAGTATGATATATTTAATGCCTTACATTTTACACCATATAAAGATATAAAGGTTGTTATACTTGGTCAAGACCCCTATCATGGTCCAGGGCAAGCTCATGGTCTAAGCTTTTCTGTTAATCCTGGTGTAAAAACTCCGCCTTCATTACTAAATATATATAAAGAGTTAAATTCTGATTTGGACTGTTATATACCTAATAATGGTTATTTAAAAAAATGGGCTGATCAAGGAGTATTATTGCTAAATACCTCTCTTACTGTTAGAGCTGGTGAAGCTAATTCACATAAAAATATAGGATGGCAAGTATTTACCGATAAAATCATTTCTTTGGTTAACGAAAAGGATGATCCTGTTGTATTTTTATTATGGGGAAATAATGCAATTAAAAAGAAAGAATTAATTACTAATAAAAAACATTTAATTCTTTCTTCTGTTCATCCAAGTCCATTATCGGCATCTAGAGGCTTTTTGGGAAGTAAGCCCTTTTCTAAAATTAATAATTTTTTAATTTCAGTTAATAAGGACCCTATTGATTGGCAAATAGAAAACATATAAAAAATGGGTTAGAACTTTTTGTTCTAACCCACTCTAATTATTTTATATAATTTCAATTAGTTATCTTTTTATTTTTTCTTACTTTTTTATAATATGAATATATAAAAGATACGATAATTCCAACAACGCCTCCGGATGCAAAACCTAAAATGACATTTCCTAATAATAACCCAACTATAGTTCCTACTCCAACTCCACAAGCTATTCCTTTTGTCAAATATTCATAATCTTGATCTGAAAGTATTATTTTATCTATCATATCTCTTCCCCCTTATTATCTATAAATAAATTATATACTCTAATTATTAATTATCTCTTAAATTAAACTTAACAATAAATGAAATTTATTACAATTTAATTTTACTGCATATATTATACTTTGTAAAGAGTTATTTTATACTTCTTTTTATATTTAATTTAACCCCTTAAAAAGTTTGAATAAATCTTTTTTTATTTTTAATAACATAAAAAAAGCAACTTACTATAGTAAGTTGCTTTCCTGGTGGCTCGACCAGGAATCGAACCAGGGACACGAGGATTTTCAGTCCTCTGCTCTACCGACTGAGCTATCGAGCCTCAACAATTTTGATTATACATATAATATTATATTATGTCAAATACTTTTCTAAAATTTATATAAATATTTTTAACACAGTTAATTATATAAGGATTAAATTTTAGGTTATTTTTTATTGCTAATTCAATATAAATATACTATATAATATTTATTCTGGAGGTACACTTGAAATACTTTATATTTTTAATACTTATACTTATTATCGCATTTATGTATTTTTATTATGAAAAAAAATTAACTATAGCAAAAAAGAGAATATTAAGAACTTCTAATCAGTTTAATAATATTAGAAATGAATATAGGAATGCTTTAACTAAAAATCAAAATATAAATGTACAATTTTTGACACCTACCGCTAATAGAGCTATAACAAATAATAATACTACTGTTTTCTTAGCTCCAATTATAGATTCACCTAAAATTAAAGTATTAGATATAAAAATGGAGGTTAAAATTTTAGATAGTGCAATTATAAACAATAACACTTGGTTCTATGTAAATTTACCTATTGATAGCCCTTATAATTGTAGAGGCTGGATTAATAAAGATGATTTCTCATTTATATATCAACAATCTCAAAATACCCCATCTGTATATCATTAATAATAATTTTATTTAAAAAGACCGAGATAGTTTATAAATAAAACTACTTCGGTCTTTTAATTATATACTAGATAAATATTTAATTATTACTCCCATCATCATATAT
>NZ_JADPEL010000112.1 GCF_015667795.1 Clostridium sp. D53t1_180928_C8
GTATACTATTTTGCCTATTTAATTTTAAGACTATAGGAATTAAAATTGACTTCAAGATCTTATATAAAACAACTTGAATTAAAAAGAATAAAACTACAAACAATGTAATTTTACAAATATCATTATATATTCCACTTAATTTAAAATTTGTTGCTGCTATTTTAGTAATACTTTCAAGTATTACATCTATTTTTAAAGCTATTAATAAAATACTTACTAAAATAGAAAAATAATAAAGTACCCTCTCTAATGAAAAACCCACGCTTCTTCTTTTTAATGTCTTTTTGACACTACTAGTAACACATGACATTATTACAACTAAACACATAGCATAAGAGAGTATTTCATTCATTAAGATTGCCCCTTTATTCCAAATCTTCTGATTTGACTATAGTTTTAACAACATCTTTAATCAAATCGTAGTCATACCCCTTCCCCATTAAAAATCTGTATAGTTTCTGTGATAACTTATATTGATCACTTTCTCTTTTGCATAAAACCTTATATTTCTTTAACGCCATCTCATGTACTACTTCGCTTATTTCTTCTTTATTAAGTTTATCTAACTCTTCTTCAATAATATTTTCATCTATTCCCTTTTGCAAAAGTGTATATTTAATCTTCTTTTTTCCTTGATTTTTGGATCTATCTTTTACATACATTTTTGCATAATTAGTATCATTTAACAAATTGTACTCCCTTAAGAAATTAATTGTACGTTTAATTATATGGTCTTCAAACCCTTTTAATGCTAACTTATCTCTTAATTCCTTCTCACTTTTGTAAGTCCTTTCAATTGTCCTTAGTGCTTTATTTTTACACTTTATATAATTATCTTCATCAGCTAATTTTTTTAAATTTTCTACATCTATTGTATCTTTAACTTTTAAATTTTCCTTATATACTAATTCAGCACTTATAGAAAAAGCATATTCATCATCAATATAAATATTAACTCTCTCTTTATTTCTTTTACCTAATTCTATTTTAGTTATTATATTCATAATTATTGCCACCTTATGAAGATTTTAATATATGAATAGTAGGTTTATTTAAAACTTTATTTGCTACTTCGTATATTTCATCAGCAGTTATTGTATTTAGATTTTCCATATCATTTAAAAATTCAAATATATCTTCACCTTCTAAACTTTGGCTTAATATATAGCTACAAAGCTCAACAGAATCTTCTAATGTTGATATAACAGCTGTTTTATGAACTTTTTTCATTACATTTAAATCATTCTCTCCAATAATTATTTTTCTAAACTTAATATTTTTAAAAATTTCTTCAATTGCATTAGCTGCATCATCAATATCTTCCTCATCTACAGCAGTATAAATATATAAAGTTTTCACATTTTGAGTAATATCTAAATGAGAGTATATATCGTATGCTAAACCTCTATTTTCTCTTACTTCCCTAAATAATAATGAGTTAGCACTTTCACCTAACCTATGATTTAATATCCTTAGTGGTAATTCATACTTTTTATCTAAATCATAAAATGTAAATAAATAAATTATTGTACAAAGCTCTATATTTTCTTTAGTTGTTACTTTCTTTATATCTCTATTTTTTTCATCTTCTACTTCTATTTTAATAACTTCACGTTTTTCCCAGTTGCTAAACTGCTTTGATATCTCTTTAATAGCTTCTTCATGAGACAATGATGATACCATAGTTATTAATGCATTGTTAGGTATATAATACTTTTTATAATAATTATAAAGTTCTTCTCTAGTAAAACTTTTCACATTTTCATCTAAACCTGCAACATCATATCTTAATGCGCTCTTTTTAAATGCTACTTCATTTATTTTCTTAAAACTAAAATCCTCCACACTATCCTTACTAGATCTTATCTCTGCTAATATTACTCCTCTTTCCTTTTCAACTTCTTCTTTTGGAAATTTAGAGCTAATTAACATATCACTTAATAATTCTATTGCATTTTTTAATTCATCCTCTAAACAACTTATAGAATAAACAGTTTGAGAGTAATCAGTATATGCATTGTACTCTCCACCTAAGGCCTCTAAATCATCATTTAACTTTTGAAACGTTCTGTTTTCAGTTCCTTTAAACAACATATGCTCTATATAATGTGAAATTCCCTTTTCACTTAGAGTTTCATTTAAGGCCCCAACCTTTACTCCTATGTTAATTGATGAGATTTGGGTATCTTTATTTATTGTTATCACTTCTAAACCATTATCTAATTTATGTTTTTTCACATCAAAATTTATTTTCACCATTGTAACTACCTTCCCCCATCTGAATAATTTCATCTAGAATTATAATATAATATGTTTACTATATAATTACAACATTTTAATATTTCCATAAACCATATTATACCTTATACTCTAATTCTTATATGAAAATATTGTAGATTATTTTATATCATAGTTTATAATTAAAT
>NZ_JADPEL010000113.1 GCF_015667795.1 Clostridium sp. D53t1_180928_C8
TTGGAACATAATACGAAACAAATAATTAAATATAACAATAGTTCAATTTATGGACAAAGAGCGAATGGAAAAAGAAGGTGTATAGTATCTTTTATTTCAGATGATGGAAAACAGACGGATTATACAATATTAAAGCCGATTTTTCAATCTAAAAATATAGCTTGCAGTGGTTGTCTTATTCCAAATGGAAGTAATCAGATGACTAATGAACAAATAAATGAGTTAATTGAATTAGGATGGGATTTTGGATCTCATACAGTAAATCATTATAGATTACCTACTTTAACTAATGAAGAGATAGAATACGAGTTATCAGAAAGTAAAAGGATTATAGAACAAACGAGAGGGTTTCAATGCGACTACATTGTATATCCAAATGGCGAAAATGATTATAGAGTTCGTGAAATAGCACAGAAATATTATAGATTTGGACTAGCAACTGGTGGAACATTAACAACATATCCGGTAAAAACATATCAAATAAATAGAATTGCATTAGGTTCTTATTATGATGGTATTTCAAAGGATACTTTGGAATATTATAAAAAAATGTTTAATGAAGCTTATTCTAAAAAACTTTGGATTATTTATATGCTTCATTCAGAAGCAAACCAATTTGATGAAATACAACAACAGTATTTAAAAGATTTAATTGATTATATCAAAACGTTTGAAGATGTTGATATACTACCTATTAATAAAGCATATAAAGAATTTGGGAATATGATTTCAATTGGAGATGGTACAAAAGAAAAGATGGTAATAACTAATGCAGGAGATATATTTGAAGAACCTAGAACGTTAAACTTAAAGAGTAAAAAAAAGACATTCTTAGCAGGGGAGAATTGTGAAGATGGCAATTTAATTAACTTTTATGAAAATGGAAATTTAAGAATTAATAGAATAGAGATTAATAATTCCATAAATTCTTTAACAATAAGGAGTGTAGGGAAAAATATATGGAGTGGAGAAAGATTTGCAAAGGATATTATAGATACAGTTAAAGATGAAAGCCTAGCTTGGTATTGTGAAAAAAATAATAGAAGATGCATAGCTTTAAAAGGTAGCAGTGATTTATTGAATAAAGTGGTATTTAATAACTTTTTAGAAAATACTCAATATACTATTTCTTTTGATTGGTTAAGAGATTCATTGAATACAGGTAATGGAGGGGGACTTAAATTTGTATATAGTGATGGGAGTGAAACTAATGCAGATGTATCTTCAGCTATATCAACATGGAGTAATTATGCATTTGGAAGTAAAAACGGGTATACAATAAATTCAATACAATTACACTATGGTTCAAGGGATATGATAACGTATATTGATATTGATACTGTGCAACTTGAAATTGGGGAGTATAAAACAAGTTTTGAGCAGTATAAAGAAAATGAATTATATATATCAAGTTCTTTATTGAAAGGTGATATTATTAAATTATCAAATGGGAAATTATATAAAGGAATAACAGAAGTCCAATTTTTCGGAAGTTTAAAGGCTTACAAAAATGGTTTAATATATATAAAAGAAGCAGATGAGGTTTTATATATAGAATATCCTTTAAATCTTTATGGAAGCTTAAACAATTGACAGATTTATATTATTTGAGTTGTCGGGAATTAGATAATATTGTATAATTATGCAATACGGAGGGGAAGACAAATGATAGATTTTTTTAAAGTAATAATGAAGTCTTATGTTAGACGTAATTCGAAAAGTTATATAAAACTTTTAAGAAGTAAAGGATGCAAAATCGGAGAAAGAACGGTAATATTTAATCCACAAACTACCAATATAGATAGGACTAGACCTTGTTTAATAGATATAGGTGACGATGTTAAAATAACAGACGGAGTTACAATATTAACGCACGGGTATGATTGGTCTGTATTAAGCGGAGTATATCATGATATGATAGGTTCATCAGGGAAAGTTACTATAGGTAATAATGTTTTTATAGGGATGAAGTCAACTATATTAAAAGGAGTAACTATAGGTAATAATGTAATAATTGGAGCAAACTCATTGGTGAACAAAGATATACCAGATAATGTTGTAGTAGCAGGAAATCCTGCTAAAATTATAATGACATTAGATGAATATTATAGCAAAAGAAAGAATGAATATGTTGCAGAAGCTATTGAATTAGCCCAGACATATTATGATAGGTTTAATACAAAGCCTCCTATAGAATTATTTCATGAATTTTTTCCATTATTTATGGCAAGAGATGATGAAGGTATAGCTATGGCTAAAAAAAGTTTTGGAGATAATTCAATGATGTTAGATAAGTTTATTTCATCAGAGCCCATTTATAAAGGATATGATGATTTTCTAAAATTATGTGGTATAGATTAATTCATAATTGAT
>NZ_JADPEL010000114.1 GCF_015667795.1 Clostridium sp. D53t1_180928_C8
TTATTTTATTTGATGTAAATGCACTATAACTAAATCCAATGAAAAAATATAAGTTTTATAATTTTATTCATTGAAAATAAATCTATATTTGTGATATTAAATTTTCAATTTTTGGCAAATAAAACCTTATCTTCAGCCATAATTTTCGTACCTTCCTTGTCCTTTTAATATTTCCCTCAATAATCTCTATTGTTTTCCTTATAAATTTTCTTCCCTTTAAAAATGAAGGTTTTAACAATAGAAAATGGTCTTTAATTAAAGTATTGTGATTCAAAATGATATCCACTTATGGACATCATTTTACATTATAGTTATTTGTATATTTTTAAAACAAAGCCTAAATTTACAATGTTTAGTATTATACTTATTTAAAATATAATATATCCTCTATTTTATATTTCTTTTTTGCTATCCCAAGTCTCATAGCAGGAGTTATTTCCTCACCTTTATATTTATAAGTCTCACAGAAGTTTAAATATGTTCTTAGAATAGTTATCATATATTGAGCATATTTAGGGTTAAAATTAGCATATATATAACTTTTTCCTTCCCCTCTGCCACCTAACAATGGTCTTTCTAATATAGATACCTTTCTTCTTATCTGATTGAAAAATGTGTTTATAGACCGCAAATCTATTTTGTACATTATCTCTGATAATTCATAACAATTAAGGTTAGATAAATCTGTAACACAATTAATATATCTATCTCCTTCATCCTTATAAGGAAATGGATGGAGGATAGAACCATTAACTCCAACTACATAATCTTTTCCGTTAATTGTTTCTGTTATATATATATCATTATTAAATATAGTATGAGCCAATAGGTCTATCGCTGATTTGCCTAAACCTTCTTTTAAATTATTAGCCTCTTGCCATAATTTAATATTTTCTTTATGGGTTAAATATTGTTTATATGCCTCATTCTTATCTAATTCTTTATCAACCTTGCAAGTAAAAATATGAGTATCTTTCTTTGAAATACCTTCTTTATGTATCCTTAAAAGGGAAGTCAATAGAGCAGTATCTTCATCTGTAACTATAAATAATTTATTGACATTCAATAAGTTATTTATTAGCCAATGATGTGCATAAGTAGTGTATGTTGAATTAACATGAAATCCATCTACATATGATTTTCTAACTTCTAAATCTCTTAAAAAAAATTCAAATTCACTTAAAGTAGAATCAGTAGTTGTTTTAGATACTTTATATTTACTTGTCTTTTGCAAATATGTATTCAACTTATCTTCTTTATATCTTATATAGTCATTTTTAACTTCGTTTACGGATGTAGTAAAATCAAAAGCAACATCTGCTCTAAATATATATCTACTTCTCGGATCCGTAGTCGCTATAATGCTTGTGGGAAACAACGGTTTCTTTTTTCTAAAATAGAATTTTTACCATGTCCCTTTTTTATAACATTGTTAAGATGATAGGTGAATTTATCTGTGTTAAGCCATAATGTATCGAAATGAGTGTTCTTTAACTTCTTATCTTCATATCGCTCAAGAAATTCTAAACACCTTCTATATAACCACTCTAATTTATTGTAGTAAGTGCTACTGCCAATATCTAATATTTCACATATTCTTGTTACAGGAGTTCTGCTTAATATTAGCAAATTCTGAAAATGAACTTCCAGAATTAGGACACCTGGGTATACTAATGATTGGCAGGGGCAAGCAGTGTACTGGACATGATATAGGGGATTCTTTAACTATAGAATTAATAGATTATTGGATGAGAAGTATAAAGTGTTAAAAGCTAAATTGAAAATGAACTTAATAATTTTTAAAGTAGTTATAGATTTGTTATAGGTAAAATGGGGTTGAGGTTCGATATTTTTATTGATATAGTTATATAGTTGGAGATAAATGGAGTAAAATAATTATTAAATTATAATAAAGAAAAGGGTGATGTGATAAAATTAAGTATTTAATATGTAAAGATATAATAAAAATAAATAGTAAGTTGCTTATGGGGGATTAACATGGAATTAAGAAAAATATTAATAATATTATGTATAATATTAATGATACCAAATGGTATTAATATTAGTGCAATGCAAATAAAGAGTGAAATATGTATTAAAACAGAAGATGAAGCTAAAATTGAAGGTTTAATAGAAAATCAAAAACAATATCTATATGATTATAATGCTGATGAAATTAAAAAGCTAAAAGAAGTTTATAAAAATATAAATAATGATAAAAAAATATTTAATAAAATAAAACTAACTAAAGAAAGTAAAAAAGAATTAAAAGAGTATTTTAATAAAACATATAAGGAATTAAGTACAGCTTTTAAA
>NZ_JADPEL010000115.1 GCF_015667795.1 Clostridium sp. D53t1_180928_C8
GATGCATTTGGATATTTGTATTGTGCAAATGCTGCTTGCTTAGTTGGAGCTTCTTCAGCATTGAATCTTATAACTTCGTTCATAACTAATGCATTAGCCATACCGTGTGGTAAGTGGTGGAATGCACCTAATTTATGAGCCATTGAGTGATTGATTCCTAAGAATGCATTACTGAATGCCATACCAGCCATACAAGATGCATGAGCCATTTTTTCTCTTGCTTTAATGTTAGTTGTTCCTTCATTGTAAGCATCTGGTAAGTATTTGAATACTAATCTGATTGCTTCTAAAGCTAATCCGTTAGTGTATTCAGATGCCATTATTGAAACGTAAGCTTCAATTGAGTGAACTAATACGTCTAAACCAGCACAAGCTGTTAATCCCTTAGGTGAAGTCATCATTAACTCAGCGTCAACTATAGCCATATCTGGAGTTAGTTCGTAGTCAGCTAATGGATATTTAACTCCTGTTTGTTCGTCAGTGATAACTGCGAATGGAGTAACTTCTGATCCTGTACCAGCTGAAGTTGCTATTGAAACCATCATAGCTTTTTCACCCATTGTTGGGAATCTGTATATTCTCTTTCTGATATCCATGAATGTCATAGCTAAATCGTGGAAGTTAACTTCTGGATGTTCGTACATAACCCACATGATTTTAGCAGCATCCATTGCTGATCCACCACCAAGAGAGATTATAACGTCTGGCTCAAAGCTAGTCATTTCAGCTGCACCAGCTCTAGCACATCTTAATGTTGGGTCTGGTTCAACATCTGAGAATATTTTGTATTGAATTCCTTGAGATTCTAAAACTTCTGTAACTTTGTTAGTGTATCCCATTTCGAATAATACTTTATCTGTTACGATGAATGCTTTCTTTTTACCCATTTCACCTAATTCAGCTAAAGCTACTGGTAAACAACCGTATTTGAAGTAAGTTTTTTCTGGAACTCTAAACCAAAGCATATTTTCTCTCCTTTCAGCAATGCTCTTAACGTTAATTAAGTGCTTAGGACCAACGTTTTCTGAAACTGAGTTTCCTCCCCATGATCCGCATCCTAATGTTAATGATGGAGCTAATTTGAAATTGAATAAGTCTCCGATAGCACCTTGAGCTGCTGGCATGTTTATTAATGTTCTAGCAGTTTTCATTCTTTCTCCGAATGTTAATACTCTATCTCTGTTCTTAACTTGATCAGTGTAAAGTATTGAAGTATGACCCATACCACCTAATTCGATTAATCTATCGGCTTTATTTAAGGCATCTTCGAATGATGTAGCTTTGTACATAGCTAATACTGGAGATAATTTTTCGTGTGAGAATGGTTCTTCTAATTCAACTGAAGTAACTTCTCCTACTAATACTTTAGCACTTTCTGGAGCATTAACTCCTGCCATTTGAGCTATCTTATAAGCAGATTGACCAACCATGTCAGCATTTAATCCACCTTTTTCGTTTAAGATAACTTTTCTTACTTTATCTATTTCTTCGCCTTTAAGGATGTATGCTCCTCTTTCAGCTAATTCTTTCTTAACTTCATCATATACTTGTTCTAAAACAACGATTGATTGTTCTGATGCACAGATAACTCCGTTATCGAATGTCTTAGAAAGTAAAACTGAGTTTACAGCCATTTTAATATGAGCTGTTTCATCAATGATTGCTGGAGTATTTCCTGCTCCAACCCCTAAAGCTGGTCTTCCTGATGAGTAAGCAGCCTTAACCATTGCTGGACCACCTGTAGCTAGGATTATATCTGATTCTCTCATAACGTTTTGTGATAATTCAACTGATGGTTGATCTATCCATCCGATTATTCCTTCTGGAGCTCCTGCTTTAACTGCAGCTTCTAAAACTATTTTAGCAGCTTCAATTGTAGCGTTCTTAGCTCTTGGATGTGGAGAGATTATTATAGCATTTCTAGTCTTTAAAGCTATTAAACACTTGAATATTGCTGTTGATGTTGGGTTTGTTGTTGGAACGATAGCAGAGATAACTCCGATTGGTTCTGCAACTTTTGTAATTCCGTGAGTTTTATCTTCTTCTAAAACTCCACAAGTTTTCATATCCTTGTATTGGTTGTATATATATTCAGCAGCAAAGTTATTTTTTATAACCTTGTCTTCTACGATTCCCATTCCTGTTTCTTCTACAGCCATTTTTGCTAACTTAATTCTGTTGTGGTTAGCTGCTAAAGCTGCTTGTCTGAAAATTTCATCTACTTGTTCTTGAGTGTAAGTAGCGAATTTCTTTTGTGCTTC
>NZ_JADPEL010000117.1 GCF_015667795.1 Clostridium sp. D53t1_180928_C8
CTTTTGTAAACATCAATAATTTCTTTTGCTAAGTCTGTAAATGCCATTGAAGTCATTAAGTGATCTTGTCCATGTACCATTAATAATGATACTTCTGCTTTATTTCCTTGAGCTTCTTGAGTTAATAATCCTGTTTGAGAATGATGTGCTTTTACTAATGAAGCTTCTGCTTCAGAAACCTTACTATTAGCTAATTCAAAATCTCCAGCTTTTGCTGCTTGAATAGCTTCCATAGCATTACATTTAGCATCTCCTCCATACATGATTAATTCCATAATAACGTCTAAACTTATTTGTTCTCTCAAAATAAACACTCCTTTTAACGTAATCATCTTCTATCTATCTGTTTATTAATTTAAGAGCTTGCTCTAATACCTTTTCTCCATTCATCATGCCGTAATCTGTCATTTGTATAACATCTAATGCAATTCCTAATGGTTTAACTTTTCCTTCAAATTGTGTTTTCATAAAACGTACTTGTGGTCCTAAAAGTAATACATCTACTTTTTTACTCTCTAAATAATCATCTGCTTCTCCTGCTGAAACAGCAAATATATCTGTTTCCATCTCTTTAGCTTCAGCAGCTTTTTTCATTCTTTCTACCATTAAACTAGTGCTCATTCCAGCAGCACATACTAACATAATTGTTGTTTTCATTTTCTTCAATCCCTTCTTATTTAAATTCTTAATTAACGATTAATTGAACGAGCAATCATTGATATTGTGTGACGAACACCACGAATTGCCTTACTCATAGCAAATATATTTTCAAAGGGTGCAACTCCACCATAACCAGCATCACCTATATGTTGAATATCTACCCCGCAAATTTTATTACGTATTGCAATTTGTTTTATAGTATCTTCATCAGAACTTTCTTGACTAGTACCTATTGCAGTTAATACAAGAGCATCTTTTCTATGCGCTGCTTTAACAACTTCTTTTAATTCTGAATCATCAAACCCTGGTACTGTTCCAACTGCAGGAACTAAAATTATATCTGCACCTGCTTCAATAAATCTTTCTACTGCTTTTATATCAGCAACTGGTTCATTAACGCCAGCTCCATGCATTTTACCTGCAATTATTAAACCTGAGAAATTTTCTTTTGCTAAAGTAATTGTTTTTTCTATTTGTGAATTAGTAACTCCAGTTCCTGGGTTACCAGTAAAACAAACAAAGTCCATACCAAGTCTTTCAATTTCTTGAATAGTCTCAAGGGTAGCTTGTCTACCCTTGCTGATAGTGTAAAGATCTTCTGACATGTCTGCACTTAAATCTACTGGTTCTAGATTTACTCCAATTGGACGTCCTACTAAACGATGTAGCTCATCTACAAAAGAACCTTCCTTTACATCTAACCCAAAAATTTCTGGATTCAAAACATCTAAACAATTAAGTAAAATCAAATCTGCTCCAAAAGCTCTGGCAATCTCTGAATTTGTAATATCACCTATAAAGGATTCTCTAGGTGCAACATTTTCTGAAAGAATTGTTCTTCCTTCACTCGCCTTAATACTTTGTTTTAATTCAGCTGCATTCATTTCTAATATCTCTGAAGCATTTGAACTAATTAATCTTTTTCCCATAATACTCCTCCAAAAATTTTTTAAAATTAACTATCTATATTTATATCTCTATACTGATACTGCTTCTAATTCTAAATTTTTCTTTTCTACTGCTTGATAGAAGAACCAATAGATTGCTATGTCAACAACTATACACACTATTTGTAAAATAGAACCACTTATGCTACCTCCAGTTGTAAGGAACCCACTTAAGATTGGTGGCATTGTCCATGAAACTGCAATTCCTGTAGTAGTAGCAACTAAACCTGAGGCCATCGCCGAATAAGATATTATCGCATTAGCCATTGGGGCTAAAACAAATGGTATTAATAATGAGAAGTTCATTACTATTGGTAAACCAAACATAGCTGGTTCATTAATATTGAAAATACCTGGTGTTAATGTTAA
>NZ_JADPEL010000118.1 GCF_015667795.1 Clostridium sp. D53t1_180928_C8
CCGTCCGGCTGTCTAGATGAACTAACACCTTTTGTGGTGTCTGATGAGCGTGTATTCCGGCACCTTAACTCTACGTTCGGTTCATCCCGCATCGCCAGTTCTGCTTACCAAAAATGGCCCACTAAAAGCTCTTCATTCAAATGTCCACGTTCAATTAAGTAACAAGGACTTCTTACATATTTAAAGTTTGAGAATAGGTCAAGGTCATTTCGACCCCGGAACCTCTAATCATTCGCTTTACCTCATAAAACTGATACGAGCTTCTGCTATCCTGAGGGAAACTTCGGCAGGAACCAGCTACTAGATGGTTCGATTAGTCTTTCGCCCCTATACCCAAATTCGACGATCGATTTGCACGTCAGAACCGCTACGAGCCTCCACCAGAGTTTCCTCTGGCTTCACCCTATTCAGGCATAGTTCACCATCTTTCGGGTCCCAACAGCTATGCTCTTACTCAAATCCATCCGAAGACATCAGGATCGGTCGATTGTGCACCTCTTGCGAGGCCCCAACCTACGTTCACTTTCATTACGCGTATGGGTTTTACACCCAAACACTCGCATAGACGTTAGACTCCTTGGTCCGTGTTTCAAGACGGGCGGCATATAACCATTATGCCAGCATCCTTGACTTACGTCGCAGTCCTCAGTCCCAGCTGGCAGTATTCCCACAGGCTATAATACTTACCGAGGCAAGCTACATTCCTATGGATTTATCCTGCCACCAAAACTGATGCTGGCCCAGTGAAATGCGAGATTCCCCTACCCACAAGGAGCAGAGGGCACAAAACACCATGTCTGATCAAATGCCCTTCCCTTTCAACAATTTCACGTACTTTTTCACTCTCTTTTCAAAGTTCTTTTCATCTTTCCATCACTGTACTTGTTCGCTATCGGTCTCTCGCCAATATTTAGCTTTAGATGGAATTTACCACCCACTTAGAGCTGCATTCCCAAACAACTCGACTCTTCGAAGGCACTTTACAAAGAACCGCACTCCTCGCCACACGGGATTCTCACCCTCTATGACGTCCTGTTCCAAGGAACATAGACAAGGAACGGCCCCAAAGTTGCCCTCTCCAAATTACAACTCGGGCACCGAAGGTACCAGATTTCAAATTTGAGCTTTTGCCGCTTCACTCGCCGTTACTAAGGCAATCCCGGTTGGTTTCTTTTCCTCCGCTTATTGATATGCTTAAGTTCAGCGGGTACTCCTACCTGATTTGAGGTCAAACTTTAAGAACATTGTTCGCCTAGACGCTCTCTTCTTATCGATAACGTTCCAATACGCTCAGTATAAAAAAGATTAGCCGCAGTTGGTAAAACCTAAAACGACCGTACTTGCATTATACCTCAAGCACGCAGAGAAACCTCTCTTTGGAAAAAAAAAAACATCCAATGAAAAGGCCAGCAATTTCAAGTTAACTCCAAAGAGTATCACTCACTACCAAACAGAATGTTTGAGAAGGAAATGACGCTCAAACAGGCATGCCCCCTGGAATACCAAGGGGCGCAATGTGCGTTCAAAGATTCGATGATTCACGGAATTCTGCAATTCACATTACGTATCGCATTTCGCTGCGTTCTTCATCGATGCGAGAACCAAGAGATCCGTTGTTGAAAGTTTTTAATATTTTAAAATTTCCAGTTACGAAAATTCTTGTTTTTGACAAAAATTTAATGAATAGATAAAATTGTTTGTGTTTGTTAACCTCTGGGCCCCGATTGCTCGAATGCCCAAAGAAAAAGTTGCAAAGATATGAAAACTCCACAGTGTGTTGTATTGAAACGGTTTTAATTGTCCTATAACAAAAGCACAGAAATCTCTCACCGTTTGGAATAGCAAGAAAGAAACTTACAAGCCTAGCAAGACCGCGCACTTAAGCGCAGGCCTTATCTACATATTATTTGCTATACCTTAGACAAATTGATAAAAAAAGTGTAATGATTGAGAAAAGACTACATAAATCT
>NZ_JADPEL010000119.1 GCF_015667795.1 Clostridium sp. D53t1_180928_C8
TATTAAAACAAGTAGAGATTAACAGAGAAGCAGCAGAAAAGATATGTAATGAGAATAAAAGTATAGAAAAATGTTTTAAAGAAATGGAAAAGGTAGCAAGAAAAAAAGCACAACAAGGGGCATATTGTATGTCTGACAATGAAGCCTTTAAGATCATAAGAGAATACTATCAATTTGAAGCAGTTCAAGATAAATTTATTCAAGTTGAAGTTGATGAAGCTAAAGAAGCTATAGGAGCAATAGAGAGTAATAGTATTACTACAGGAAAGGCTAAAAAAGATATAGCTGATTTTAGTTTAGATATAGATGATTATCTTTAATTTTAAATGAGAGTAATGGGAGGTTTAATAATGTGTCAAGAATATAGAGAGCATTTATCTAAAGAAATACCAAAAGAATTAAGAGTGTTTGTTAATGAAGTAGCTTTAGAAAGTGCAAATTATATATTCTACAAAAGAAAAGGAAATAAACAAGAAGCTTATTGTACAAAGTGTAAAACTGATTTTGTAACAAGTGGATTAAGACATAATGAGCAGGTAAGATGTCCAATATGTCAAAAAGAATTTCAATGTAAGGCAGATGGGAAAGGAAGAAAGTTTTTAGCACATTCAGCAACTGTTTTATGGTTTGAAAAATCAATTAAAGATAAAAGAGTATTAGTTGCAAGAGGTTTCTCTTTAAGAAGAAATTTTGAAGGCGATTATAGAAATATAGAAGATGAATATTTAGAGTTGGCTAATTATATTTTTGAAGAAAGAAAAAGCACAATGATAAACAGGGGATATTATTGGCATTGGGATGGATATAGCTTAACTAATTGGGGTGAAAGAGCAACTATCCATAATTTCAATATTAACTCTTTGGCTAAGGCACCATATTACGTAGTAAAAAATAGTTTAGAAGAAGCTATAAAAGAAACATACTTGCAATATAGTTATTATGAAAATTTTGATGAAGATAACATACTTAAGTATTTAGAGTTTTACAATAAATATCCTGGAATAGAAAAGTTAATAAAGGTTGGATTAGGAAATATAGTTTCAATGAAGGTAATGGGATTAAGTATTGGGCGTTGCATCAACTGGAAAGGAAAGGATATCTATAAAATGCTTAAGTTATCAAAAAAAGATTATAGAGAGTTTATAAAAAGTAAAATAGCAATAAGACCAATAACATTAGAATTATATCAGTTAAATTGTAAGTTTAAAGAAAAGGATAGATTAACTTTAGATGATATTAAAGATTTAGAATATATAATTGGTAATTTAGGTGATTCTAATAATTTAAAGAAGATACTAAAGTATACAACTATTAAAAAGGCGTATAACTATATGTACAAGCAGTTTAGAAATAGAGAGAAAGGTCAATATCATTCATGTAATGCTGTATTAATAACTTGGGCTGATTACATAGAGGATTGTAATAAATTAAATATAGATTTAACAGTAGAAAGTAATTTATTTCCGAAGAGTGTATATAGAGCACATCAAAATACAATAAAACAAGTTAAATATAAAAATAACTTAGAAATGGATAAGAAAATAAGCAAAAGGGTTGAAAAGTTAAAAGAATTAAAATTTCAATATAAAGATTTAATAATAAGGCCAGCAAATAGTTCAGAGGAAATAATAAGAGAAGGTAAAGAGCAAATAATTTGTATTGGGGGTTATGTAAAAAAATATGCAGAGGGAATAACTAACTTATTTTTCATAAGAAGGATTGGAGAAGAGGAAAAGCCGTTCTTTGCAGTTGAAATAAATAAAGATTTTAAAGTAGT
>NZ_JADPEL010000011.1 GCF_015667795.1 Clostridium sp. D53t1_180928_C8
CTAAACTACTATTATCCATATTGGATACCTCCTTGTATTATAGTTGTGGTCGGCAAACCTACTATAATTTTACAACGGAGGTTTTTTTATTTCTACTCACCGCTAGAAGCTTTCCGGAACCACAGGTCGAACCTGTGGTATTCTAAATACAAAAAAAGATGCCTTTATCAAATTGATAAAGACATCCTTGTCTAATTAACATTATATCAATATATTATTTAACTTTTTCTCCGCAATATGGACAATATTCAAAACCATTTTCAACTTCTCTGTTACATTTTGCACATCTTTTTATTGAGTAATAACTTCCATAACTATTATTCACTTCATTTAAGTCCCAATATGTAATTTCTATATTTTGTCCTTTTTCTATTGCTTTTCCTTTTTCTTTTGGAATACTATAAATTGAACCACATTTCTTGCAAATTACATAATAATTTTCATTCCATTTAAATAGTGGAATAAAGAAAAAATGAAAAAAAGTAAAACTTTTTATCAATGTCAAATCACTAGATATATTACATTTTTTACAATATGAATTTATTAAAATCTTAATTTCCTTTTCTTTGCTATCAACACCAAATATTCCTATAAAAAACATTTATATACCTCTTTTCGTAGAACCTTTATATATTAAAAATTAATTGTTTTATAATTATTATAATTCAATTTTACAACTTATTAAACTATAACTTTATTTATAAATTCCTTATACTATAATTTGTATTAGATATTTTTTTAATTTATAATAAATAAATAATAACTTTTGAAAGGAGTATATTTATGCCTAGCTTAATTTTAGAAGGAGGAACCCTTAGACCAATTTTTACAGCTGGAATCCTAGATGCACTATTAGATAATAATATAAGTTTTCCTTATTGTATCGGCGTATCTGCTGGAATAACTAACGGTGTATCCTATCTTTCAAAACAAAAAGGAAGAAATTTAGAAATACTAATGAAATATAGAAATGATAAAAGATACTTGGGATACGGAAATTTCTTGAAATGCAAAAGTCTATTTGGACTAGATTTTGTTTTTGAGGAAATACCTAATAAATTAGTGCCTTTTGATATGGATACATATAAAAACTATCCCGGTAAAGTCCTAGTTGGAGTTACTAATGCTAAAACTGGTAAAACTGAATATTTGGATGGTAAAGAACTTGATGATAAAGCTACACTACTTAGAGCAACATGTGCTATTCCAATATTTTTTCCTGTTATAAAAATAAATAATAATGAATATTATGATGGTGGTCTTTGTGATCCAATTCCTGTAAAGAAAGCTATTGAGGATGGTAATAAAAAACATTTAATAATTCTTACCCAACCAACTGGATACAGAAAAGAGTTAAGTAAAAAAAATATATTTGTATCTAAAATGCTAAGTAATAAATACCCTAATTTAAAAGATGCATTTTTAACTCGTCATGAAAATTATAATGCTACAGTAAAATTCTGTGAAGAACTTGAAAATCAAGGCAAAGCAATAATATTAAGACCAGACTATAAACTAGAAAGCTTTGAAAAAGATACTAATAAAATTCAATCTAATTATAAGCATGGCTATGAAATGGCTATAAAACACTTAGATAAAATAAAATCACTATTTTAATAAACTGCAAACTAAATCTTAAGTCTGCAATTTAAGGATAATCCCTCTAAAGTTAGCGACTCCTGATACAAATTTTTATCAGAAGTCGTTAACTATAAGGCGTAAAGCTAATAAACATAGTGAAGTGAAAATTTTACCGCTTCCTTGAAAAGTAATATTACATTTTTCGTTCTCACTGTAGTTCGCAGTTTGTTTCTATATTCCGTATAATCCTGTATTTCCATCTCTAAACATAGGTATGTGTATTGGATAAAATGTAAAAAATATTGTCAATCCTATTATTAATAAAATTATTAATATTCCAATTATTAATTTTATATTTGTAGATCTACTATTTTTATATAAATTAAGGGCTAAAATTTGTCCTATTATTAATGCAAGAAATAAAGAAAATACATCTAATATAAATGATGAAAATCCTAATGCACCTTTATAAGTATAATAAAAATTAGTAATAACAATTGGAATAATTAGTACTGAAATAGCTGCACTAAAAATCCACTTTCTAAAATCTATATTTACTTTTTTCCTTAGTATGCAGTAACTAATACTCCACCATAAAACAAGAGGAATAGTAGCTAATTTAAAATGTTCTACAACACTTTCATTTACTGGAGTTATTGCCCCTACTATTGCCATTTCACCTGTTAAGTCATATAAGAAATGAATTGGAGTACCTATTATAAATAAAATAGGTATAGACAAAATAATATTTTTCTTAATGCTCCTATAATCATCCACTAAGAATTTATTCAAAATATATCCCCCTAAAAATTCATCTATATTATAGTATTTATATATACATATTTTGTTAACTTATAAATAAACTAAAATTCCCTTCAAGAAATATATAGTATCTATATACCTTGAAAGGAATTATATAATAAATAAAGCTATACTTATTTAAAATTATATTTAGTCATAATACTTTCTCTATCCTTTATTTTATCATTATACGCTTCATAAAATGATAACCCTAAAAAGCTTGCTGTTATATTTATTACATTATCATAACCTAAATTTTGAAGTGCTAATGCTGCATTATAACTTCTTTGTCCTGTTCTACAGTGTAAATAAACTGTTTTATCCCTTGGAATTTCACTCACTCTTTCTCTTAGTTCACTTAAAGGAATATTTATTGCTCCTTTAATATGCCCATTTTCAAATTCCATTCTTTCTCTAACATCAACTATATATGATCCATTTTCAACTAACTCTCTTACTTTATCAACATTAACTTGCTTAAATACTCCACTTAAAATGTTTGAAGCAACATAACCTGCATAATTAACAACATCTTTTGCAGTGCCAAATGGAGGTGCATAACATAATTCTAAATCCTTTAAATCTTCTACTGTTGCACCAAATTTAATAGCTGTTGCTATTACATCTATTCTCTTAACTGCATCACCTCTTCCTATGGCTTGAGCTCCTAAAACCTTACCTGTTGGAACTTCAAATAAAAGCTTAAAATGTAATGGTGATGAGTTTGGCATTATTCCTACCTTGTCATTAGTTGATATTCTAACTATATCATACTTAATATTCATTCCTAAGACTTTTATTAGTGATTCATTTAATCCAGTTGATGCTGCATTATAATCAAACACTTTAATGGCTGATGAACCTATATACCCATTATTTACTGTAATTTTTCCATTAATATTATCTGCTACACTTCTAGCAGCTTTTTGGGCTGGACCTGCTAATGATAATTTAATATTCCTATGAGTTAATGCATTATAAACTTCTATTGCATCTCCAACGGCATAAATATCTTCATCACTAGTCTTATAATTACTATCTACTTTTATAGCTCCAGTTTCACCTATTTCAAGACCAGCATTCTTAGCTAGCTCTATTTCTGGTATTATTCCAATTGCCATAACCACAGCATTTGCTTTTATCTCCTTTCCAGACTCTAATACTATTGTATCCTTTTCAAAACTAACAACTTTATCATCAACAACTAAATTCACTCCATGATCAACCATTTCTTTATGGAGTATTTGAACCATATCATAATCAAAAGTCTTTAATATTTGTGGCATTGCTTCTATTAATGAAGTACTATATCCACCTTCTATTAAGTTTTCAGCTGCCTCTACACCTATATATCCTCCACCAATAACCGCAATATTTTTTCCTTCAATCTCTTGTATAAATGTATTTAATTTATCTATATCTACAACATTTCTTATAGTAAATATTTTAACATTTTCAATACCTTTAATATTAGGAACTATAGGTCTTGCCCCTGGTGAAAGGATAAGTTTATCATATTTTTCTCTATAAATTTCACCTGTTAAAACATTTTTTACTTCAACTTCTTTATTATTTCTGTCTATAGATAAAACTTCACTACTAACTCTTGCTTCTATATTGTATTGAGCCTTAAATTTTTCAGGACTCATTAAAACCAACCTATTTGCGCTTTGAATTGTACCACTTAAATGATACGGAAGAGCACAGTTTGAAAATGATACATGTGGACCTTTTTCAAACATTATAATTTCGTCTTCTTCACTATTTCTTCTTAATCTTGCAGCTGCGGAAGCGCCTCCTGCAACTCCACCAACAATTAAAATTCTTTTTTTCATAATTATCTCATCTCCACAAGTTTAAAATATTAAATTTGGTAATTTTACCAAGATCTATGTTTTCCTAAATATGCTCCTACTCCACCTACAACATTTGTAACATCAAATCCATTTTTGCTTAACTCACTACAAACTCTTGAACTTCTTCCTCCTGATTGACAAATTATATAATACTCTTTACCCTTTTTTAAATACTTATCGGGATTACTTAAAAGTGTTTGCATTGATATATTTTTAGAAGTCTTTATTGTCCCTCTACTATATTCATAAGGCTCTCTTATATCTATAAGTTCTACTTTTCCTATTAAATTATCAATATCATTTACATTAACTGATTTTCCATTATTTCTATTAAAAAAACTAAACATAATATTCCTCCATTTTTATTAACTATAAAATTTAAGTTAATCAAAATTTAGTATTTTTACTTAATAAAATTTTATCTTTAATTTGATTGATTAGTATATATTAAGCTTTTAACTAACTTACACTTTTATCTTATTCTTAAAATTCAATTTAGTTTGTAACTATATCACTTTAATATTTCATTTAAATTTTTTTCTATCTGTATTTTTCCTCTACTTAATTTCAAATATCCCTTTTTCTCTAATTCCTTTAATTTTCTACTAACTACTTCTCTTGCTGAATCAAGCTCAAATGCTAACTCATTATGAGTTATATAAATGTTCTTACTTTTTTTATCAATAAGTAACTTTACTAATCTATTTGTTAATGATTCATGCCTTACTTCTTCTTTAATATTTATAATAATCTTAAGCTTCTCATATAAATCTTTATAAATATATTGTAAAAATAATGTATCTTGTAATAAATATTTATTAACTACATCAAAGGGTATAACACATATTTTAGAGTCTTGTATTGCCTTTCCTATAATATTTAATGATTTACAATTCATAAAACAACTTAATGCTTCATGACATAATTGTCCTCGCTCTATATTATAAAGATTAGTTTCTTCGCCTCTTTCATTTAATTTATTTATTTTTATACTTCCGCTTATAACAAATAAAAAACCTATACATTCTCCCTCATTTGTAGATAAATACTCATCTGCAAAAAGATCTTTAAATATAGCCTTTTCTCCTAATATCCCTTTATTTTCTTCATCAATTTGAGCAAGTACTGGATAAGCCTCATAAAGTTTATTTATATAATCATTTTTTTTATTAATCAAATTAACCCCTCCTATTAATTTATTATTTAAATAATTCTATGTTTTTCATATTATATATATCTTATTTATAATTTTACATTTTTAATATATAATATATGTGACTAAGTCACATATATTATAAATCACTCTTTTTTAGTATTACACTTATATATAAATTCTTTAATAATTTAATTGTAAAAATTATTATTTTCAAAAAAAAAGATATAACTTGAGTTTATATAACTCAGTTATACCTTTTTCAATAGATATTTAATTTAAAATAACTTTTTAGATGGTAGCTTTATTATAAATGAAGTAGCATCTTCACCACTAAACACAGATACATCCCCTTTATAATGATCTATAATTTCCTTAACTATAGCTAATCCAAAGCCATGATCTTTATCTCTATTTTCTTTTGTAGAAAAACCTGGCTCAAATATTCTATTTATAATATTTTCTTCTATTTTAGGTCCAGTATTTTTTATGTCAATTATAAAATTATTAAATCCATAATAAGTTTTAATGGTAATTACACCTCTACCATTCATGGCTGTAATAGAATTTCTTAATATATTAGAAACTACTCTTTGTAATTCCATTTCTGACATATATATTTCATTTAAATCTGCTTGTTCATCAACTATTATATTTATCCCTCTATGGTCAATACTATTTACAATCATAGATATTATTGAATCATTAGATACTATTTTAACTTCAGAAGTAATATTATTATGTCCATTTATTATATCTTTTAATAATTCACCTAATCTATCATATTTACCCATAAGATGCATTCCATATAAATAAGAAATCTGAGCTCCATAATCATGTTTTACTTTTTTTAGTTCATTAACTTTTTCTTCTAATGCATTATTTAATCGTAAAATCTCTTTTGACTTTTTTTCTATATGTGCAAAATAGATTGTAATTGCAATCATAAATATAGCTAGTAAAATAAATATTATTTCCTTAAATAATGGATCCTCAAATTCATTTATCATTAAATTAAAGAAATTAATAAAATCAATAATTATTGTTACTATTATTAATGATATTGCAGATAAATTTTTTGATCTAATAAATCTATAAGCTTTATAAATTATTTCTCTTTTTAAAAGTACAATATAGGTCATTATATATTGTGGTACATACATAGATAATACAATACCAAATTCTATGTATTCATTTCTAATATTAGGTCTTATGTATCCATGAAATATATTGCCACAAATTATTACATTTATATTTATTAGCAAATATATTATACTAAATGCAATAGTAGCTCCCAATGAATCTTTTTTGAAAGCAATAGCTCCTAACATTAATAACATACCATGAATAACAATAGCTCCTAAATTTGAATTTCCCATTATTGCTGTTGAAATTAGAACAGTTATAACCATTATAGCTATACAAAGTGCCTGTTGTGACTTACTCTTCTTATATTTATCATCTATACAATAATTTATAGTACAAATAATCATTATACACTGTAATACTGTGTTTGTTAAATCTGCTATCTTTATTATCATTTGTACATCTCTACTTTATCTTAATTTTTTAATTGATTCTGGCATTTCTTCAACACCGATTGTAGCAATAGATGCATTTCCTGCATTTATCATAATAGCAGATAACATTAGTATAAAAGAACCTATGCATTTTTTAATCTTCATTTTTTATACCCCCTATTTTCTTATATTTATTAAACAAAAGCATTACTTGAACAACGCATGTCCATACTATTGTTTGGGAAAACCATTTCAGATTGAACATAATAATTGATATAACTAAAAATACTAAAGTATTTACAATGCCAATATACCTATTTCTTTTTATTAATTTTTTCTTTGTTAATGGCATCTTTTCATTTATTATAGGAATCTGATTATATATGCAAAAAATACTTATTAAATTTAGTATAATGCAGGTTACAATATCTAAATTACTATTTTTAGATATTAAAATTATACTTGATACAATTATTAATGTTCCCACAAAACACTTAATTTGAGTATCTTCATGATATCCTCCAGTAAAAGGCTTTGTACTCATCATAAAAATAATAATTACAAAACATTCCTTAAAAAAACCAAGCAAAAAAAATATTAATAAAACTAATACTAATTTAATAAACTCATATGTTGTTACTTTCATAAAGTATTTCATTTGCTCTACTTGTATTTCATTATAATTATTATGTTTCTGTAAATCTCTTATAAACCAATTTATAATTTTATCTATCATATTCTACCTTCAAACTATAAATTTTGTCACTTCATACTAATTATATCATAATTCTTATATTTTGTTTAACTATTTTATAAAAAATAGTGCTATATATGATAAATAACACTATCTTTTATTATTATTAAGTTTTTTTCTACAATATTTTCCTTATACTATTAATATCATACTCTTTAATTAGCTTTTGTTTATCTTCTGTGTAAATTATTAGACTAACCTTACCTTCTTTATACTTTAAATATCTTCCTTTATTTTTACTGCCTATTATATTAACTGATTTTCCTCTTTTTAACTCCTTTACATTACTCGAGTTACAATATTCACATTTCTCTTTTAGTGTAAATACTCTTTGACAATCTAAACAATAATTCAATCTTTGCATTATAGCTTCTCCCCCCATAAAAACTTAATCTAAATCATTTACATATTAAATTTATATGAGTTTTAAATTAATTATATAACAACATTTATATTAAACATTTTCTATAAAATAATATAATTTTCTCTATTATATATAGCTTTCTAAGAATACATCTTATAACTATGATTTTCTCTAACTGTTGCTATATTATTAGCATGATCCCCTATTCTTTCAAGGTTTGATAACAAGTCAAAAAACATCACTCCTGAACTTGCATAACATTGCTTTGAATTTAATCTTGCTATATTATTTTTTCTAAATCGCTTCTCAAGCATATCTATACGCTCTTCAACCTCATTGACAACCTTATCATTGTTTATATCATAATTAGAAAAACATTTTATAGCAATATCCAATGAATCTAATGTTGCTGTGGAAATTTCTTCAATCTCCTTTAATGCCTGTTTAGACATTTCAATATTATTATTAAATTTATTTGTAGCTAGTTCTGCAATATTTTCTGCATGGTCACCTATTCTTTCTATATCATTAATAGTATGATATACCTCACTCACTAACTCCGCATTTTCCTGAGGCAAGTTATGTTGTGATAATGCTATTAAATATTCTGTAATCTCTCTTTCTAATGTATTAATTATATTTTCATTTTCATATACACTTTTTATATTTTCACAATCTCCATAAAAAAATGCTTTCATTGCTAATTGAAAGTTATCTCTCGAAATCTTAGCCATTCTTATAGTCTCTTTAATAACTTGAGTACTTGCAACAACTGGAGTTTCTAAAAGTTTTTTATCAAGATATATTGATCCACATACTTCTTTTTCTTCCTCATCAGGCAAAACTTTATTTACAAATTTAACAAAATACCCCGATATAGGTAAAACTACTAAGGTTATTACTATATTAAATATAGTGTGTGCATTTGCAACCTGTCTTCCTAAATTATTGGGTGTTAAATAAGCTACAACCTTTACCACATAAACTGAAAGTGGTAAAAATATTATAGTTCCAAAAATCTTAAACAACAAATGTAATAAGGCCGCCTTTTTAGCTGTTTTATTTGCTGTTAAAGATGCTATTATTGCTGTAACACAAGTTCCTATATTACATCCTAATACTATTGGAAAGGCTATTTTCATATCTATTGTTCCGGCTGATGCTAGTGCAACTAATATTGATGTAGTTGCTGATGAACTTTGTACTATTGCTGTCATTATTACACCAACTAAAACACCAAGTATTGTATACCTTCCCATAATTATAATTATCTCTTTAAAAATATCTAATTCTGCTATTGGTTTCATTGATGCTGACATTAGTCCCATCCCCATGAATAATATTCCAAATCCAACCGAAATAACTGCAATATCTTTTATCTTTTTTTTCTTAGATGATAACATAAGTATGGCGCCTATTCCTATAAATATAGGTGCAACAACTTCTAAATTAAAGCTTACTATTTGTGCTGTTATTGTAGTACCTATATTAGACCCTAATATAACTCCTGTAGCTTGTACTAAAGACATAAGTCCAGCATTAACAAAACTAACAACCATAACCGTAGTAGCACTCGAACTTTGGATTACAGCCGTTACAATAGTTCCAACTAATACTCCCATTATTTTATTACTTGTTATTTTCTCTAATATTCCCTTTAGCCTTTCTCCTGCTATATTTTCAAGTCCATCACTCATTAGCTTCATTCCATATAAAAATAATCCTAGTCCCCCAAATATACCTGTAAAAATCTCAAAGTTACTCATTAACCTTATATCCTCTCTAATTTAAAAATTTATTTATAGGTTTTTTTTTATTTTAACTATACTTTTTTAATTACTATATTTACTATGTATAATATTAATAATTTACAATTACGCTTTTATTCATAAATAGCTATAAATTTCATATACGAACTATCTCTAACACTATTCTTATCTAAAAAAACTTAAATAGAACCACAATTTAATATAACTCTAAATTGTGGCTATTTAACTTTATTAAATAAAAGAAAATTATTACTTAAACTTAACTCTTTAAATACTTATTTTTTCTTCTACATAATCTTATTCCAATAATAACTGATAATATACCTACAACAGTTGTACTCCCTAAAGCAACCTCTCCTGTTTTCGGTAATTTATTATTGTTGCTTCTAGAACTAACATCTACTATAGAACCATTATTTTCTGCTATATTATTATTGATTTTATTTGACTTTAAAGAAACTAACTCAGATATAGCTTTTTCTAATAATTCTTCAATATTTTCTAGATCCTTTTCAGAGGCATCATTATATTTCATTACATTATTTGCTTTTAAAGCAATTTTTTGTAACTTATTCCATGAATCTTTAGTATAATCTGCTTCATTTAATAATTCTACCTTATTTAATAATTCTTCAAGTTTATCCCTGCTTGGCTTTAATCTTAGATTTAAATATGCTCTCATTAAATTATTATAAGCTTTATCTATCTCTTCTTGAATTGCTTTTTCATTAACTAAAACTACCTTTGCTTTTTCAAGTTCACTTTGCAAATTTAACCACGTTGTAGCAATATAGTTATTTTCTTTATTACTTAATTCTAGAATCATATTTATAAGACTCTTAAGATTCTCCCTTTTAATATTATCTTTAACTAATTCATCTATAGATTTTTGTAACTTATCTATAGTTTTATTAACATCATCTTTTAAAGCATTTTTGTCCTCATAAACCTTTTTAGCCTCATTTAGACAATTTTGTAATTTATCCCAAGAATCCGATGTATACTCTAATTCTATTAACGCTCCTGCAATATCAATAATAGCCTTTAAAGCTCCCTTATCACCTGCTTCAAACTCAAGCATCCAAATAACATTTATTAATCTATTTGCAACTGCTTCTACCTCTACCTTCATAGCTTCTTCATTATTATAAACTAATTTTGCTTCACCTAATGCTGAATTAAATTCTTTAACTACCGCTGGCACAAGGTCTTTTAGCAATCCCTCTGATATGGCCTCCTCCGCATAAGAAATAGCTACTTTTAATAATGTTTTATCTACTTTAATATCTGGATCAATTGACTTATCTATTATTATTATACTAGCTGTTGCTCCAGCTATAGAAATTTCTTTGCCTTCTCCATCTGCAATCTTTCCTTCTTGAGAACTAAACACTATATTTTCACCAATATCTTTTGACTTAAATACTAACTTAATAATATCCTTATCATTTTCTACTTCTTGTCCCTTTGTTGAAATTAAAACTCTAACTTTATTGTCTACAACTTTAGTTGTAATAATATATCTATATTCATTTATTACTCTTGCTTCTACGAAATCAACCTTTGAACCATCAAATTCAACTTCAAAATCCATAGCAAAAATTCCATTTTGTAAATTATTAGTACTAACCACTAAGTCAAAGTTATTTCCTAGTACAACTTTTTCTTCTAATTTAAATCCAAGTGAAGGATTTAAATTCTCAACTTCTTCTAGTTCATTTTTAGCGCTATTTAACCTTTGAACTAATCTATCTATTTGAACTTGTGCTGAAGTTATATCTTCATATACACTCCTAGCTTCATTATATACAGACATTAATTTATCATAAGATTCTTCTGTATACTTACTTGCATCTAATACTTCAACTTCATCTAATAAAGCTTTTAATTCATTTCTAGTTACTTTTCCTAATGCGTTATCTATTTCACCTAATTTAAATCTAGTACCCATAATATAAGTGTTGTTATTAGTATTAGTATCAAAGTTCCCATAAGAATTTAAAAAGAATGTACCATCACTCATAACTACGTTACCAGCATATCCACAATCTCCAGCTTTAGTAGAATTAGTATAATCTTTTCCTAATCTAATTCTATACTCACCATCTCTACCATTTATTAAATCTTCATAAGTTCCAACCCAACCTATCCAATCTCCAGCCATCCAATCATTATCTGATGTATTTCCATCCTGTCTAGTATCTAATTTAATCTCCCTAAAGCTTATTAATAGCCTTCCACTTATTGGATCATAAACAGCTTTATGTCTTTCACCATTTAATGAACCTTGAACCTCTCTTGGTCTACTCCATGTTTTACCTTCATCATCTGAATAGAAAATAGTTGATGTGTGCTTATGAGATTGACTTCTTGCAAGAGCAACTATGCGCTTCCCATCTGGTGATCTAAACATACCAACTTCACATATTTGATATTTAGACTCTAACTCTCTATACTCACTTAAATATGGTTCTGGATCTGACCATTTCTCATTCCCATTTTCATCAAATGTTAAGTAAGTTTTATAGTTAACATAGTCATAATCATGAAATACGCCCATCCACTTATCAATAAAATTTCCCTTCTCATCTTTTAATTGAACTAAACTTGCCATAGCAACAATAGTTCTAATTCCAGTATTCCATTCTGTGTAATCCCCCCAAGTTTCGCCATTATCATCAGATATTGATGTTTTAAAACCTCTAAATGTACTTCCATGCCACTCTGGTCCACCAGAAATAGATATTAACTTTTGGCTACCATCTACAAGATTAAGCTTGTATATAGTAGGGGTTTCCTCCGATGATTTCCAAGTTTCATTAGCTAGAACTCTCCTTTTCCATGTTAATCCTCCATCAGTACTCTTACTTAATAAAGCTTCCCCAAAGCCATGTCCTTTTGGATAAACAGTTAGTATTGTTTTATCATCATCTAATAAAATAGTATCTGGCTGTCCAAGATATTGTCCTTCCTCTCTATCTATAACTATTTGTTTATCTGATGTAATATCATAAGATTCTAATGTATTTTGATAATTTATTCTTTTATTAACCCTAACATCAACATTTTCAATAAATTCTTCATCTTTGTTTGACACTGTAATAACAGTATCACCATAAGATGCCCCTGTAATTAATCCATTTTCATCTACTGTTGCAATATTAGAATCTTTACTTTTAAATACAACTTTATCATCAACTTTATCGCTAATTAAATCTGCAATAATTTGAACTTTTTCATTAACATAAACCTCTTTATAGTTACTATCAACATTTAATCCATTTACAGCTTTAGCTTCAATTACTTCTTCAGCTGTTAACGCCCTATTATAAACCTTAATCTCGTCTACTTCTCCAACAAATCCCCTACCACCAATAAATGCTAAAGGGGCTTTCATTGGATTATTCTTAGTATATTCATTATTATTTCCAACCTTTTCTCCATTTACATATAAAGCTAATCCTTCTGATTTTGAATTAGTATATGCCATATGAACCCATTTATTTTTAGATATTTCTGTAGGAAAGCTTAATGTACCTTCATTAACATGTACTCCTGGTTTTGCTGAATTAACTCCAACTCCAACAGCTAAATCTAACGATAAAGAGTTTTGTTCTGATGATCCAGTTGCAACTCTACCATCCCACATAACTGAAGCCGTACCATCTTCATTGCCTCTTTTTACCCAGAATGATATTGTCCAATTTTCCTGCAAATCTGCTGGATCTTTAATTTTAACATTATCAGTTCCTACATTAAAATTTAAAGCCTTTCCCGACTTTCCTTCTATAATATTTGCTCCATCTATTTTTCCATTATATAAGGAACCATCCCCCCATGAATTCTTAACTACATTACCATCTATATTATCAAAGCTATAATAAGCCACCCTTGCTGAATCTTCTATAGAGCCTTTATTGACAATTATATTTATAGTTGCTTTCTTTGATGAATCTTGTACTGATGTTGCTGTAATTTTTGCTGTACCTACTTTAATTCCTTTAGTTACACCCTTGCTATTAACCGTTACAACATCTTCATTGCTTGATGTCCATACTACATTTTTATTTAATGCATTTTCTGGTAACACAGTAACTGCTAATTCAATACTTTCACCTAATTTTATAGTAGAATCTCCATTATTAATTTCAACTGAATCAATTATATTTACTCCATTATTTTTTAATTCAGTATACTTTTTAGTTATATTTTTAATTTCATCTTTAATTGATGCCATATCTTCTGGAATCATAGCCCTAGTTTCATCTGTTGCATATTTTGCTCCCCCATGTTCACCAATACCATTTTTTGTTCCATCATAATTTAACTTAACTGTATCTAATAATTTATCTACATCATCTTTTAAAGATGTTATTTCATTTTTCATCATATATAACTTATTTACATCTCTTATACCTTCAGCTATTTTTTCTAACCTTACAGAACTCTTAGAAGTTTTATCTATTGAATCTTTTTCATCTGGATATATTAAAAAGGTATCTCCAGCTTCAAAAGCCCAATGCGTTGTATCTATAAGTGGATCTTTAACCCAAGCATCAAATGCCCATCTCATATATCCTGTTGCACCTTGAGCTGCGGTAAACATCATAGTCCAATAACTTTCTCCTGGCATACTTAAAGCTAATGAATTTGGAAAATGCTCAGTACAAGTATATATTGTTGTTTTATATTCTTTTTCTGAATTATTTCTATCAGAAACAAAACTCTTATAATCTGCTAAACTTCCCTTTGCAGCAGTTGAACCAACACTCAAATCATCTATCCTATCAGTTATATGCTTATATCCTGTGCTAAAATGATCCATCGCAGCTGCTTTTTTAAGGACCTTATCATGCCTATTTTTGACCTTATCTATTACATCAAAGGCCTTATCCATATTAACTCTTTCATCTATTCCTATATAAGTATCCTCGAACCATCCTTTTTCATCTAAATGTTCAACTAACTTATTTAAAAATTGTAACCATACTTCTTCATATCTATCTGTTCCCGCAGGCAAATTTTCTACCTTTGTAGTTTGTGTAGCTTCATCATAGTACTTAACATTATTTCCCCATGGAATCATACTATAACATACTATTTTATCACCAATACCTAAATCTTTATTAAATTTAACCCATTTATCAAAATCAGTATAATCAAATCTAAATGTTCCATCTGCACTTCTAATCCATTTTATCATTGATGGATATCTTATTTCATTTTCACTATAAGTTTGTCCTCCCCATGCTTCTTCAACTATTGAAGCTGTAATGGCATGACCACCTAACTCTTTATACTTTAACATATGAGGTTTTAAAATCTCTAAATGCTCTTCTGAAAATGGTTTTAATCCATAGTACTCAGCAGAACTATAAGGATATTGCCAAGCTTCAAAATCAAATCCATAATCACTACTATTTGGCATTGTTGCATCTAAAACTTCTAATAAATAATTAAATGTCATATTATCAACACCATCTGCAGTTACTGTTATAATCCCTTCATAAACTCCTGAATCTGTATTTGCTGGAACATTAATTTCAATCCAAATTGGTTGAAGTGAATTAAACTCAACGTCAACTGGATCTTCTGTATATAATATATCTGGAACACTAACTTTGTAATTATCATCATTTGGAGTATTTTGTGGGCCATCACTTGAAGCATGATATCCTGCATCTCCAATGTAAGCCTTTGTTTCTTTAAGGAATGTAGTTATAATATTCTCAGATGATATTACATTTTCTCCGGAAATAAAGTCACTAGATGAAACTGTAACATTTTTTAATTCTCCTTCTTTTGATGCAACAATAATCTCGGATATAGCCTTATCAGCTTTCCATGCATATAACTCTTCTTTCATATTACCTAATTCTAATACTTCTTTATATCTATCTTGAGTATAGTGTGAATTAGTATCAACTATAGTTCCATGCATTGATGTATTTGCCTTCCTAACAGTTACATTAATAGTATCACTTAAGCCAAACTCATCTGAAGTAGCTCTAATAATAACATTTCCTTCTCCAATAGCTTTAATTATGCCATTTTCAGAAACAGTTGCAATTGCTTCATTATCACTAGAATATACAATATCATCTGCCACTGAATAACTTGGAGTAAATACTGGTGTTAATTGCTTTTTAGCGCCTTTAACCAGTTCTATGTCTTCTCCCATTTCAATTTTAGTAACCTGATATTTCTCATGAAGTATTTCAACTCTGTCAACTTGAATAACTGCTTGATTATGACTTGAATTAGAATTTATTCCTGTTGCTTCTGCTTTTAATGTATATTGTCCTTCTGTTAATCCTCCAAAAGCATAAGCTGGAGAGGTATTATCTACTCTTGCATCAACTATAACTTCACTACCTTCTATAATGTTTCCATTTGTATCAAATAGTGAATATTTAGTTTTCCCATTTTGTGGAGTCTTATTTCCATAAACCTCAATTCTATTACCAACAAAGTCAACAGTATAATATTTTTGTTCTGGATTTATTTCTCCATTACTTAAAACATTATAATGTTCTGATTTATTACCTGATCCACCTGCTACCCACCCATTACCATAATAAGTGAAATAATTAATTTCCCCTGAAGTTTTAGTATCCTCAATTATAGTTCTTATATTACTTTTTAACTCATTTGCATAAGCTATTAAAGTATTAGTTGGAATATAGTTTATTAAAAATATAAAGCCTAAAAACACCACCTTAAAATTAAATTCTTTCTTCCCCCTCACTTCATATCCTCCTTAAATTTAAAATATTATAAAAAAGCCATAAAGTTAATAATCTAGATATTAAATTATATATCTTACCTGTACTACTACCTTATAGCTTCTTTAAAAACAACCTTTATTTATCTTATTTATCTTATTTATCTTATTTAATTTTAAATTCACTTCATGCATATTTTATTTTATGTAACCTAATTAACCATTAAGATTAAAGTGATTTCTTCTTACAATAACTACTTCTTCTAAGATTATATTTCAACTAATTTTGCTTCATTCATAACTGCCATTAATATTTAATACGTTTACACAAAGCATATTTATTACTAACTAAGTTTTCCTCTTTACTCTCTTAATTATATTATATATATTAATTTTTTGTATATTTTTTGAAATTTTTATATTTATTTCCTAGATATAATTTGAAATTTTTTTATATTCTTTGATTAAAAAATAAAAAAAATGACCGTATGATATTGAATTTTTAAATTCAATATCATACGGTCTATTACACTTTAATTTATTCTTAATTCAGTTTCTGCATCGAAGAAATGTAAAGCACCTAAGTCAAATCCAAACTTATGCTTTTCTCCTGTTTCATATGGATGATATCCAGGAACTGTAATTACAAGATCTTTTCCGCTTTTTAATTTAACATATAAAGTTTTTTCTTTTCCTAAAACTTCTATTACATCAATTGTACATTCAAATGCATCTTTTTCAGAATTTCCTACAAATCTTTCAGAACGAATTCCTAAGTATACATCCTTACCATCATAGCTAGCTAATGATTTTAAATCTTCATCTGATGGAGTTAAAGAAATTAATCCATCTTCAGATACAAATTTATTTCCATCTATCTTTCCTTTGATCATGTTAATTGTTGGTGATCCTATAAATTTAGCAACAAACATATTTTGTGGTTTTTCATAGAATTCATATGGTTTACCAACTTGTTGTATCTTACCGTCATTCATAAGAACTATTTTAGTTGCCATTGTCATAGCTTCTACTTGGTCATGTGTTACATAAATAGAAGTAGTTCCTAACGCTTTATGAATCCTAACTAATTCAACTCTCATATGCTCTCTTAACTTAGCATCTAGATTTGAAAGAGGTTCGTCCATTAAGAATACGCTAGGCTTTCTAACTATAGCTCTTCCTAAAGCAACTCTTTGTCTTTGACCTCCAGATATATCTGATGGTTTAGAATATAAATATTTTTCTATTTGTAATAATTTTGCAGCTTCAGTAACACGTTCATTAATAATATTTTTTCTTTCTTTTCTCATTGATAAAGAGAATGCCATATTATCATAAACTGTCATGTGTGGATATAGAGCATAACTTTGGAAAACCATAGCTATGTCTCTATCTTTAGAAGCTAGTTTATTAACTCTTTTCTCACCAAATATTAAATCACCTTCAGTAATTGAGTTTAAACCTGCAATCATACGTAATAATGTAGTTTTACCACATCCTGATGGTCCTAATATTACACAGAAATCCTTATCTTCTATTTCTAAATTTATATGTCTTAACGTAAAATCTTCTCTACTTTCATATTTCTTTCCTATATTATTTAATGTTACCTTCATATCTACTATCTCCTATCCTATCCTTTTGTAGCCCCATTTGAAAGACCTGATACTAATTGTTTTTGTAATACAACGAATAATATTACTATAGGTATTGCCGTTAAAAGTGCTCCTGCTGTAAAGGCCGGTTGATTAATTGTACGCTCATCTGTTATAAGAGTTTGTAAACCTGCAGCTAATGTATAATCAGCTGATGAATTTAATAATACCTTTGGTAGTAAGTAATCACCAAATGGTCCTATGAATGACCATAAACCTATTATTGCAAGCATTGGTCTTGCAATTGGCATAATGATAAGTCTGTATATCTTCATACTAGAACATCCATCTATCTTAGCTGCATCATCTAGTTCTGTAGATATTGAATCTAAGTATCCTTTTAAAATAATAGTATTACCAGCTATACCTCCACCAGCATATATAAGTATAAGCATCATTTGTCTTGTAAAGCCAGGCATAATATCTGATGCAATAGAATACATTGTAAAATATGCTGTGATTCCAACGAATGTTGGTATTGTTTGTATAAGCATAACTGTCATAAGTGATGCTTTCTTTCCTTTAAATCTATATCTTGAATACGCATATCCAGTAAATGAAACTATTAATATTACTAAGATTGCTGTCGCAATACTTACAAATAAAGTATTACCCATCCATTTTAAATAAAGTGTATCTTTAAATAATGTTTCAAAGTGTTTAAATGAGAAGCTAAACTCTCCACCAATTATAAGTCTATTTGCTTGTGCTCCATTGAATGATGATATTACTATTTGTGCTATTGGCACTATTACCATCACTGCCCATAATATTAAGAAGGCATATGATACACCAAGTGCAATTTTTCCTCCAACAGTAAGAGGTTGCTTATCAGAAAGATATAAATCATTTTTTTTCTTTTTAAATATACTCATCATTCCTACCCCCTCTTAAATGCATCTGTGTTTTTATATCCTATATATGCAATTATAATAAGTGCTACAGAGATAATAACAGTAATTGTTGCACCTATAGCTTGATATTGACTGTTCATTGTTAATTTAAATATATAAGATATTAAAAGGTCTGATGAACCTGCTAAGTTACCATATTTACTTGGATCAAATGGTCCTCCATTATTAAATAAAGCTATAATACTGAAGTTATTAAAGTTAAATGTATATTGTCCAACTAAAAGTGGCGCTGTTTGGAATAGTACTAATGGTACTGTTATCTTACTTAATTTCTTAAAGCTTGTTGCTCCATCTATATCTGCTGCTTCATATAGCTCTGCATTTATAGATTGAAGTACACCAGTAGATAATAAGAATATATATGCACTACCAAGCCAAGCTTGTATACAAATTAATGTTAATCTTATTACAAATGGATCATTCTTTATTGAAAAATTCGGTCCAAAAACTTCCTTTAATGAGTTAACTACTGTACCGCCATCTGCTGCTAATATACTAAAGAATAATATTGAAATAAATGCTGGTACTGCCCATGGTAAAAGATAAATTGATCTAAATAATACTTTTCCTTTAATTCTATCATTATTAAGAACAATTGCTAAAATAAATCCTAAAGCTATTGCTAAAGTTGTAGCTCCAATAGTCCAAACTATAGTCCATCCTAATATTCTCCAGAATATTGCTCCTACCATACCTTCGCCTAGGAATATCATTTTGTAGTTCTTTAATGCTTCCCAACCAAATTTAGCTTGAGTATCTGGTCCCATTCCTGTAAATGATAAAAGTACTGTTGTAACAACTGGAATACATACTATAAATATAGTTATTATTGCTGCTGGAGATAAAACTAAATATGGGAATCCATCTTCAAATAATGTTTGTTTAGTTTCAATCCAACTCTTATATCTACTACCCTTAATTGTATCTTTTTCTACTTTATTTGCATCTTTAAAGCATACAAACATTAAGAAAATTGCTATTAATAGTAAGAAGATTGCTAATATACCTTCAATCATAAATATAATTGATCTATCAAGTCTACCACCATCTGCTGCTAGTGTTATAAGTCCTGATATACCATCACCTTTATAATTTCCGTATCCTAAAGAATAAGGAATTGCTATTAAATATATATATATTGTTGCAAAGAACATAATTATCGCTTTTATATATTGTTTATTTATTGCTTGAGCTAAACCTGGAATTAAGAATGTAACCCAAGATACCCAAGGCATAGTCTTTTCTGTTTCAATCGGATAAACTCTTCTTAAATCTGCAACATTAATATTTACAGTATTAATTTTTTGTTTAACCGTTCTAGAAAGTTCATACTTTTTATTTTTTACTATTTCCTCATTATATGTTTTCTCACATTCAAATGATTTTACTAATATAACTTCCTTATTTTTTCTTTTTAACTCTTTTATTGTGTTATCTTTTGCTTGTCCTGAAATTAATCCTTCTTTACACTTAGTCTTAATTTCTTTAATTCTCTCTTGTAATTTTTTATTTTCTTCTTCTTTAAAAATTTTAAATTCTGCATTAAATTTTTCGTTGTTTACATTATCCATTTTTGAAAGCTTATTTTGTGCTTCCTTTAACTCTTTTGTACACTCTTTTGCGAACTCAATTACTGGTGGTATTTGAGCTATTTCTAACTTACTTTGCTCATAAACTAATTCTGCCTCATAAGTTAATTTTATATAATTTCCATAAAATTTCACTAATTCCTGTGCTTTAAAAAGTCTTACTTGTAAATTTTGCACTTTTTTAGGTAAAGTTGTATCAACCTTACTTCTATAATCTGATACCTTATTTTTAACTTTTCTAAGGAATTCCTTTTCCTTCTCTTTATATTCTGCTAATTGTTTATTATAAGCATGATTTTTCTTATTCTTTACTAATTCATCTAATTTATTTTTTAATTCTTGTTTTTCCTTACCAGTTGCAGCTTCAATTTCTTCCTGTAAAGCCGAAACTTCATAAAGGTATAAATTTCTTCTATCATACTCTCGATTAATATTATCATATAAATACTTATTGAATTTTTTCAACCCTGTTACCTCCTTTTATACCCTCTGAATAATTTCATTACTATAAACTTTTAACATCTTTTAAACACTTCCCTAAGTAAAATATTGTTAAAATTAATGCTAAATAACCAATTCCACTCCCGATAAAGAATACTGAAAAATATTGTTCTCCTAGAAACGTTAGTGCAAATGCTCCTACTATTATCACACTCCAAATTATTACAAACATCTTATTTACTCTAAGTTTTGTAAATGTAAAATAACTATGAATTGCTACTGCCATTGGAGTTATTACTCTAACAAAGAATGTTGATATACATACATTTAAATATGTAGAATATAATTGGTTTGTTGTTTGATTTAATAAATCTTCCCCTAAATTTCCACTGGATAACCACATATTAAATAAACTTGCATCTTTTGCTTTAATTAACATATCTAATGATGTAATCATTAGAATTACTGCGCATATTGCTTCAATTGTATAAAATGTACCTCTTGGCATCTCTATACTATCTCTCATGTGGATCCTCCTTAGCCTACTTCAAACTATTAATAAAAAACTAACTAATAATTCTTAATAATAAATTTAATATAATTAATTGTAGTAAAAGGGGACTAAGTCCCCCTTTTTATTTTTCTAAACTATCTTACTTAAAATTAGCCATCATGCCATCGAATGCAGCTTTAACTTCTTTGTAAGCTTCTTCTGCATTTGCAGGGTTTTTAGCTGACCATGATAATAAAGAGTTTTGCCAAGTTTCCCAAACTTGTCCATATTCACTGAATAAAGGTCTTTTTATAGAAACTTCATATCCTTCATAAGTTGCATCTATAACTTTCTTTTGTAATTCATCAATTCCTTCATAATCTGCAGCTGTAGCATTTTCTAATACTTTTCCAGTTGCATTAAATAATTCTTTAGCATTTGCTGGGTTTACTATTTCTTTAATGAAAGCTTCTGCAACTTCCATTTGAGCCTCATTTTCTTCGCATCTTGCATTTATACCAAGACCCCATCCACCTTTCCAGTGAGTTAAAGGTTTTCCATTAAATGTTATTTGATTCAATGGAATAATTTCTAAGTTTTCTGCACTACCTACTAATTCACTAACTGAAGATGTTGCCCAAGGACCATCAATCTTTATAGCATCACTTCCACCAGTTTTGAATTGCTCATCAATATATCCACCAGCTGCATCCTTATCCCATAAAGATGTATTATTTTCTTTGTGAGCTTTCCAGTAGTTATATAATCCTTCAAATAATGATTTTTGTTCAGCAGTTAAATCTGCCCATTCTTTTGTAGCATCACTTGTTAACTCTTTGCTTAACAATTCAAAATCAGCTGAGTTTGTAAATGCAACTCCATACCAAGCATCATGAACTGTAGTTAAAATTTGATTATATTGTAAACTTGTGAATTCTATATTTTTAGTTGTATCTATGTTAGCAGCTTTTGCATTTTCAACATTAACATATCCAATTAATGTTTCTATGTTATAAGGGAATGCTAAATATTCTCCATCAACATTGAAGTTTCCTCCTAATCCACCCTTAAAGTCTTTGAATCCTCCAACTTCTTCTGCCATTTCTTCAGCAGGCATAGCGGCTAAAACTTGATTCTTCGCTAATCCATATAATCTATCAGCAGGTAAAGCAAATACGTCTGCAACGTCTGAATTTGTCGCATCAGTTTGGTCTAACACATCTAGATGATCGAATGATCCAGTTTCTATAAATTCTATTGTTGCATTTGGATACTTTTCAAGAACTGTTTCTTTAACTTCTTCATAGTAAGGTATCCATTCTTTTTCAGCTTGAACTTTTAAAGTTACTTTTTCATCACTTGATGATGAAGCAGTTCCTTTATTTCCGTCTCCTTTATTGCTATCCCCTTTATCACTTGCCCCACAAGCCACAAAGTTAATTGAAGTTGCAGCTACAAGTAATGTTACTAATAGTTTTTTCATAATATTCTCCTCCACTTTTCAAAAATTCTATTTATTTAAAGTTAATAAATTTTAACTTAAATACATTATAATCGCCTTTCAGAAACCGATTCCAAATAACATATCATCAGAAACCGTTTCCACTTTTTTTGTTTTCTAGTATCTCTAATTAATAATTACTAAGTTAATTAAAAACTCTTGTAATTGATTTCATTTGTTTTTAATATAACCCATTATACTTTTAAAATTGATGCTTGTCTACCCTTATCATAAAATTTTAGGTATCGTTTCCAATCAATTTCAAAAATTAATGTAATACTCAGAAAACCATATTAAATTAAAACATTTAACCTATTGGAAAATTATTTAATTTTTTATGTTTTTTTCTTTGTTTACATTTACATTATATCCAATAAAAAATTTATCGTCAATAAATTTTATAAATTTTATTGTGTTAAATTTCATATATATAATTGTATTTAAGATTTACTTTTCACTTTAAACTTTCACACATTTAAATACACTTATCATTTTTTTAAAAAATCCTTATATTTTTGACATTTTAATTTCTATTCAATTTAATTTATATTATTTTTAATATCCTCTTAATAGATACTTTATTCGCTATTTATGATATATTATAAATTGTTATATGATATATTTCATATTCATTGTTATTATTAACAATATTTAACTTATGGTTATAAACGAAAGGGTTAATACATGATTGATACATACAGTAATAATAAAAAAATGATTGGTTCAATAATAAAATTTAATAGAATAAATAATAACATTAGTCAAAAGCAATTATCAAAAGGTATCTGCGTACCATCATACTTAAGTCGTATTGAAAATGGAGAATTATTACCTAGTGAAGATGTTCTTTCTATAATTTTCAATAGACTTGGTCTTGAATTTAATGATTCTCCATCATTTATAAATAAAGGTATGAACTATTTAAAAGATTTTTTTGATAATTTAAATTTTAATGAATTTGATTATACAAACACACTTTTTGATATATTAGAAAGAGATGAAGATAAATATATATCCTCTCCTTTAATTATTGATTATTTTTTAGCAAAACTTGCAAGATATTCATCTACACCTAATAGGGATAAATTTGAAACTGCAAAAAATATGATTTTATCTTCTTTTGATTTATTATCAACTAATCAAAAATTTATATATAATTTCTATACAGCAATCGATATATTAATTTTATCTGATAATAAGCAAGATGGTAAAATTTTACTAAATCAAGCTTTAAGCTATAAGGAAAGTGGACATTGTTACTTTTGGTTATCATATTCCTATAGAATAGAAAATAATCCTATTAAAGCTTATGACTCAATTCAAAAAGCATTAAATTTATATGTTGCAGAAGGAAATATTATAAGTATCATGGATACATACGAGAAATTTGCTGAAGTTTATTTCATGTTAGATAACTACAGTGATGCTATTCATTATTTAGAAATATCACTAAATATGGCTAAGAAATTCAATAATATTTATTTCATTGAACATATTAACTCTATTTTATCTTGGAGTTATTATAGATTAAATGATTATGAAAAATCATTAGAATATTTAAATTATAATACTGGTTTAATAGATCACCGTATCATAATTCCTGATACTATTATTAAATCTCTAATTTATTTTACCCTCGGTGATAAAACTTCTTTAAAGGCTGTTATTAATTACTTAAATAATGATTACACCTTACAACATATTAGTAAAGATTTATCTAATTTAATTTATGAATTATTTCTAATCTTCATTAATGATGATAACTACATGAAAAATCCATTATTTGAAGAATTACTAATTAAAATTATTAATAATATTCAAAAATTAATCGAACTAAAAAAATTTTTTACAGACTTACTAAAAAAATATTATATAAATAATAGACGTTATAAAGATGCATTGTTTTTATAAAAAATAAGGGACTGCTACATCAGTCCCTTATTTTTTATAAATATTTAAATTTACACTCTGTAAAATCAAAATAATCTCTATATTCAAATCTACAAGTTCTTTCAAAATCATCCTCATTCCAGAAATTATTTCCTATTATATTACTTGAATCAACTAGTTCATTTATTTCATTATAATCTATAGTATTCCCATTATCTTTAATACAGCCTTTTAAACATCTTAATATGTCTTCTTTTTCTCCATAGCTTTCTAAACTATCTGTATCTGTATTTACTCTTATATACTTTACTCTAAACCCTTTATCATTTCCTATTTTTTTACCTAAATATGTCTCCTTAACAGCTGAAAGTGATGTAACTTTTATTTTCATAAATTATCCCTCCCACATTTTGTATACCTTTACATTATTAAGTATATTCGTTTAATTTTAAAATAGTACTAATAATATATTTTATTTGTATCCTAAACTGGTAATAAAAACAACGTATCATTATTTAAAATTAACATAAAACAATGATAGAAAATATATTTTTTATCATTGTCTTTAGGAGGTTAATATGAAGAAGTATAAAAGTGAAAAAATCAAAGAAGTTATCCATGGAAGCGATGAAGATCTTAATCTACATGAAATAAAAGCTAGAACTGGTGCTGGAAATGGATATAAACATCATGATTCCGATCATGATATTGAATTTGGTGAAGAATTAGGTGAATTCGATAAAACTCATAAAAGTCATAAAATAAAAGAAGTTATTAACCAACATGATGGAAATTTAAATTTACATGAAATAAAAGCTAAAACAGGTGCTGGAAGTGGTCATAAACATTAATATACAATATAACTAATATTATTTTATAAATAAAAATTGAGCTATTGCTTACTACAACAGCTCAATTTTATTTATTCCCAGAAATACGGTTCATATATTCTTTTTAATCTTTTAACTATTTCATTAGATTCATTTTTATTTATATTTATACTTTTTCCTTCTTCTGTACCTTCAAAGGTTATTATATCATCAGCATTAGTTAATTCTTTAATATACTTAATCATATTTTCCTTAACTGCCTTTTTATTATATATTTTTATATAAGAATATCCTGGGAAATCATCTGAACTATATTTTAAAACTTTAAATTTATCTATATAGCCTAAGTTCTTCATTTCTAAATATAATTTTTCAATCTTTACTGTTTCATCTATAATCATTAAATATACTGCGCCATATCTTTCTGGCAATTCTTCTTTTATATAATTTCTATATGGAGATGATCTAAGGGTATCATAAATTTTCTTTTCTATTTGATTTTTAAAATCACTATAATAAATAACTACCGAATCTTCAATTACTACATTTATAAAACAATGCAAATTCTTTTCCTTAAATAACTCTAAAAATTCCTTTGTTTCTGAATGCGTCATTTCATATACTTTTAAATATCTATTATCTTTTACATCAAATAATATAGCTCCATCCATAGCTATTACAGGAAGTTTTATTCTTATATCTTTTAATGCTTCTAATAATGCTCCTGGCGTTCTCATAGTTGCAATAGTAAATTTCAAACCATCATCTAGCATCTTATTTAATTCAATCTTACTATAAGAAGTTAATGTATCATTCATATTTAATAATACTCTATCTAGTTCCGAAACAAATAATAAGTTATTTCTTCTCCTTCTTGGAATTCTAACTGTATTTATTATTAAAGCCAAGCCTATACCTATCATTGTATCTAAAACTCTATTGAATACAAAGAAATATGGGTTTTTATCAGTAAGATGATTAACAACTATACTTAAAAAAACTACACATGAAAAATAAGATGAATTCTTCTTATTTATTAATACCGTTGTATATATAACAGGTATTATTAATATAGATATTGTTAAATATCTAATAAATTCATTATCAAATACTAAGAAATAATATTCTAACAATATCATTACCAATCCATAAACTGCTCCTATCATTGTACCTATTGTTCTTTGTTTTGCATTTGCTCTTGCATTGCTAGGATAGGGTTGCATACACCATAAAACAGATAGTGCTGTATAAAATGGTGCCCCTTGTCTCCCTCTAAGTAAATAAATAATAAATCCTAACAGTACTCCAATTGATGATTTAATAATACGCATTCCTATTGGTGGAAGTGCTGTTGATTTAACTTTCATTAATATCCTCCATATCTAATTATCATTTTTTATTAATAATTTATGGTTATCATAAATTATTATAGCTTAAACTATATCATCATCAATTATTTTATGCAATAAAACCTAAAAATCTCTCTTTTACGTATTATACTTTACCATTAATAAGTTAAAGTTAAAAAATAAAAAAGGATTCATTTTTGAATCCTTTTTTATTATGAACTACTTTCTATATTCTATTATATCCTCATTTTTTTGTTTTACTGGAAGAATAACTATAAATTCACTTCCCTTTCCAATTTCACTTGATATATCTATAGTTCCTCCATGCAACTCTATTAATTGTTTACTTAATGTTAATCCTAATCCACTTCCACCAAATTCCTCTGACGTACTGTTATAAGCTTGATCAAATCTATTAAATATTGATTTATATTTACTCCTATCAATTCCTATTCCTGTATCTTTAACACTTACTTTAACACATTCATTACACTCACTTACTCTTACTTCTATTACGCCACCTCTTTTTGTGAATTTAACAGCATTAGATATAAGGTTCATTATAACCTTTTCAATCTCAGAAGAATCACACTGAATTATTTTTTCTTCTATATCAGGATCTATTATAAGCTCTATTCCTTGTTCTTCTATATAATCCTTCATTGATAATGCTAACTCTTCAACTAAATACACAATATCACACTCTTCTATATTTAATTTATAACTTCCTGACTCTATTTTAGAAGTATTTATTATATTATCTATTAGCCTAATTAATCGATTCGAATTTCTCTTTATAGTATTCATATAATGAGATATTTTTTCTCTAGATATTCCCTCTTCTCTTTTATTTAAATTATCTACTACATGTTGAGCAGAAACTATAATATTAAGAGGCGTTCTTAATTCATGAGATAAATTTACAAAATAGTTATTTTTATACTTTTCGTTAGCTAATAGCCTTTTGTATAACTCTTCATTTTCTACTAATTTTTTATTTAACTCTACAGTCTTTTGAGCTACTAACCCATCTAATATCTTAACCCTATTCCATATAATAAATATTATACATATGGAAATAGCAAAATATATAAAATAAGCTAATGTCGTTTTATATATAGGTGGGTCCACTATTACATTAATACATGTTGGTTCACTAAAATCACCCTTTGCATTTCTTGCACAAACCTTAAAAACATATTTACCGGGCTCTATATTTATATAATTTGCATAATTCCTTGATCCTGCATTAATCCATTTGTTATCTATTCCTTCTAACATATAAAAATACTGTAAATTGCTACTTGAATAATCAGGTAAGAAAAATTCAAATTCTATCATATTTTCATTATAATTTAAATTTATTGTATTATTTTCTTTTTCGTATAATGTATTATCTCCACTTATAAACTCACCAATTTGCACCTGTGGTATATAACTTTTTACTTCTATGTCCCTTGGATAAAATGATGTAAATCCATTTATTCCTCCAAAAAACATTTCTCCACTTCTACTTTTATAATAAGAATATTGATTAAATTCATTTGATTGTAACCCATCATCTACATTAAAATTTATGAATTTATCTTCTTTTATATCAAACTTAGATATACCATAATTAGTAGAAAGCCATAAATTATTATCTTCATCAAATAACATTCCATAAACAAATGAATTATTCATTCCATCTTCTTCATTATATAATATTATATCATTTGTATCCTTATTTAACTTTACTAACCCAGAATCAGTTCCTAACCAAATATAACTATCATCAGAGTTTATAGAATAAACCCTACTATAAAACTTTTTATATCCACTTAAATTATATTTTTCAAATTTTCCATTAGTATACCTTATTAACCCATTATCGATATCTGCAGCAAACCATATATCTCCATCCTTATCTTGATGAATATCTACAATAGGACTTTGAGTTATTCCTGAATCTAATAGTTGTTTACTATAATTAATTATATTTCCATTTCTATCATAACTACATATTCCCCCGTAAGTTCCTATCCATAATACACCATCACTATCTATTAATAATGATAATATATCATTAGATGCTAAACCATGACTTTCTTTAAATGATACCAGCGTATCAGTAGCCTTGTTATAAAGATCTAAACCATGCTGAGTAGCTATCCAAATTTCATTATCTATACCTGTTATTTCCCGTACCATATCATTACTTATTGATATTTCTTCTTTATTATATGATTTATGATTTATTTTTTTTACTTGGCCACTTTCTCTATCAATCACATCTATTCCATCTAACATAGTTCCTACCCATAACAATCCGTCATTATCTTCATATATTCCAGATATATATTGTTCTGTTACAGAATTTGTATTTAACTCACTAGTTCTATAGCTCTTAAACTCATTAATCTTATTATAAGTACTTATTCCTCCTGGAGTACCGACCCACATCATTCCAGAATTATCTTCAAATACAGTATTTATATCATTACTAACCACATTAGAAAAATCATATTTATCAGATTCTTTTCTATTAAATATATTATTTTTTTCATCATAATATGCAAGCCCATAATCAGTTGCTACCCATACCTCACCGCTACTATTTTTTAATATATCTTTTATATAAGCACCTGGTAAATCTGTACTTTCATTTCCTGAAAAAAACCTTTCTATAACTCCATTATTTAAATTTATTCTATTCAATCCTAAGTAGCATGTACCAACCCATAATTCTTGATTATTATCATCATAATATAAACTAGATATATAATTTCCTGAAATTGAATTGTTATTATTATGATCATATAAATATTCTATAACTTCGCCATTTATCTTATCTATTTTATTTAATCCTTCCTTAGTTCCAACCCAATAATTTCCATATCTATCTTGTTCTAAAGCATTTATCGCCTGACCTGAAAGCTCTCCCTTTTCATATCCTTGTCCATATATTCTTACGAAATCATCTTTATCCTCATTATATATATTTAATCCATTATTAGTTGCTACTAATATTTCTCCATCTTCACCTATCAGTATATCTCTAATTCTATAATGAGATATATTGCACCCATTTTCATTTGGTAAATATCTAGTTATCTTATTTGTGGACACATCAATTTTATTCAAACCAGTTGTAGTACCTACCCAAATATTACCTGATTTATCCTCATTAATTGAAGTTATTGCATTACCACTTAATGAATTTTCCATTTTTTTATTTTTTCTATATATCTTAATTTTATGTCCATTATATCTATTTAATCCATCCCTTGTACCAATCCATACATACCCACTACTATCTTGAAATATGGATTCAACACTAATTTGTGATAATCCATCATTTATATTTCTTACCTTAAAACTATTTAAATCATTTATTTGCTGTGCATTTACATCTATATTAATGTTTAACATAATAATTATTAAACAACATAATACCCTAATAAAACCTTTACACATTTTTTTACCTCTTTCTTCCCTCCTTAATTAATTCGACATATACTATTAATATCCTTTTTTATCTAATTATGCATTATTTTTTTATTTTATGTAATAATATAAATTTAATTATATAAAATAAGAAGAGTTAATCTAATGATAACTCTTCTTACTTTATTAATATTATAATTTATCTTATCTATTTTACAGCTTTTCCTTTTCTTGATATTAAATAGTAAGGAATTGCAACAAATAATATTCCACCTACCATATTTCCTAAAGTAACAACAACTATATTGTAAATATATCCCACTATACTTACAGCTGCTGTACCTGGTGATAAAAGCGCTATTGTAAGCAATGTCATATTAGCAACACTATGCTCAAATCCAGCTGTTATAAATATAAATAAACACCAGAATATCATTATTAACTTAGAAACATCATCTTTACATCTAAAAGTACACCATACTGCTAAACAAACTAAAATATTACAGAATAACCCTCTAAAAAATAATTCTTGTGCTGGTAAACTCATCTTTGTAGCTGCAGTGTTTGCTATGAACTCTCCAACTGGTCCTTTTGCAAGTCCTGTTAAATAAAACATATATCCTGATAATATAGATCCAACTAAATTTCCAATAAAACTAACTATCCATACCTTTATAGTTTCTAACCATGATAAGTTTTTATTTAATGATCCAACTGCCATTATAAAGTTATTTCCAGTAAATAATTCTGAACCAGCAAATACAACTAAACTTAAAGCTCCACCAAAAGCAATTCCCATAACAATTTTAGTTGCTGGTGATGCTGATGCTATTAACAATCCCCCAATAGTAAATATAAGCATTATAGCCATACCTACAAATAGTCCCGCTAGCATCGATGAAGCAAAATATCCTACCTTATTATTCTTTAATAAGTCACTTTTTGCCTTAGCTGCTCCTGCAACTTTGTTAAATTCCTCGTTAAACATATTATTTCCCTCCCATTTAATTGTTATTTAAATAACAATATTTAATAGCATTATACATTCTACAAGGGAGTTATACAGTGATTAACATCACGAAAATTATACATTTTTACTAAATTATATCTATCTTTTTACACTTTTATTCCCTATTTTCTTCTTTAATATAAATTTTCAATAAATTTTATAATATTTTTTATAAATCTAACATTCACTTCTCTTAAAGTTAAATTGATATTTTTTTATCATTTATTAAATTTGAATTATTTCTATAAATAAAAAGTATCTTCTATAGTAAAAATATAGAAGATACTTTTTGATAGTTTATATTATTGTCTATTAAAATAGTTTATTCCATCATTAGGCTTAAAATATGTTCTTATATATCCATCTGTTGATACAAATACTATTTCATTTTTATTTTCATTATAATATATTTCATCTCCATCTTCTGCTTCAGTCTTATGTTTAGAATCTGGTGATTTAATAACTTCATTCGCCCCTTCCACATACTCCTCTTTTGATTTATACCCAAATTCATTTCCATGCTTTAAGAAATGATCATCTAATAATTGATCATTACGGAACTGAAAAGAAGCATTAGTGCTTTGTCCATTCTCTGAAGTTCTTCCTATATCTGTCCAATTTAATTCTATATTAAATAATTTACCTATTAATAAAACTACAAGGACTAACCCAGCTATTATAATATTTCTAACTGTCTTTCCTTTTCCATTATGATTACTGTTATCTTTTATAGTTGTAGACCTATTTAGATCCGTGTTATTTACATTCTTGTTATTTACATTCTTGTTATTTATATTCCCATTTTTATTACTATTTATATTATCATTCTTATTCGAATTCTTATTTGAGCTATTATTCTTATTTTCTTTTCTACATTCACTACATCTCTTAGGCAAGTCTAAGTTCTTATCCTTAAAAAATTTAATTTCTGAATCTGACAATACAAACTCTTTTCCACATTGTTTACAATTTCTTTTTATCACTGAATACCTCCATTTTACTTCTTTCTTAATACTTTAAAGTTATTCTTATATCTATATTAACATATTAACATTAAAATATTAATTACTATGTTATCATATAAACCTTAAAAGGTAAAAAAAATATTTAAAAAAGGTATTTAACTGAATTATTTTAGATTTTTCAGTTAAACACCTTATATTATAAAGATAATCTTGTACTATTCATATTCTAAATTATATTAATTTCTATTTATAAAACTCTTGGGTTGCATACACCTTATTTCCAACCTTATATACACCTATACCAATACTATCAAAATTAGTTGATAATATATTCTTTCTATGACCTTCTGAATTCATCCAGTTTTCCATAAATTTATTTGCTAGTGCTGTTGGATCTGTAATTCCTCCTATATAAGCTATATTTTCTCCCCATGCTTTATATGAAACTCCATCAGCTTTCATTTTACTTGTTATGTAGTTACCACTTAAATCTGCATGGCTAAAATAATTATTATCTCCCATATCTTGTGATTTAATTCTTGCATATTTCTCCATAGTAGAATTATAACTTAAAGGTGCTACCCCTGCTTTAGCTCTTTCTTCATTTACTTTATTAAAAATAGCTTGTTCAACTTGTGCCATAAACTTATCTGAAGTAACTGTGCTATTTTCAGTGCTTCCTTGATTGCTTGATGGTTTTACCGTTCTATTATATACTACCCTTCTAGATGTTGTGCTACTATTAACTGTAGCTGCATTAGCTTGTATACCTCCAGTAAATATTGTTCCTAATAATAATAATCCTATTACTTTCGATTTCATTTCCATTCCTCCTATAATTTGAACTAACCTTATAGTTCATTTTTAGTCGTTATGTACTTTTACGTCTTAAACAACTTGTCCACCTAATAATAACATGAATATTTATCTTTTATAATAGTGGATTACTACTAAATATACCTTTTATAATCTTTTAGTAAATTTATTATCACTTATAGTTAATAATTCTAATTTTGTTATTACTTATGATATTAATTTAACTTACATAAGAGCTAGTAATACTCTACTAGCCATTATGTATTATTTTTCTTTATATAATATCTCTATTTCTTATTACATTCTTTTAAATAATTTTCTTCTATCTTACTCCAGTCTATTATATTCCATATATTTTTCACATATTCAGCTCTTAAGTTTTTATATTTTAAGTAATATGCATGTTCCCAAACATCAATAGTTAATATAGGCTTCATTTTAAAAATTAATGGTGAATCTTGATTTGATGTAGATATAATATCAAGTTCTCCTTTTTCATTTATAACAAGCCACCCATAACCTGATCCAAATTGATTTATTGCTTTATTTGATATTTTCTCTTTTAATTTATCTAAGTCTCCATACTTTTTCTTTATTTCATTTAATAAAATTCCTTCTGGGCATCTTTTAGGCTTCTTACTTAAAATCGAAAAGTAAAGATTATGATTAGCTACTCCTCCACCTTGATTTATTACATCCCTTCTTATTTCCATAGGGATTTTTTCAACATTAAAAAGTATTTCTTCCAATGTTTTTCCATCAGTAAATTTTTCATATCCTTCAAGTACCTTATTCAACTTATCTACATATCCCTGTAAATGCTTTGTATAATGAATACATACTGTTTCTGTATCAATATACGGATTTAGATCTTTAAATTTATATTGTAATGGCCATTTATCGTATTTCAATATAGTTACCCCTTTTTAATTAAAGCATTTATTATAAGCTATTCTAAAAAATATTTAATTATTCTTATATAAATACATATATATTACTAATAATGTTGTAAACTTTGCTATTGTAGCTCTTAAATCAAATGGAGATAACCAAAATAATGGTAGCAATTCCGATAAATTGCCACAGACAAGAGAATTTAATTGACTTCCTTATTTAGATATAAAAAAAGATGTCCTTCAAAAGAACATCTTTTCTTAACTCATAATAATTAATTCAAATTCATATCACGTTCCAAAAAAGAACTCTTTTTCACCACCTCTTTTTATATACATAAAATAATCATTTTAATTATTCTATTTTCTTTTTCCTAATCTAGCTCCTGAAACAATAATGGATATTGCAATTCCAATTACTGCAAAAGTTGATATTTTACCCGTTATAGGTAATTTACCACTATTATTAGATATGCTATTATTTAAATTTTTATCTGAATCTGATGTATTATTACTATTATTCTCTTTACTAGAAGTATTAATATCTTTTACTACGAGTTTAGATAATTTATCTTGTAAACTTAGTACAGACTCATCAATTTCTTCTTGAGCCGAATTTCTGTCTTCATTCACTTTTTTAGCATTATTTAATGCTACCACAAAAAGATTCCAACTTTCTTTTGTGTAACTTTCTGAAGATATTTGTGATGCTTCCTCAATTATTTTTTTAAGTTCAACTCTAGAAATTTTTTCAAGTTTTTTAATAGCTTCTTTTAAATGAGAAATTGATTTATCAATTAAATCTTGTGGAGCATCATCATCAACTTTTTCCACTTCTGTCAATGCTAATATCATATTGTTCCAACTTACTGCTGTATAATCATCCTCATTTAACTCTTTTGCTTCTAAAATAATATTATTTAAATCATTTATAGTACTAAGTTCAAAAGTTGCTTCAAATGAAGAACCATTTGCATTTTTTGTATTAACTATAATATCTATTGCATTTTCATTTATACTACTAGCTATTCTTTCATTACTAGATAATAATTTAGCATTAGGTATATTTAATACTAAATGTATATTTTCCAACTCAAAAGTTGGATCAGAAACTGAAAGTTTAAGTTTGTTACCTTCTTTTTTTATCATTAAAGAAGCCTGATTAAATGATGTAACATTTCCAACCGTTGTCTCTTCATTATTAAAGAAATTATATCCAATAATATTTAAATCAGTTTGTTCTACTGCATGAACAGAATTACTATTTGCTAATATATTTATTTTAGGATTTTTAGAATACTCATTAGTCATTTCACTATTAAAATTTGGTAAAATAACATATGAATAACTATCATTATTCGGATTAATCCCATGTTCATATGTTAATGTAGTAAATTGACTTGTCACATTTTCATTAGGGTTTTGCTGTCTAATTTCTCTTAAGTTTGCAGTTCTTAACTCTTTATTTACTGTAACCTTTTTATTTGTCGGAAAATAATATCCAACATTTGATTTTGATGAATCAGATGAGTAATTTATCCATTCTAAATCAGCATACTCTTGATTTTCTAAATTAAATATTTCATTAGAAGATTTATTTTTTCCTAGTAATGTTATATTTTCAGATGGTAAAGACATAACATTATCTATAGTAGTAGTAACCCCTCTTTGAAGATCATCACTTATATTAGATCCTAATACAACAATCTCATTATCAAACATAAACCAAGACTTATTTGCATTAGCATTTTTATAAACTACAAAATCCTCTGGTAGTATACCTTCTTGTTTAGCTGCATAAGCGTTATCATCACCAAGTTGCATAGCAGAAATACCATAACTATCAATAGTTGTTCCACCTGAATAACTATTAGTTCCCGTCGGGAAATAAACATAATCATTTTGTGATACTGATGATGATGTAAAGTTAAGTTCATGATTAGAATTTTCATACCAATTTTTATTATAAAGTTCAGGAATAGTTTTTCTTATTTCATTAGGAGTAGTTGTACCTGGTAAACGATAAGGATTAATAGTTGCAAAATATTTTGCCCCATATGAATTAGTTTGATCATTACCTGATTTATATAAGTAGAAAGCTCCATCTCCTTGGAACCAAGGTTTTAAGTTTTCACCACTCATATATTCATATTTTGATATACGACTAGAGCTTCTTGAAATAGCAAACGCATAGCCTTCTCTAATATGAACTGTTTTCTCCATAGAATTAAAATCATAATGCTCCGATTCCTGAAGTGCATTTTTAGCAATTATCTTTTCATCATTTATAATAGCATTAAAATCTATTATTGACTTAAAAGATAGGAATCCATTTGTAGATATAGAAGTCTTATCATTAATATATTTAATATATGCTTTTAATTTCTCAGCATCATCCTTATCCATTGCTTCACTTAATTGAGTCATACATTCTATAATTGCAACTGCATCACTATATCCTGTAGTTACTCTAGAAAGACCTCTTCCTTTAACAATCTCCATCATATAACCTTCATAAATAACAGGTGAGAATGCCTTATAAATCCACGTACTCATTTTTTCAACTAAACTTTCGTTACTCCATTTAGTACCATTTAATATAGAGATAGCTTGCATGCTTCTTTGGAGTAAACCTTTACCATAAGAGCCTGTATATGCAACTCTATGATGTTGTATAAAAGATCCATCTTCATAAAATCCGTCAGTAACTCCATTTTGTATATTATTAGGATCAATAGTTTCATAAACAGTCATCATATCTCTAACTGCTTTTTCTATTCTTTTTTCATCATTTATTAATGTACCTTGAATTATTCTATTAAACGCTATATCAGTTAAATTTGCACCAGTATGAAAACGACTTGTTAAATCTATATCTCCATTTGTATTTCCATCTATTATACCACCTCTAATATAGTTATCCATCGTAGAAACATATAAATTAATAAGTTCTGGATTAAAAGAATTTATTTCGTCTTCCAAAAGCATTAAAATTTTTGTAATACTTTGAGACATACCTATTTCCCAATGAAACCAATTTCCATAATACCCATCAGATGTCTTAGAATAATAATTGCTATATAACCAATCTAATCCCTCAATTATTTTATTTTTTAAATCTTCATTTTTATAATAATTATTGTTGCTAGCAGGGGTGCTATATAATAGAGCTAATTCATATAATTTTGCATAACTACTATTTAAATTATTAGCCGTATCTTGATTCTCTAATGAAATTCCTAAAAATAAAGTATCCCCTGATTTAACATAATCACCTAAAGCTGCTTTACCTTTTTTAATTATGTTACTTATTTTAGAGTTTAGTAAGCTATTAGAGTTAATTTCTTCATTACCTATTAAAAAAGCTTTATAATTATTTTTTATAATTGAAAAATCGTTTTCTGAGATATATGTATTAGTTACAGAACTAACAATAGCTACATTCTTGGAGTTAAAAACAGATAAGCTTTCTTTAGATAAGTCAATATTTTTTATAGCTGTTGGTACTATATAAGTCGCCGATAAGAAAAGAGAAATTCCCGTTATAAATGTATTATTCATAATATATCACCTCTTATAAAATTTAATTAACCTTAACAATATAAAACATTTGAATAAATTTAAAAAAGAAAGTATATTTTTTAGAAATTCTAATTTCAAATCCAAATTTATATACTTTCTTTTACTACTAATTAAAGTATTTTTATAAAAGCTTAATTCGCTTATTATCATTATTAAAAACAGTTAACTTTCCAAATATGCCATGTCCATTTTCACTATAATAAATCTTATCACCTTTAAAAGTATCAAATGCACAATAAAACACTGAGAATTTTTCGCAACTCTTTAAACTTTTAACTTCAAATCCAATCATCTTATCTTTTTCGGCTTGTTCACATTTACCATTTTGATAAACATATAAAGGCTTAATAGTAACAGTATTCTTTTCATAAAACGCTTCTACCTTAACACCTCTATCTATAAAAGAAGAAGAAGATACTAGTTTATCGTTGTTGCATAACTGATTATACTTTATTGAAAAAACACTTTTTGAATTAATAAATTTATCTTCTATTAAAGAATCTACTACAAAGCTCATATTTTCAGACTCAATAACTGCTTTTTCACCTACTTGATTGCATTTTATCGTTGGATGAAGATTATATATTGAACGCCACTTATGTTCACCTGGATAATCAATTGCTGTAAACACTATTACAACATTCATTTTATTATCTATAAAAACAGCTCTTCTTATTGTATATAAATTCTTTTCTAAACTTTCAGCATTTTCTATAATATTAGCCTTACCAGACCATATACTTTCTAGTGCTATAAAATTACCTTTTTGATTATAAGTATTTCCTATTGGATCTTGAACTTCATCATATGAAGAATCTCCAGTAATTTTGAAATCTTCTTTATTATCAACATCAACAGTGTTATGCATCCATTGTTTCTTTAACGCTATCCTTAGTGGAGAGTTATGTTGATAAATAAATCTACCTGGATCTGCTATAATGTCTTGCCTATTTAAATTAATAGTTACACTTCCTAGGGAAGCATGTCCATGAGCACTTCCATGTCTACCATTAAATAATGTTATTAAGTGATTTTCATCCTTATATGCTAAAAATCCACTATCTAGTTGTTTGAAGCATCCATTAACTGGTTCACTTTTAAAATTACTATACTTATCTACATACATACTTCCAACAAACAATATTCCTTTTTCATTTTTTGAAGGTGTCTCAGCTGCTAGTCCAAGACATCTATATATACTATATATATATGAAAAATCAACATTATCACTGTCATGTAAAGATATAAGTTCTTCATTATAATTGACATAAAATTGTGATGCTTCAACTAAAGGCTTTAACTTTTCTCTAATATTTATTGGTAAGTTATAATTTGTATATTCAGCGTGCATCATAACATATGCAGTACTTAAAATAACTTCATGGTGGTACATAGGACTTTGCTCCCACTGTATACCATCTTGATAAAACTGAATATCAAGCTGATTTTCTAACAAGTCCCATGCCCATTTTTTATGCTGATCATCTACAAGTTCAGGAAAGAAAATAGATACTGAAAGTACACCTGTAATAAGTAAAACTCCCCAGTTACTTAATAATTGTTTTGGTCTATAAGCTTTATATAAATATTCAAGATGTATTTTTAGTGATTTTTCTAACACCTCTATTTCTTCTTCTGTTAAATGTAAATCACGTCCTAAATATACAAGACTTCTCATCCAATTTGATAATCTTATACCTGTATCAAGATTACGCCATGAATTTTGATTATAATCTGAAGGAACTCCATTATACTTAATGAAACTAAAAATATATTCTTTCCATTTCTCTATATATTTTTTATCTCCAGTAAGACGATAAGAAATTGCTAAATCAATCATAAATCCATTACGATTAAGCATAAATACCCATTCTGGATCTAGATTAGCACTTTTATTCCATTCCACTCCATCAAAAGTATAAGGAATAGAAGTAGACTCCATATCCATGGGATCATTATAAATTATTATGTTTCTACAAAGTAAATCACCTTGAAGTCTTGCTCTTTTTATTTCCTTTTTACAATTTTCTTTAATTAAGCTTTCCCAATTATTTGTCAGAAAGTTATCACTATATGAATTTAATAAATCAAAAGTTATCATAATTTACATCAACTTCTTCCTATAATACTTGCTGGAAGGACTTTTATTATAATCCTTTCACTTATTTCAATAGAGTAACTTTCTTCAGTTTTTTCCTTCAAAACCCCTAAAATACCTGAGCTTAATACTACTTTATCTCCACTTTTAAGATTGTTAAGAAATTTTAAATGTTTCTCATTATTATCTTTAACTCCCTTATACCTAATAAATGGAGCTATGATAACATAACATATACCTATTATAATTAATGCTAATAAAACTATATTTTTAGTATCCATTTTATAACATCCTATTAGATAATAATGTCATAGATTCCTTACTATCATTAATTGATGCTTCTATCATTGATTGAATCTCTTCATCTTCAACTTCACCAAGACAACACTTCATTGCTATATCAACAACTAAAGCAAGGTTAATTCCTGAAATAATATATTGGTTCATTTTTCCTGATTCTAAAATTAGGCGAGCTGCTATTTGGTGTGGAGCTCCACCTGTTAGGTCAGCAAGAACTATAACCTTTTCATTACTATTTAATAATTCTTTCAATTTATTTTCTAATCCTTCATGTGTTTCATTTTCATCTAAATCAAACCCACAAATATTTTCATTTTTTCCTACTAATAAAGACACTGATGATAAAACTCCACTTGGAAAATTACCATGTCCCACAACTACTAATTTATACATCTATAACTCCTCCTATACAAGAATACCAAAATATGAAAGCCCTATACCTAATACAAACAATAAAGCTAATAACTTATATGTTGACCAGTTATATTTCTTTACTAATGTGAATACTATTATAGTTATAACAGCAGGCAACATATTTGGAAGTATCTTATCTAAAATTGCTTGAATAGAAACTATTTGCTGTTCTCCTGATGCAAGATTAGTAACATGTTGAATGCCTATCTTTGCCTTTACAAAACTAACCGCTAATGCAGAAATTACTGTAACACCTACTATGTTTGCTGCATGGGAAATTTGACCAATTTTTTCACTTAAAGTATCTATTACGCTAGTTCCTAGCTTATAACCTAAGAAACCCATTCCTAATTTAATAGCTAACATTGATAATATCATACATATCCAGAAAGCCATTGGAGCAAAAGATAAACCATCCATTGCTAATCCTGCAAAAATAGTTGAGAATAATGGAGCTAAACCAAATTGCGCAATTGAATCTCCTATTCCTGCTAACGGTCCCATTAATGCCATTTTTATACTACGTGAATTTTCTATGTCTTCTCCATGATCATACATTGCAATATGCATACTAGTCTCAAATGGTAAAACATGAGGATTTGTATTATAAAATTCAATATTTGCAGTAGCAACTTCTTTTAACTTTTCTGGCTCATCTTTATAAATTTTTCTTAGAGCTGGTAATATTACATATAAATAACCTGTTCCTTGATATGAATTATAGTTAAATCCATTTTGTAAAAAATAACTTCTTAATGTTGTCTTTAAATAATCATTTTTTGTTAATTTAGCTTTTCTAGATTCCATTTGAAAAATCCTCCTCGCCCATAGCATTAATAGAATTAGCACTCATTACTACAGTTTGTGCCTGTTTAGAATGTAAGTTGTACATAATTAAAGCAAATACTGCTCCAACTAATGCTACAGCCATAGTTGGTAATCCTAAATATGATACACAAATATATCCTAATAAAACATATGGTAATAATTCCTTTTTAATCATAACTGACATTATCATTGCAAATCCAATTGCAGGAATAAGTCCTCCAGCTACTGAAAATCCGCTTATTAACCATTTTGGTAATAAGTTAACAAATCCTTGTAATGCTGGTAAACTAATAGCTGATGCAATACCTATAATAAATCCAACTACTAAAAATGCAATGAAAGTACTATTGGCAATAAAACTAAACTTTTCATATTTTCCTTCTTTTATTAACCTCTTAGCATTATCTGTTGTACCTGATAATGCAGTATAAATTGCAGTTGTAACTAATTGAAATAAAACAGCAAATGGTAATGATAATGATAAAGCAGATTCAGGAGTAACACCTTGATTTTTCATAGTAATAGCCATAATTGTTCCGACTATTCCAGGCCCTAATTGATTTGGTGGAACTGTACCACCTGCACCAACACCAAATCCCATAAATGCTAGTTCAGCTAAAGCACCAAAAGTTAATGCTGTAGGAATATCCCCTAATACAAGACCTATGAAAAATGACATAACAATTGAACGATTTGTATAAATACCTAATAATTGCCCCGCATAACAAAGTGCAGTAATTAAGCCTATTAAGATTACTTGAGTTATTGATATATTCATATTTATCCTCCTATTTTAAAGCCTTATTTAAAGCATCTATTGATTGAACCCCATCATTTGATACTGGTGAAGTTTTAGTATTAAATTTCACATTATATTTATCTCTTAATATACGTAAAGCTTCTTTATCTTCTTCCCCAAGATAGATAAATTGAGAAATTTTTTCTTTTCCATCAGCAGCATGAATATTACCTATATTTAACTCTTCTATAGGAAATCCACCTTCTGCTAATTTAAGTGCATCTTGACATGATTTTACAACTGTAAATATAGTTTGATGCGGAGCTGCTTTCCAAATTACTTCACTTGTTCTCTCTATTGTCCAAAAACGAACTCCAACCTCTTTAGATACAATAGACTTCATTAAAGTTTGTTGAATATTATCTGTTGAAACCTTATCATTTGCAACTATTACTAAATTAGCTCCTAAACTCTTAACCCATAATTGACCTTGTCCATGCATTAACCTTTCATCAATACGAACCATTTTAATATTCGGCTTATTATCCATAATTATCCTCCATTTATTAAGTAATATTTTTATACTTTATTTTTTTACCAATACATTTCCCAGTCTTTGTAAAATCTAATTAAAGCCTCCATATAATAATAGTCTCCCCAAATATTACCTTCATTTACTCCCTTACCAGAATGCCAAGAATATACTCCATGATTTATAAGAGCTGTAACTCCATCTGTTAATTCATCTGTGTAATTCTTGATTAAGCTTCCCAACATAGCATGTTGAACATATCTATAAATATTCTTCATTTCATTAGTTTCTGGTAAGAACTTATCCATTAAATTCAAACCACAAACTGCTATTGCTACTGAAGATGAATCCCTTGATTGTCCTGATCCATCACTAAAAATTAAATCCCAATAGCATACAAAATCTTCTGGTAATCTATTTATAAAATAATTTGCTACTGCTTCAAATATATATATATTTTCTTCATTCATATCATGGAAATAGTTTAATGCAATTCCATATATTATCCAAGCTTGACCTCTTGCCCAACTTGAATCATCTGAATACCCTTGTCTAGTTTTTCCTCCAACAGGTTTTCCTGTCTCTGGATCAAAATAGAAAGTATGATATGCGGAAGCATTATCTCTAACTGCATTTGCAATAGTTGTTTTAAAATGCTTTTTAGCAATTTCTTTATATTTTTCATCTCCAGTTACTTCTGTTGTCCAATATAATAACGGAATATTTAAAAGACAATCTACAATTAATCTATAGTTTTCTGGAGCTCCTAACTCTCCCCATGCTTGAATAAACTCTCCTTTTTCTTGATAACGTTTAATCAAAGCATCTGCAGCCATAATCGCTGCATCATAAGCCATTTTATTACCAGTTAGCTTATAAGCACTTACACACGAAGGAATATAAAGGAACCCTAAATCATGATGTGCAACTTCAATATTATTTAGTATTCTGTTATAAAATGATTCAACATTTTTCTCTGCTAATTCCTTGTATTTATTATCCTTTGTATATTCATATGCCAACCATAGAATTCCTGTCCAAAATCCATTGGTCCATTCAGTATTATCCATAATACCGTAAGCGTTATCCTTAGTAGCTGGAGTAGGAAAATTTTCTCCTAATATTTCAATATTTTTATCTATTTTTTTTATACATTCATTTAATGCTTTTTCAATTGTTTCTTTTGTTAAGAAACCATTATTTAAATAACGTTCACTACTAAGCAACTGTTCTTTTTTGATTCTACTCATATTTAACTCCTTAATGTTAATTTAAAATTAAACATTATCTTCAGTTTGAATCTCCACTGAGTAAAATTTATAGTGTATATAATTTCTTGCAAATTCAAATGGTGTTTGAGACGGATAGTAAGTAATTCTTTCTACCTTATATACAGGAATATTTTCGCTTACATTTAATTCTTTACATACCTCTTCACTTGAAATAGGAAACTCAACTTCTATTTTTTGCTTTATAGGTAAAGTCATTAAATTTATTCCTAGAGCCTTATTTACCTCATCAGAAAACCTATCATTTTCCTTTAAATTATTGTAGTAAAAATTTTTTAAATATTTCTTTGGAATATAACTATTTTGTACTTGCCATGGTGTATCATTAACATAGCTTATTCTACAAAATTGGACTAACGTTTCATTGCCCCTAAGCTGTAATTTTCCAGCAATCTCTTTATCTTCTATTTCCTTTACATATAATATTTTCTTTTTTTCTACTATGGCTGCTTTAGAATACTTACTCTTAACTTCTTCAATTATTGGACTACCTTCATCAAAGAAAGCACGTCTATGCTTAAAAGTCTTTCTTACATATGTACCTTCGCCTTGCTTTCTAATAAGATATCCACTTAAAACTAAATCTTGAAGCGCCCTGACAACAGTTGTACTGCTTACATTATATATTTTTTTCAATTCTCCCTCTGAATAAATTTTATCTCCTGGCTTAAACTTTTTATCTTCAATCATTTGGATAATGTCTTGTTTTATAATTTCATATTTAGCAATCATCTCTTTTACTCCTTTATAATATAACATGTTAACGTAGCAAATTTATTATAAGATATATTATAAAAGTCTTCAAGTTTGGCTAATTTAATATTGGTTTATGCTTCTAGTTGCTCTGATTTGATACTTACATTTAAATTATTAGAATTCTTTTAACTATTCCAATATTATTAAATAAGATATCACTAACTTCAACTTCTTGTATTTTTTTAATTAAAGCTTGTCCAACTTTATTCATCAACTACTTAGAATACATCTACTTAAAATAACTATTTATGAAAACTTATCTTTAAGTATATGCCCTTCAAGTATTTGACGATAATAATGTAAATACGTTAAACAAATTTCACCTAGAATAAATATTCTTCTTATACAAATTCCTCAGGCAAATCTTCAATTGAATAATATTTTATATTCTTTCTGCTATAAGCATATCTATCTTCCATTTCTTTCACTCCCTCCCCCAACTTAATAGGTTAATGTGTTAAGTTGTTAATATTATAATACTCGCTTATGAAATCGTAGTCAATATTTTTTTAGAAAATTTTTCTTGAAAAATTAAAAATATATTCATAGAATGTTAACTTTTGAATGCACTTAATCAAAAAAATACACCTTTTATTGTTTGTAAAAACAATAAAAGGTGTATTTAATATATTTTTAACAAATTTTCACTAAATTACATTTGGAATAATTATTTTTTTTGAAGTTAATGTACCTTGATGAAATATCATTTTCCAATTTCCATCAAAACACTTCCAAATTGAACTACGTAAAGAATATTTCTTGCTTTCATCTATTTCATCATGCTTTATTACTTTATAAGTTGCTAATATCCACTCATTAGACAGCTCTCTCACATGAAAATCTCTAATTTCCCAGTTTAATTCAGTATTATCATCTTTTTCTTGAAACACTTCTCCCTTTTCATAAAAAACTATTCTTCCCGAGCTTGTAAATTCAACAAATTCAGTAGCTATCAATTCAGCTATTTTTTGTGATGACTTTCTAACTTCTGATTTTAATAGCTCACATTCAAATTTATATATATTTTTAGATAAAAGATTATAATACATTTTATTCTCCACTACTCTTTTTCCCCATTTTTAATATTATATATAAACAATATTTTAACTTTAACAAAAGAGTTAGCTCATAAAACTAACTCTTTAAACTTGAAAATATTATACAACTTTTGTAGTCCATTCTTCACAGTTCCATATATCTGTTACAACATCCTTATAAAACTCAGGTTCGTGACATACAAGTAATATACTTCCCTTATATTCTTTTAAAGCTCTCTTAAGTTCATCCTTAGCTTCAACATCTAAATGGTTAGTAGGCTCATCTAGGATTAAGATATTTGTTTCTTCATTAATAAGCTTACATAATCTAACCTTAGCTTGTTCTCCCCCACTTAGTACACATACTTTACTTTCAATATGTTTAGTTGTTAAACCACATTTAGCAAGAGCTGATCTTATTTCGTATTGAGTTTTAGAAGGGAACTTTTCCCATACCTCTTCAATACAAGTATTATAATTAGCATCCTTTATTTCTTGTTCGAAGTAACCAATTTGTTGATATTCACCTAATGAAACTTCTCCACCTAATGAAGGAATTAATCCCATTAAGCTTTTAAGTAATGTAGTCTTACCAAGTCCATTTGCTCCAACTAAAGCAACTTTTTGCCCTCTTTCCATGTAAAGATTTAAAGGCTTAGTTAAAGGTTCATTATATCCAATTACTAAATCCTTAGTTTCAAAAATTACCTTTCCTGAAGTTCTTCCCTTTAAGAAGTTAAACTCTGGCTTTGGTTTTTCTGCTGCAAGTTCAATCATTTCCATTTTATCAAGCTTCTTTTGTCTAGCCTTAGCCATACCACTAGTTGCAACTCTTGCTTTGTTTCTAGCAACGAAATCCTTAAGTTGTGCAACTTCTGCTTGTTGTCTTTCATAAGCAGCTTCTAATTGAGCTTTATTAGCCTCATAAATTCTTTGGAATTCATAATAATCTCCAACATATCTAGTAAGCTTTCTATTTTCAACATGATAAATTAAGTTAATAACTGAATTTAAGAACGGAATATCATGCGAAATTAATATAAATGCATTTTCATATGATTGTAAGAATCTCTTTAACCATTCAATATGAGCTTCATCTAAATAGTTAGTAGGCTCGTCTAGTAAAAGTATATCTGGATTTTCTAATAAAAGCTTTCCTAATAATACCTTTGTTCTTTGTCCACCACTAAGCTCAGTTACATCTCTATCAAGACCTACATCTAAAAGCCCTAACCCCTTAGCAACTTCTTCAGCTTTAGCATCTATAACATAAAATCCATTATTATCTAACATATCTTGAATAATAGCAGTTCTTTCAAGTGCCTTATTCATTTCGTCTTCATCCATTTCGCCCATTCTTCCATAAAGCTCATTCATTTCAGCTTCCATATCAAATAAATATTGGAATGCAGTTCTTAAAACATCTCTTATAGTTAATCCTTTTTCAAGTTCAGCATGCTGATCCATATAACCAACTCTAACTCTATTACTCCAAATAACCTTACCTTCATCAGGCATTAACTTACTTGTTATTATATTCATAAATGTAGATTTACCTTCACCATTAGCTCCAATTAAACCTACATGTTCTCCTTTAAGTAATCTAAATGATACATCTTCAAATATTGCTCTATCACCAAATCCATGGCTTATATTTTTAACTGTTAAAACGCTCATTATTATCCTCCGCTAGTAAAAAAATAAGGAGTGACTAATACATCACACCTTATTTATTATACATTAATTTAAGTCAAAATAAATAGAAATTTCTTTCTATTTTTAGTAATCATATTCTTTTGTATTTTCACAAATTGAAATCTTAAGTAAATCATTCTCTACAGTCTTTTTATATGAACATAAAAACTCATTTAACTCATTATCAGTGAGATCAATTAACCCCTCACTTTTTAAAATAACATTATGGGCATCTAGTAAAATAGTAAGATTGTTTTTTTCATTTTCTATACTGTACTCTGTAGCACCTTTAACCTTCAATCTATTTTTATATTTTTCTTGAAATCCTAAAGTTCTACGTGTTTTTTCATAATCTGCTGGATTTGTTGAAATATTCTCTAACCCTAATGATTTTAATTGATCCTCAAAGCCTGAAGCATCTATCCCATATCTCTCCATAAGCTTTGTTTGCATCTTTAAGAATTTATCTGGAGAAAGATTATTCTTCTCCATATATTCACCTAACTCCTTAGAAAACTCTGACATATTAATTTTGCCTTCAGCCATCTTATAATATAAAGAATAAATATATGATTCAAATTGATCTACATCTTTATCGTTAACTCTATTCTTAAGCTCATTAAAATCAATTATTTTATCCATACTCTCTCCTCCTAAGCTCATTTCCTTTTATAAGTATTATATACCAAAACTTCTTGTTTTTCTACTAAAGTATTATTACAATTCTTCTACCATATAGTAATTTATATTTTTAATTTATATATATTTATTTTTAGCCTTTTACTTGCATCCAAATATCATCATATAATTTTAATTTATCTTGAGGTAAATATTTATATCCCTCGCATTTATCCATTACCTCTACAGGCATATAAGCACCTGGATTATTTCTAATATCAGCTGGTTGCTCTTCCATTGCCTCTTTATTTGGTGTTGTATAACCTATTTCTTCAGCTATTCTATATGCGCTATCTTTATTACATAAGAAATTTATGAAAGTTTCTGCTGCCTCTTTATTCTCTGTTCCTTTTGGTATTACTAATGAATCTATCCAGAAGTTTGCTCCTTCTTTTGGAACAATATATTCTAAATAATCATATTCATCAGCTAAGTTTAAGCCTTCACCAGACCATATCATAGCTATAGCTCTCTCCCCTGATATCATTAAATCCTTAACATTATCAGCACCATAAATAGTTCCTAATTCCTTTTGTTCTACTAAGGACTTCTTTGCCTGTTCTAATTGTTCAGAATCTGTACTATTTAAAGGATATCCTAACATCTTAAGAGCCATTCCAATAGCATCTCTTTGTGAATCAAGAACAAATATCTCGTCTCTATATTCTGGATTCCACATATCTTTCCAGCTATCTACATCTTCTTTTATTATATCTGTATTATATACAATTCCTATAGTTCCATTCATATATGGAAGTGAATAAACATTTCCTGGATCAAATGGTCTATTTAAATTATCTTCTGAAAGCTGAGTCCAATTAGGTATTTTATCCTTATCTAATTTTTCCAATCTATCTTCAGCTATAAGTCTTTCTACCATATAATCTCCAGGTACAGCAACATCATATTGAGTTTTTCCTGAAATAAGTTCTTGATACATAGCTTCATTATCATCAACAAATATTTCATTAACACCTATATTATATTTTTCCTCAAACTCATCTATAAGACCTTCAGCTATATTTTCTCCCCAATTTAAGAAGTTAATAGTAACATCATACTTTTTCTCATTACAAGCTACAAATGAATTTGCAACAAATAAAGTACTTAAAGCTACCGCTATAAATTTTAATTTATTTTTTTTCATAAAGTAGTCTCCTTTCATTAAATACTATAGTCTCTATTTTTATATCTATAGTAATCTAGTATACTATAATACTATTTTGTCCAATAATGCCATTCTACAAATATATAATTTACTATATTTTAAAAAAATAAAAAAGCCCTTTAGGCCTTTTTATTAATAATTATTATCTTTTAATATCATTTAGTTGCTATAGCCTCTATTTCTATAACTGCATCTTTAGGTAATTTTGCTACTTGAACACAACTTCTTGCTGGTGGATTTTCAGTAAAGTATGTTCCATAAACTTCATTAACAGCAGTAAAATCATTTAAGTCCTTTAAGAAAATACTTGTTTTTATTACATTTTCTAAAGATGTTCCTGCTGCTTCTAAAATTGCTTTAACATTTTCCATTGATTGTTTAGTTGCAAGCTTTATATCAGTTTCCATTTCTCCTGTTGCAGGATTTATTGGAATTTGACCTGATGTATAAACAAAATCTCCAACAATAACTCCTTGAGAATATGGTCCTATTGCACCTGGTGCATTATTAGTGTGAATAACTTCTCTCTTCATTATTTTCCCTCCTAAATCTACACTCAATATATTTAATGATATTTTTACCATTTAATAAATATTATACTATAGATTAATATTTTTTTATATCCGTTAATATTTTTTTATTATAAATTCATTATTTTTTTGTTTAAGATTTTTTCCATTAGTGGTAAAATAAATAATTAAGAAAACAACATATAGATATAGCTTATAAATAAAGGGGCGATTCAAATGAACAAAACAGTAAATATCGATTGGAATAACTTGGGGTTCGAGTACATCAAAACTGATTTCCGTTATATTTCAACTTGGAAAAATGGAACTTGGGATGAAGGACATTTAACAGAAGACAATATGCTTACAATAAGTGAAGCTTCTTGTGCCCTTCACTATGGACAACAATGCTTTGAAGGCTTAAAGGCTTATAGAACTAAAAATGGAGATATTCAGCTTTTCAGACCTAATAGAAATGCTGCAAGACTTAACAACAGTCTTGGTAAACTACTTATGCCTGAAATTCCTGAAGAAAAATTTATAGATGCATGTATGCAAGTTGTAAAAGCTAATGAACATTATGTTCCTCCTTATGGTACAGGTGGTACTTTATACTTAAGACCTTTTGTTATTGGTGTTGGAGATAATATTGGTGTTAAACCTGCTCCAGAATACATCTTCTGTATATTCTGTTTACCTGTTGGTGCATATTTTAAAGGTGGAATGACACCTTGCAACTTCATGATTGCTGACTATGATAGAGCTGCTCCTAATGGAACTGGTGGTCAAAAAGTTGGTGGTAATTATGCAGCTTCAATGCATCCACATAAAATAGCTGTAGATAGAGGTTTTGCTGACTGTATTTACTTAGATCCAGCAACAAGAACTAACATTGAAGAGGTAGGTGCTGCAAACTTCTTTGGAATTACAAAGAATAATGAATTCGTTACACCAGCATCACCATCAGTATTACCAAGTATAACAAAATACTCATTAATGGAAATAGCAGAAAAATATTTAAATATGCCTGTATATGAAAGAGAAGTTCCTATAGATTCTCTTGATGATTTCAAAGAAGCTGGAGCTTGTGGTACAGCTGCTGTAATTACTCCTATTGGTGGAATTGAATACCAAAACAAACTTCATGTCTTCTATAGCGAAACAGAAGTTGGCCCAATCACTAAAGAACTTTATAGAATTCTTTGTGGAATTCAATTTGGAGATGTTGAAGCTCCAGAAGATTGGATTTATAAAGTTAAATAGTAATTTTTAAGGACATATTTTCTAAGTATGTCCTTTTTATTATATATTAATTTATTTTTTTGATTAAGTTTAATTAATAATTATATAATAGGTAATACTAATCTATTCATAACTTTAAGGAGGAAATTCAATATGAAAAAGGCTTTTCCACTTGGTCTATTAGCAGCATTCTTCTTTTCATTTACTTTTATACTTAACAGTAAAATGAATATTGCTGGTGGTAGTTGGATTTGGAGCGCATCTCTAAGATATTTTTTTATGCTTCCAATTTTATTTATAATTGTATTATTAAGAAATGAAATTAAACCTGTTGTAAAATCAATAAAAGATAATACTTTATCATGGTTTATTTGGAGTACTATTGGATTTGGATTATTTTATGCTCCACTTAGCTTTGCTTCAATATATGGAGCTTCTTGGATGGTTGCTAGCACTTGGCAAATAACTATTATTGCTGGAGCACTTTTATCACCACTATTTTTCACAACTATAAAAAAAAGTGATTCAATAGTCTATAAAAGAAATACTATTCCTAAAAAAGCATTATCATTTTCTTTAATAATTTTATTAGGAGTTTTTTTAATTCAATCTGAAAATTCTAGTAATATCTCAATATCACACTTACTTTTAGGTCTTATTCCAGTAATGATAGCTGCTTTTGCTTATCCATTAGGTAATCGTAAAATGATGGAAATTTGTGATAACAACCTAAATACCTTTCAGCGTGTTTTTGGAATGACATTATGTAGCATGCCATTTTGGCTTATATTATCTTTATTTGGTGTTTCAACTGTTGGATTACCATCTCAAGAACAAGTTTTTCAAGCCTTTTTAGTTGCTTTATTTTCTGGTGTTATAGCCACTATATTATTCTTTAAAGCTACAGACTTAGTAAAAAATAATCATCATCAACTTGCAGTTATAGAAGCTACTCAATCTGGAGAAGTTATTTTTACTTTACTTGGTGAAATATTTATACTTAAAAGTAACTTTCCATCAGCAATTGGATACATTGGTATACTTTTAGTTATAGTTGGTATGATATTAAATAGTTTATTTTCAAATGAATAATTATTTTATTACTATAAAATAATGGTAACATCAAATATATTGATGTTACCATTATTTATTAAATATTACTTATTTTTTTCGATTATCATTTCGATGTTACATTTACATCTTCCACCACGACATCCACCAGCACCTGCACCAGTTTCTTCCTTAACTTCTTCAAAACAAGTAGCTCCATTTTTTACAGCTTCAACTATTTTTTCTTCTGAAACTCCTCTACATAGACATACGTTTGACATATTTTCATCTCCTTTATATTGTATTGAATAATTTAAATTATTCTTCTATTGAAATAGCTTGTACAGGACATCCATCACAAGCTTCTCTTGTAGCATCTTCTAATTCTGCTGATATTTCACCTTCTATAGCTTCTGCAACTCCTGTATCTAATGAGAACACATCAGAACATACCCCTTCACATAATCCACAGCTTATACATACATTTTGGTCTACAAATGCTTTCATTTTTTTATCCTCCGTTTATAATAATATTTTTTATCTGCTTTTATTATCTTCTAATAATTATTATTTGTCAATATCATTTCTTAGTGTTTTACTCAACTTTAATTTTTTTTATTTAAAGTGTTTATCAACATAGAAAAAAGGAACTACAATTAAATTAGTTCCTTTCTTTCTATATTAAGAATTTTTCTTTTCTTTTGTTATAAAGTAATATGGTAAACCAACAAATAATACTCCACCTACAAAGTTTCCTAATGAAACCCAAAGTAAGTTATGAGCCATTCCCATAATAGTAACATCTGCACCATGTGGTAGCATTAATCCCATTGCAAGGAATCCCATATTAGCTACACTATGTTCAAATCCAGCAGTTATAAATGTAAATAAGCACCACCAAATCATTAATATCTTAGCAGTTTCCTCTTTTAGTTTATAACACATCCAAGTTGCAAGACAAACTAAAACATTACATAATAACCCTCTTAAAAATAATTCCATTCCTGGAGTATTCATTTTTGTAGCAACATTGTTTACTATAAATTCTCCAATGTATGAACTTTTACCGCTTGCAACACCAGCTTGTACATATAGGAATGCCCCTACAACACCACCTATTAAGTTACCAACCCAAACTGCAACCCAAATTTTAACCGCATCTAACCAAGATACTTTCTTTTCTAAAGCTCCTATAGTCATTATCATTGCATTACTAGTAAATAAATCTCCACCACACATGAAAACTAAACTTAATGCAACACCAAAACATGCTCCCATTAATATTTTATAGATTTCAACTCCTGCATGGTGCATTGTTCCACCAATTGCATAAATTAACATAATTCCTAAGCTTACAAAGAAGCTTCCAAGGAAAGCAGATGTTAAATATTTTGCTATACTTTTATTAAATAAGCCAATTTTAACTTCTGCAGAGTGAGCTAAATTGTCAATTTCTCTCTTGTACATTTCGACACCTCTACCTAATTTATTAATCTTTGTATTTTTTTTATCACAATTATATATAATACAACTTTTCTTAACATTTTTCAAACAAAAAATCCCATTATTTAAAATTCCATCAAATTAATAATAATAAAGGTTTACTTTTTAAATAAATAAAAGGATTCTAAAAAGAATCCTCAAATTTATCAAACATTTGATATAGTTATTAATAATTTTTTATTTTTTTATAGCTTCTATAATATTTTTTATATAAAGCTTTCTTATTTTTTTATATTGTAAAAGAGAATTTTCATTTATAGTAATATTAATATTTTTTTCCTTTAACATCTCCATCCATGATCCATCTCCACTGGATATATCTGATATGACATGTTTTCCAGGAATTATAAATAATGGTTTTATTAATAAACTACTCACTTCATCATGTACTATACTTTCAATTACAGAGTCTATTGTTTTTTCTCCTTCTAATGTAGCCATATAAACCCTTTTATTACTAATCTTCTTAACTGCACTCTCAATTACATTATATAGTTTATTAGAGCTTTTTTTTGATCCATGACCAACTAATAAGATATCATCATTGTTACTATTTTCACAAATTATATCTGCAATTTCATACCCTTCTTGATTTAATTTGTCATCATCAGTAAATAAAGTTTTGCTAATTACTAGCTTTTCCATTGAATATTTATACTCATTTACTATTTCTTCAATTTGTTTCTTTTCTCTTCCACTCATTATATGTAGTGGTTGTATAATTACTTCTTCATATCCGTGATTAACTAAATTAAACAATGCCTTACTCAAATGAGGTATAACATAATCATGCCTTTCCTTTAAAAGGTCTATAATCCTATTAGATGTAAAAGCTTTAATTATTGTATACTCTTCTCCAAAACACTTATCTAAGTCCTTTTCTAAAAGCCCTATACTTTTTTTAATCCCCTCTAAATTTGCGCTTCCAAAAGCCACTAAAACTATTGCTTTACTCATAAAATATATACCCCCATACTTTAGTTAAGATTTAAAATTCTAAACTTCTAACTGCTTAAACACTTCTAAGAACCTATCAATATGCTCTTCTGTATGAACTGCACTTAAAAACATTGACTCAAATTGTGATTGTGGTATATTAAATCCACTCTTTAACATATGTAAGAAATATTTTTTAAACATCTCTAAATCGCAACTCTTTGCATCATCATAGCTTCTTACTGGATTTCTGTCAGTAAAGAATACTGTCATCATTCCACCAACTCTATTAACTGTTAGTTTTATTCCCTTTTCCCTTGCTATATCTTCAATTCCCTTTTGAAGCTTTTCACCAATTTTCTCTATATGCTCATATATGTCTTGATTTTCTTTAAGTATATTAAGTGTTGATATTCCTGCTGCCATTACCACTGGATTGCCTGACATAGTTCCTGCTTGATATACTCCACCAAGTGGCGATAACTTTTCCATTATCTCGTGTCTTCCTCCATATACCCCACATGGAAGACCTCCACCTATTATTTTAGCGTAAGTAATTAAATCTGGTTTTACATTAAATAAACTTTGAGCGCCTTTATATGCTACTCTAAATCCACTCATAACCTCATCAAATATTAATAATGAACCATATTCATCACATAATACTCTTAAAGTTTCCATAAACTCATTTTCAGCCTTAACTACTCCCATATTTCCTGCAATTGGTTCAATAATAACTGCAGCAATATCATCACCATATGCCTCAAATAAAGATCTTACTTGCTCCATATCATTATATACACCAACTAAAGTATTTTTTATACTATCATTAGGTATTCCTAAACATCCCGCGATACCTTCAGTTAATACTCCTGAACCCGCTTCAACTAAGAAACCATCAAAATGTCCATGATAACATCCTGCAAATTTTATTATTTTATTCTTTCCTGTATATCCTCTAGCAAGCTTTATTGCACTCATTGTAGCTTCTGTACCTGAGTTAACAAATCTCACCATTTCTACATTATCCATTTCTTCACATAAGAATCTACTCATTTGCAACTCTAATTCTGTTGGTGCCCCAAAAGCTATAGCACTTTCAGAAATTTCTTTAATAGCCGTTACAACTTGTTCATTACAATGCCCTAATAACATTGGTCCCCAAGCTAAAACAAAATCTATATATTCATTTCCATCTTCATCTTTTATTATTACACCTTTTCCAGACTTCATAACTGGAGGATCTATCCCCATATCTCTATAAGCTCTTACAGGTGAATTAACCCCACCTGGCATATATTTTTTTGATTCATCAAAAATTTGTTGGTTAGACATATTATTTTTCCTCCTTAAGCCACTTTGCAGCTTCTAATGCATAATAAGTTATTATCATCTTAGCACCAGCTCTTTTCATTGATAAAAGCATTTCAAGGGCTACTAATTTTTCATTTATTAATCCTGCTTCTCCTGCATTTTTTACCATTGCATATTCACCACTAACATTATATACACAAATAGGTACATTTATTTTATCTCTAGCTTCTTTTACTATATCAAGATAAGACATTGCAGGTTTAACCATTATTACATCTGCACCCTCATTTAAATCTGCTTCTATTTCAGCCATTGCCTCTCTAGAATTTGCAGGGTCCATTTGATAGCCTTTTCTATCTCCAAAGCTTGGAGCTGATCCTGCAGCTTCTCTAAATGGTCCATAAAATGCTGATGAATATTTAGCTGCGTAACTCATTATAGGTAAGTTTTCATACCCATTTTTATCTAAAACATCTCTTATATATCCTATTCTTCCATCCATCATATCAGAAGGAGCAATCATATCTGCACCTGCTTTAGCATGTGATAATGCTATTTCTCCTAAATATACTAATGTTTTATCATTATTTACATTATGGTCATTTAATATTCCACAATGTCCATGATCAGTATATTCACACATACAGACATCAGTAATTATATATAAATCTCTGCTTAATTCTCTTAGCTTTCTTATAGCCTTTTGAACTATTCCATTTTCATTATAAGCTTCACTTCCAACACAATCCTTATGCTCTGGAATTCCAAATAATATTACAGACTTTACTTTAGCTTCATTTAATTCATCAACTAATTCATTTAACCTATCAATAGACCAATGATAATTTCCTTTTAATGAACTTATTTCTTTTTTTATATCATTACCCTCAACTACAAAAACTGGATAAATAAAATCATCTACACTTAATGAATTTTCTCTTACTAAACTTCTTATTACAGAATTTGCTCTTAGCCTTCTACCTCTTCTAAACATTTTCTGCCTCCTTAAATTCTATTATTTCCTTAAGGAATCCCTCTTCAGAATGCTTTTTACACATAAAACACTCCATTTCCTTTTCTCTTATTGCCTTTGCTGTTTGAGGACCAATTGCAATAAGCTTCTTTTCTCTTACTGCCTCTAACCCTAACATATCAACCATATTAGTCACGGTACTTGGACTTGTAAATAATACGTAATCAACTTCATCAAATACTCTTTTATTTCTTAATGTTCCACAAATAGTATCATAAATATGAACTCTATCTACTTCTAACCCTAATTTACTTATTTCATCAGCTAAATAACTTCTACTACCCGAAGAACAAGGGATTAAAACTTTTTCTCCTTTAACCAAGTGAGGTGATAAAGCCTTAAATAATCCTTCTCCAACAAATTCTCTTGCCATTACAAATGGTACTATTCCTCTTTTAATTAATGCTTTTTTAGTAGCCTTTCCTATTACAGAAAACTTAGCCTTTAAATTTCTAATATCATAATTTTCTTCTATTAAATAATCAAAGAAATGATTAACACCATTTACTGATGTTAAAATAATATGATCATACTCTGAAAGCTTTTCTAAATATGACTTTAAATTTTCCTTTGTTGGTTTAATCTTTATTGAATTTATCTCTGTTACTTCTGCCCCTAAATCTTTTAAAGCACTTTTTAAACTTGAGCTTTGCTCTCTAGATCTAGTTATACATATATTAGTTCCAAATAAAGGTTTATTTTCATACCAAGATAATTTTTCATTTAGTTCTACAACTTCACCAACAACGATTATACATGGTGATTTAAGTCCAGCTTCTCTTGCTTTTTCTGTAATATTATCTAAAGTACCAATCACTTTTCTTTGTTTAGATGAAGTACCTCTCATTACTACAGCTGCTGCCGTATCCTTTTCCTTCCCGTTAGAAATCAAATTTTCTACTATTCTCTCTATATTTTCAAGTCCCATCATGAAAACAAGAGTTCCATTTTCCTTTGCTAAAGCCTCCCAATTTATTTTTTCACTCGCACTAGTCATTCCTGTTACAATATGAAAACTTTGTGCTATAGCCCTTTGAGTTATTGGAATTCCTGCATAATTCAAAACAGAAATTGGTGAAGTTACACCTGGTATTACTTCAAAATCTAAGCTTTCTTTAACAAGTGATAATACTTCTTCTCCACCTCTTCCAAACACATAAGGATCTCCACCCTTTACTCTCCCAACTATATGTCCTTCTTTAACAAGTTTAACAAGCATATCATTTATCTCTTCTTGTGTTTTGTAGTGAGCTCCAGGCTCTTTTCCACAATAATACACTAAACACTCTTCATTTAAATAATTTAAAATATTATTTGAAACCAATCTATCATAAAGTACAGCTGTACATTTTTCTAACACTTTAACAGCTTTAACTGTTAATAACTCTTCATCTCCAGGTCCAGTTCCTATTATATATGCTTTTCCATTCATAATTAACGCCTACTTTCCTCAGACTATTTTGTATAATTTTACTATTATGCCCTCAATATCTTTTGAGCTAACTTTTTACCTAACTCAACGTATTCTTCTTTATTTCCTAAAATATCTTTTTTAACTATTATACCATTAACTTCATATGTTCCTATTATATATATATCATTTCCTTGAAGCCTTGCATATGCACCAATTAAACTATGACATCCACCATTTAATTCTCTCATAAAGCTTCTCTCTGCCCCTACCGTAATTCTTACGTCTATATTATCTAATTTTCTAAAATAATCATTATAATCACCATTTTTTAAGCACTCTATTCCCAAAGCTCCTTGAGATACAGCTGGTACAAAAATTTCTGGATTCAGATAATCACTAATTATTTCATCCATCCCTAGTCTCTTTAACCCAGCAGCCGCTAATATAATTCCATCCATACCTTCACTTTTCATCTTATCAAGCCTTGTACCAACATTTCCTCTAATAGGAACAATATTTATATCTTCTCTTAATGCCTTTAATTGAGCTGATCTTCTTATGCTACTAGTTCCTATTATTGCACCCTTTCTTAACTCCTTTAATGTTTCACCATTTTGACAGACTAAAACATCTCTTACATCTTCTCTCTCTGGCATTGCTGTTAATTCAAAATCTACTCCCATTTCATATGGAACGTCTTTCATAGAATGTACTGCCGCATGCGCTCTTCCATCTAATAATGCTATTTCAATCTCCTTTGTAAATAAGCCTTTACCACCTATCTTATCTAACGTTACATCTAATCTCTTATCGCCTTCAGTTACTACAAGAAGTTTCTTAGTATCTATATTAACTTTATCCCTTAATAGCTTCATAACTGTTTCAGTTTGAGTTTGAGCTAACAAACTTTTTCTAGTTGCTAAAATTAATTCCATAAATTTTATTCTTCCTTTCCTAGTGACTTTATCTTACTTACTATATCATCATTATAAAATAACCTAAATACTTCTAAAATTTTATTTTTGCTATAAAAAAATTTACAATCACTAGAGTTTATAAATTTTAATAAATCATCTTTTATTTCTTTATCTAATGTTAAATAATTTCTTATTTTACCTGTTAGATTTATATACTCATCAAATTCTTGAAGAGATTCAGTAATTGAATCTGCTACCATAACCGACCCTCTTGGGTTTCCTACTTTAGTATTAACTGCTACCGTAATAAATTCACTTTCTCTAGTAACAGGTATTACCCCCATACCTTCTTTAAATTTTGATGAATTTATATATATTTTAAATAACTCTTCACAATCCGCCTTTATTCTATTAATTACACTTTCATCATCAATGGCAATTATTATTAAATGTTTATCTAATATAAAGTCTTTATTATAACTTCCCTTTATAAGTTTTACTTTATTTTCATTAAATTTATAAAAATCCGCTAAAAAGTCTAAGGATAAAACTTCTATATTACTACCTTTATTATAAAAGTTCCTTACTTTAATTAATGCGCCTCTTCCTGCCCCTATTACTCCAATTCTAATCTTTTCTCCAAAAAGCGTTATAGGTGCATAATTTAACTCTCCATGAATATTTTCTTTAAAATATTCAGACATTCATTTTCACGTCCTTTTAACTTTTCTTCCTTTAACAGTTTTATAGCTCTATTTATATAATAATCCGATGTGCTTTTTATTAAAGTTGTAGCCAAATCAATATCTCTATCATCCTTACATTTATGTTCAAAAGACTTAACTCTACTTTCTACAACGCTATTTCCTGTAGTTTTCATTTCATGTATATAATATGTAACTTCTCTAATATTTAACCAATCTTTATATTCATTTAGATACCTATCAATTAGAAACTTATATTCATTCATCTTTTCATTTCTTAGCTTTCTATTATTTCCATCTAATTTACTTATTGTATCTATATCTAGTAAAGTTGTTCTTTTATTTTCAGCTAAAGATTCTTCAATATCTCTTGGAAGAGCTAAATCTATTAACATAATTTCTTTTCCATATTTACTTATATATTCATCTTTAATAACAACATGTGGAGCTGCAGTACAGCTTATAACTGCATCTATATCATTAATAACTTCTTTATATTCATTAAAATCTAATATTTCTACTCTATTATCATTTAAATCTGGAACTTTACTCTTATTTCTTACGACAATAAATATTTTTTTAAATTTACTGCCCAATGCATATTTAACAACTAAACTTCCTATTGTACCATATCCTAATACCATAATACTGTTTGCCCCAAAGCTTTCGGCTTCATTTACTGCAATAGATGATGCTGAAACTGGTATCTCATATAACTTACTTTCTGTCCTAAACCTTTTTCCACAGCTTATTGCCTCTTCAAATAACCGTAAAAGCTTGGTATGTATAGCTTTATGCTCTAAACTTAATTCATAAGCTGATTTTACTTGACCTAATATCTGATCCTCACCTAATATTTTAGAATGAAATCCACAAACAACTTCTAATAAGTGTTTAGCTACAGCTATACCTCCAAGATAAAAAGTATACTCTATAAGCGAAATATCCCAATCCAATATTTCAAATATATTTCTTATTTCACTTTCAGTTCCTAAACAACCTGAAATATAAATTTCGGTTCTATTACATGTACTTATTATTACTACTTCTTCATATATTTTATTTAATTCTTCTATTGCCTTAGACTGCCTACTTAACGTAATAGCAAATCTCTCTCTTATCTTTATATCAACATTTTTTCTTATCCCTATAAGACCTAACACCTAATCACCACATTTCTAAGCTATATTTCATTATAATATCACAAAATTTTTTAATAAAAAAGTTAAGGAAGCTTAGCCCCTTAACTTTTTTATTATAATACTAATTTAACTTTTATTCACTATTTTATTCCATTAATCTTTTTAATGAATCTTATTACTTTTTATAATAAACCATCTTCCCGCCTCTGTAAACGTTTAAAAATTTTTATATATTGCTTACCTTTTCAACTATTATAACTTCTCCAAAAAATTTATTACTTACTATAGTTCGTCCCACTCGAAAATTTGAATTTGCATTTTCTATAATGCTCTTTATTTTAAAGCTATCAGTACATTCACTTGATAAAATTCCTCTCTTAGCACCCGCTTCTATTAACATACATCTATACTTTTCTATATAATCTTCAAGCAAATCTCTTCTATAAATTTTTCCTTCTTTTAAAGAACCATACCTTATTACTTCTTCTACACCTTTCACAATGATCCCTCCTAAACCTGATTTTTAAATTACAGTATTTATATTAATTAACCTTATTTAATTTTGAATCATCCCGCTTTAATAAAAAATAAATTATATAGATTTTATAAGTCAACCTTATTATTAGCACTTTTAGATTACTTATATATTTTTTTATTTATCTATATAAATTAAATTTTCATTATTATATTAGGATATTATACTATATTCAACATTATAATTAGTTATGTATACTTTTAATTAAAATACTTATTAATTAACACTATAAAAAAAGGCATTTATGTACTACTACATAAATACCTTTATAATTCTTTAAAGCCTTTTCTCAAAATTTCCTGTAACATTTAATCCTTCATTAAATATAATAAATGCTTTAGGATCTTTTTCTAAAACTATTCTTTTTAATTGATTTATTTCATATTTAGAAATTACAGTTACTAATATCTTAGTTTCTTCACCAGTATAAGCGCCTTCACCCTTCCAGCAAGTTACCCCCCTTGCCATCTCATTCATTATTCTAAGCTCAATATTTTTCTTCTTAGTAAAAATCATAGCAGTAGTATTTATATTCTGATAATGAATTTTATCTACTATTAATGAAAAGAATGTTGTATAAATAACTGAATATATTGCAGTAGGTAATTCAAATAAAATTGCACAAACTCCATAAATTATAGCATTTATTATTATTCCTAACTTTCCTACACTAAAGTTCTTATATTTTTGTGTAAAATATACCCCTAATATATCTATTCCTCCACCAGATCCTCCAGCTTTTAATGTTATTCCTATTCCTGCTCCTGTTATTATTCCTCCAATAAGACATGCTGCAAGCTGATCATCTATTATTGGTAATGTAGGAATTTTAATTACAGTAAAGAATATAGTTTGAGCAATTACGCTTACTACAGTTCTTATAAAAAACTTTTTAGATATACTTTTATAAGCTATAAGTAATAATGGTATGTTTATAATAAAATTAATTACACCTGCTATTTCAAAATTTTTAAGTGCTGGAATATACTCAACAACAATAGTTCTTATTATTTGAGCTACACCTACCACTCCACCATTATATAACCCTAAAGGTGATATAAATGTATTTATTCCAAAGCAAAATAATAATGCTCCTATAATTATTACCCCATACTCCTTAACCTTCTTAACTTCTTGCTTCTCCATATTTAATCCCCCAATTATGTCTAAAAATATCCATAAATAGTTTATAACAAACTAGAGATTATTTCCATATAGTATTTATAGATTTTATTACATAATTATTAGTAAATTAACTTTTACTTATATCTTTTTTCTATTTTTAAAATATAATATTGTCACTATTATTAATATTATTGCAAAAATTACTGCTATACTTATATTAATAAAATTTGGCACTTTAAAACTTAACATCATATTATTATTTTGATTTAATTTACTTATTGTATATGAATAATCAATAGTTTTTTTATTAATTATTTTAGATGCATTACTCTCTATTATTTTTACGGGCATAGTTATTGATAAATCAATTGGTATTTCTCCAACAATATTTGCTACATTCTTACCAATTAAAGAAGCTAAACTAGTACCTAAATAGCTGTTAATATTATTATTAATAGCATTACTAATTTCATTTACTAAATCCTTTTTTAAACTAATTGTTATTTTATAAGTATCTAGAAACAATCCCTTATCTTTATTAGCCTCAACATTTACATACTCATTACTCATTGCTGATAAATCATTTATTTTAACTTTGTTAGTAGTTGTTACTACAACTTCTTCAACATTTAACTCTCCATCTTTTGATTTTGTTATTTCTCCAAATTCTATATTATCTTGTGATGTTTTATTAACTTCTTCAATTGCATAAGATAATAAATTATTTTCAACTAATTTGTTAATATTATTATCATAATATAATCTTAAAGTTGTACTAGTAGTACCATCTATGTTAACATCCGTACTGCTACTTATTTTTACATTATCACATCCTATTAACATAAAAATAGTAATTAAACTCATGATTAAAATTAATATATATTTTTTTAATCTCTTCATTTCTAAGCCCTTCTTTCCATTTTTTCACATTCTATTTTATCACTTTTCTCTATTTTTGTAGATGATTATATCTATAATAAATTTAAAGTATAATTACTTATATCCTTAAGTCAGCTAAAGATGAAATTAAATCAGCCATAGTAAATAGTATTTAATAAAATACTATTTACTATGGCTGATTTAATCAATTAATTTTATATTATAATATTTCAACTATATTTCCTTGTTCTAATGTTTTTTTCACATCTATAACTCTTTGATTAGCTGATCCTCTATATTTAAGCATTATATCCTTTTTATCACTTTCAAACTTGCCATCTATTAAAACATCTATTTCTTTTAAAATTTCTAACCTTTTAGGGTTTTCTATAATTTCTTCATATTTATATCCAGACCATAACCATATAGGCTTATTAGTTTCTGATTTTATTCTTTTTAAAAGATTTAATAAGGTATTATCCATTATTTGCTGCATAGGCTCTCCACCTAATATATTTACGCCTTTAATTTGACGTGATTTAGTATACTCTATGAATTCATCTTCTGTTTCTTTAGTAAACTCATTTCCATAATTAAAATCTTGTTGTTCTTTATTAAAGCATCCTTCACAATTATGAGTACATCCACTTACAAAAAGTGTTGTACGTACCCCTGGTCCGTTTGTAACATCTAATTTTCTAATTTTAGCATAATTCATTTTAAACACCCCATTTAAAATTAAGAAGTTAAGATTTCTCTTAACTTCTTAAAACATTTTATAAATGAAGAACTCTGTCTCCAATTTCTGCTGTTCTTCCCTTATTCCAATAGCTAGAACCTATATATCCACAAGTTCTACGCATAACTTGTAATTCTGATTCATCATCATTCCCACATGATGGACAGTGCCAAGTTAAGCTTTCTTTATCTAATTTCATTTCTCCATTAAATCCACACTTATAACAAAGGTCAGATTTAGTATTTATTTCTGCATATTGAATATTGTGATAAATAAAGTTAATTATATCTTCAACAGCTTCAACATTTTTATTCATATCTGGTACTTCTATATAAGAAATACAACCACCACTACTTATGCTATGGAATTGTGATTCAAATTTAAGCTTTCTGAATGCATCAATTTCTTCACATACATGAACATGATATGAGTTTGTATAATATAATCTATCAGTTACATTTGGTATTTCTCCAAATCTTGCTTTATCTATTCTACAGAATCTATATATAAGTGATTCAGCTGGAGTACCATATAGCCCAAATCCTAATCCAGTTTCTTTTTTCCATTCATCACATTTTTCTTTCATATGATTCATAACTTCTACAGCAAATTTTTCTCCATCTTCTGAAGTATGAGTCACTCCAAGCATAGCCTGAACCATTTCCGCTATACCAACATATCCAAGTGAAAGAGTAGAATATCCGTCTTTTAATAACTTATCTATCTTTTCACCTTTTTCAAGTCTTGCTATAGCACCATGTTGCCAATGTATTGGACTTGAATCTGAAGTTACTCCTAGCAACATTTTGTGTCTAGTTAATAATGCATTTTTACAAAGTTCTAATCTTTGATCTAGCATCTCCCAAAACATTTCCATATCTCTATCTGCTATTATAGCAATTTGTGGTAAATTAAGGCTAACCACACCCTGGTTAAATCTACCATACCACTTATAATTTCCTTCTCCATCTTTCCATGGGCTTAAGTGTGATCTACATCCCATTGGTGGGAAAGTATTTCCTTCATAATTTTCTCTCATTATCTTAGCACTTTGATAATCTGGAACTAATCTCTTAGCTGTACATTTAGCTGCAAGCTTAGTTATATAATCATATCTGCCACCTTCAAGACAATTATGTTCATCTAAAACATAAACTAATTTTGGGAATGCTTCTCCAATTTCTTGACCTTTGTAGTTTTTCATCCCTTCAAGTCTTTGTCTTATCATTTCCTCACAAATCATGGCCATTTCTTCTTCATAAGGATGACCTTCCTCTATTTCTAGATAAATTGTAGAAAAAGGTGCCTGACCATTAGTCGTTTGCAATGTAGATAATTGATATCTTATAGTTTGAACGCCATCTCTAAGCTCCTTCATCTTCATATCTTTGGCTAACTTATTAGCAAGTTCTTCATCATTAAGCATTTCCATATAGTGTTTAAATGCTTTTTCTTCAGTTACTTTAAGATACTTTGCTAAATGCTTAATAGTAATACTTTGCCCACCATATTGATTAGATGAAACTTGAGCTATAATTTGTGTAGCTACTGTACAAGCTGTTCCAAAGCTTTTTGGCTCTTCAACCAATTTTTCATTTATAACAGTTCCATTAACAAACATATCTTCTAAGTTTATCAAGCAACAGTTAAACATTGGTGATATAGTATAATCCATGTCATGCCAATGAATTGCCCCTTCATCATGTGCTTGAACTATGTGAGCAGGAATAAGCTTTCTTCTTGCAATATCTTTAGATACTTCCCCTGCAATTAAGTCTCTTTGAGTTGCAGATACAACAGGATTTTTATTTGAATTTTCCTTCATTACATCTTCATTCTTTTTACTTAGTAATTCTAATATACTATCATCTGTAGTGTTAGTATTTCTCTTAAACTCTTGTACAGCTCTATAACCTTCGTATGCTCTTGCCGTTTCAGCTTGTCCGTAATGAACTAATCTATCATATACGTAGCTTTCAATTTTATAAATAGTCGCAATGTCGTCTTGTTTACTAAAATATTTTTCTGCATCATTAGCTATTAGTCTTGCTATATCCGGCAATAATATTCCACTTCCATTCTTCATAGACTTGGTAATCGCTTCCCTTATCTTACTCTTATCAAATTCTACTGTACTTCCATCCCTTTTAATAACTTTCAATAATACCACTCCCTAAACTTCAGTATATTTTAAATACTCACTATCAATTAAATAAGTCATTAATTTAAAGGCTAATTATACACTAATCGATATTTATTTTCATAACATACCGAAGGTGATTATATTAAATAATCTTTAAAATTTATGTTTTTTTACTATTTTTCTTTAAATTAATGCTTAATTTAATTTATATTATGCAATTAAATTTTCTGATAATTTACACAAAAAAATAGTGCTTATATTAATACTATCCTCTTAAATACACAACATATTGTACTACCTTTTCAATTTAAACACAATATATTGTTTTTCTTATTTTTAAGGATTTATTGTATTTTTTCTTACAAGCACTTTAAATATCTTTAGATTTTATAGTTTTTCCTATATTATCCTTTTTTGCTTTTTTATTCATAAACCTTAGCAACTTTTTTCATTATACTACATAAAAACTAAAAAAACACGACTTGAAATTTATCTTAATATATGCTTTTAATACTTAAATATATTAGTAGTACAAATTATTATTTTATTTATAAAATAATAAAAAGGTGGGGTTAACCTCACCTTTCACCAAATACTAATAAGAAAAAACCTCTTCATTTTCAGTAATTTAATTTCATGTATTTCTCTTAAAATACTATTTATAACTACAATTTACCTAAGTCATACGGAGTATTTTGATATACACAATAATTTAACCAATTACTAAAAACTACATTAGCACTTCCTCTCCATGTAACCATGGGTTCTCTATTTGAATCATTATCAGGAAAATAATTTTTAGGCATGTCTATTCCTAACCCTTTATTAACATCCCTAAAATACTCATCACTTAATGTATTTCTTTCATATTCTAAATGGCCACTAACAAAAATTTGTCTTCTATTTTTATTGGCTACTATAAATACTCCGGCTTCTTCGGATTCTGATAAAATATCAAGTTCAGAAACCTTTTCTATATCTTCTCTTCTTACTTCAGTATGTCTAGAATGTGGAGCATAAAACACATCATCTAACCCCCTCGTAAGATCAGCCGTTGTATCATTTATATAATGCTTAAATACACCAAACATTTTTTTATCTAATTGGTATTTAGGAATTCCATAATGATAATTTAATCCAGCCTGTGCTCCCCAACAAATATGCAAAGTAGAAAATACATTGCTCTTACTCCACTCCATTATTTCTTTTAACTCATTCCAATACATAACATCTTCAAACTCTAACTGCTCAACTGGTGCCCCTGTAATTACTAATCCATCAAATCTATCTTCCTTTATATCATTAAAAAAGCTATAAAACCTTTCCATATGTTCAAAAGATGTATGTGTGGATCTATAACTTTCAGTTTGTAGCAGTTTTATTTCCACTTGAAGTGGTGTATTAGATAAATACCTAAGTAATTGATTTTCAGTTTGAATTTTTTTGGGCATTAAATTTAATATTGCAATTTTTAATGGTCTTATATCTTGTTTCCCTGCTCTTTCATTATTCATTACAAATATATTCTCATCAGATAAAACCTTAAATGCAGGTAAATCTCTTGGAATTTTTATTGGCATAGCATCCCCCCCTTACATACATATTAAATCATATTTTTTACAAATTTAGAATATTTATTATTAATATTAATCTTTGTAGATTTTTAATTTCCACAAATTCTCTTTGACACTAAAAACTAATAATCATATAATGATAAAAATAACCTTCGTATAAGCTCGAAAATATGGTTTGAGCGTCTCTACTATATCACCGTAAATGATATAACTATGAAGAAAAAAATCCACGAAGGTTAATTGTATTATTGTTTGTAAAGGTGGATTAATTAAATGAATAAAGAGGTTCTTATTGATAATATTAAAGCAGCTAATAAAAATATTCCTTGTGATTTAGTTGTTAAAAACATTTCTGTAATTGATGTATTTCAATGCAATTCTTTTATATGCGATGTAGCTGTAAAAAATGGATTCATCGTTGGTCTTGGCGAATATACTGGAAAAATAGAAATTGATGGTACCGGTAAGTTTATCTGTCCAGGTTTAATTGATTCTCATGCTCATATAGAATCATCTATGCTTACTCCTAATGAGTATTATAAAACTGCATTATTACATGGTGTTACATCGTTAATTACAGATCCACATGAAATAGCAAATGTTATGGGACAAGCTGGAATTGAATTTATGATAAATTCCTCTAAAAATCTTCCATTTGATTTTTATTTTATGCTTCCTTCTTGTGTCCCATCTACATCATTTGAAAATTCAGGTGCAATACTAAATAGTAATGATTTAAAACCATTCTACTCAAACTCAAATGTGTTAGGTCTTGCTGAAGTTATGGACTATCCTTCTGTTGCAAACTGCAATGATGACATGATAAATAAACTTTACGATGCAATATCAAATAATTGTATAATAGATGGACATGGTGCTGGATTAACAGAGCATAAAGTTAATGTATATTCAACAGCAAATATTAAAACCGATCATGAATGTACAACCTATACTGATTTAGTTGACAGAGTTCGTCGTGGAATATATGTATTAATGAGAGAAGGAACAGTTGCAAAAAATTTAAATAATTTAATTAAAGGTGCTTCCATATTTAATAGTAGACGTCTTTGCTTATGTACTGATGATAAGCATATTGATGATTTAGCTAAAAACGGTAGTATAGATACTTCTATTAAAATGTGCATAGAAAATGGACTTGCTCCTGAAATTGCAATTCAAATGGCAACCTTAAATACTGCTGAATGTTATAAATTAAATAATAAGGGTGCTATAGCTCCTTCATATATCGCAGATTTTATTATTCTTGATAATCTTGAAGAATTTAAAATTAACTCTGTATATAAAAATGGTAAATTAGTAGTATCTAATAATAAACTTATAGATGCTGTAAGTAACTCTAATAATTCTACATCACTTAAGTCTTTAAATAATTCTATTAAATTACCTAAGCTTACAAAAGATCTTCTTAAAATAGATATAAAAAACAAATCAATATTAAATGTTATAGAGCTAATACCAAATAAATTAGAAAGTAACCATTTAAGACTTGATATAAAGAAATTAAACCTTAACGAAGAATTTGTTAGCGGTACAACAAGTGATAATTTATTAAAAATAGCTGTTATAGAACGTCATAAAAATACTGGAAATGTAGGTCTTGGAGTTTTAAAGGGATTGGATATTAAATCTGGAGCTATTGCAACAACTATAGCCCATGATTCTCATAACTTAATTGTTTGTGGTACTAATGATAGTGATATGTTATTTGCAATTGAGGAATTAAAAAATATTAATGGTGGAATAATTATTGTTAAGGATGGAATTATTTTAGCCTCTATCTCTTTAGAAATAGGTGGAATAATAACTTCTAGAAAATCTAATGAGGTTATTTCTGACTTAAACAAATTACATTACGCCTTAAAGATTATAGCTCCTGATATTACATTTAATCCATTTTTATCATTATCATTTTTATCATTACCTGTAATACCAGATATCAAAATTACAGATAAGGGCCTATTTAATGTCAAAAGTTTCAGTTTTATAAATGTATGTGAGTAGTTATATGATATAATATTCTTAAATTTTACTTGAAGGAGAAAACTAATGAATATAGAAGAAGTACTGTCCATACTAAGTAATCATAGTATATTTATTATTTTTATAATAATGTTTTTAGAATCATTAAATTTAAGTGGTATTCCCTCTACTATTCTATTACCATCTATAGGTATTTTTATAACTATAAATGACCTTAACTTTTTTAATGTATTTTTATTAACTATTTCTGCTTCAATTTTAGGTAATATTCTTTTCTACTTAATAGCTTATAAGTTCGGAAGTAAACTGTATGATTATCTTTACAATAAATTTCCTAAGCTTCAAAAAGCTTTTAATAAGACAATGGAAATATCTCAGAAATATGGGAATAAAGCTTGTTTAATAGGAAGATTTATTCCTCCTGTAAGAAGTTTTATTTCTCTTATAGCTGGAATATTTAAGATAAAATTTAAGGAATTCTTTTTTTATTCTTCTATAGGAATTTTTATGTGGGATTTAATTCTTATACTTGTAGGCTACTTAATACCAATTCCATATTAATTATAAAATAAAAGTCTGCTTTATAGCAGACTTTTATTTTATAATTAATATTTTATTTAAGTACAAACTTTTCTATTGCTGTTGCAACTCCATCTTCATCATTCGAATCCGTAATATAATTTGCAGCTTCTTTTACTTCATCAAATGCATTAGCCATTGCAACACCCATACCAGCATATACTATCATATCAAGATCATTTCCAGCATCACCAAAAGTCATTATTTCTTCTTGCTTTATTCCTAAATGCTTTGCTAATAATTCAACACCAGTTCCCTTATTTACAGCCTTATTTAAAAACTCTAAAAAGTATGGTGTACTTCTAACAACAGTATATTTTTCATAAACCTCTTTTGGTAAATTATCTACAGCTTTTTGTAAAACTTCTGGCTCATCAATCATCATAACCTTAACTATAGAATGATCATCCTCTATTTCTGAATAATCATTTATTCCTATATTTATACCATTTATGTTTGCTTCCACTTCTGTGTACTTACTATTTTTAGGAGTTATTAATCCATGTACTTCTGAAAAGGCATGAATATTAACACCTAATTCCTTACTTAGATTATGTAAATAATGTAAATCTGTTCCTGTTAATACTACTTTAGAAATCACTTCTCTACTTTTAGTTTTTAAAACTAGTCCACCATTATAGCTTAATACGCAATCATTTTCTCCAAACATGTCAAGCTCTTCTAAATATCTTGTTACTCCATCAATTGGTCTACCTGTTGCAATTACAACATGAACACCTTTATCTTTCGCAGCTTTTATAGCTTTTTTTGTTCTTTCCGAAACTGACTTATCGCTTTTAAGAAGTGTTCCATCCATATCAATTGCTATTAATTTATACATAAACTCCTCCACCATTCCTTACAATAAAATTCTGTTTTATTATAACATATAATTGAATTATATCATCATAAAAATACTAACTTTCTATTGTACGATGAGGATATATAAGTATAAATTTATTTTTTATATCCAACAAATGAACTAATTACATCATCAAATCCATCTCTAGCTAATATACTTATAACTATTCCTGTAATTTCATAACTTGATGTATTGTACTCTTCTCCTCTAATTCTCTTAATACAACTCACCACATCTTCTACTATTATTTTTACATCTGACTCATTTAATAATGACTTTTGATCTCTTGTTGAGTTTAATATGCTGACTTCAATTTTTTTTGGATCTAATTCCTGTAATCTTCCGTCTTTTTTTATTACTTTCATTTATTACACCTCCTATAATATTATTATCAAAAAAATAGATTGTAACTCATAATAGAAATTAAAAATTAATATTATAAGCTACAAACTATTTTTATCTGACATTCTTGCTCTTATTTCCTAGATAAGACATTGCGATATCATTAAATCCATCCTTATTAAGAGTTTCTATGATTATTGCAAAAATTTCATACGTTGATGTAATCCCATCATTACCTCTTATTCCTTGTAATACTTTTACCACGCTATTACTAATTACCTTTAAATCAGATTCATTTATTATTGTATCGCTATCTATGGATGCACCTAATATACTACTTCTTATTTTAATAATTTCTAAATTTTCTATTCTACCATCCTTTTTTATTACTTTCATAAACACACCCCCATATAAAAAAATTATACACTATCATAGAATTTTTTTAAACGATTTCACGATTTATTCACAATAAATTCTATTAATTTATTATATGTTTTTATCGTCTCATCTTTACTAAAGGACATATATATTTTTTTATCCTTGCAACTAATTTTTATAAAAGGCCCTTCCAGATTTTCTTTATACACATATGCGTCTTCTCCATTATCAAGTTTATATAAACCAATATAACATTCTAATCCACCTTTTAATTTTTTTATACTTTTAGGCATATCATCTAACAATTCAATTTCTAGTACTTCATACCTATATATTGTCATTGAAGACATTCCAATTATTTTTATTTTTTCGTCCTTTATAATTAATTTGTTTCCCATTGAAACTACTATCGAAATAATTATTAAAATTGAAACTATTGCACTAAAGGTACTTGTAACTATTCTCCAATTATTATCTTTTTGACTTTTTCTATTGTTCATAAAAAACTAATCCCTCCTTAAATAAATATTATTACATTTAACATTTATTTTTTATAACCGTAAAATATACTATAAAACTTTTTTGGGAGTATATTTTATGAAGTTTATATCTAAAGTTAGAAATTTATATCACTCATCACGTCAAAATCTAACAATTGTATCAGATACATTAAAAACCCCTAGTTCTTATACTAATGATGTTTTAGAGAAAATAAACAAAAGTGATTTTTCCAGTAAAACTAAATATTTTATATGGGTTGATACTGAAAACTTTAAAACAAATATATTTAAAGGTACTACTCATTATTGGGATTTAGAAAATAGCTTTATTTGTACTGTAGGAAGACCTAGTTCTCCTACTATAAAAGGTATTTTTTATGCAGGACCTAAAGGGTATTCTTTTGGAGAAGCTCGTGGTTTTAGATGTCTATATTATACACAAATAAAAGATAATTATTTATTTCATTCAATTCCTTATAATTTAGATGGTAGTATAAGAGATTCTCGTTTAGGTATGAGATTAACTGATGGTTGTGTAAGACTTGCTACAAAGCATGCAAAATGGATTTATTATAATGTCCCTTCTGGAAGCACTATATTTATAAGCTAGATACTTTTCAGTATACTTGAATAAAAGTGCGAATTAAAGCTTAAGTCTGCAATTTAAGCCGAATTTTTCTAAAGTTAACGACTCCTGCTACAAATTTATAGCAGGAGTCGTTAACTTTAAGTCGGGGAAATAAGAAAAATAGTGAAGAAGATTTTACTGTTTGACGCGCTAGCTAGTTTAAAATCTTTAGTAAATTTTACGGAATTAATTATATAAATTCAAAGCGAAAATTTCACCACTTACCGGAAAAGTAATATTCCATTTTTCATTCTCACTGTAGTTCGCAGTTTATTTAGTTTACCTTTTCTGGTTCTTTATAGTTTACACCTTTTGTATCAACTGTAATGCTTTCAATTACTACATCATTTAAAGGCTTATCATTTCTATCTGTTTCAGCTGAATTAATAGCTTCTACTACATCCATACCTTCAGTTACCTTTCCAAAAGCAGCGTATTCACCATCAAGATGTTTTGCAGTATCTGCCATTATGAAAAATTGACTTCCTGCTGAATCTGGATCTCCTGATCTTGCCATTGATAAAACACCAGCTGTATGTTTTAAATCATTGTTTGTATAACCATTTTTGCTAAATTCACCTTTAATTGAATATCCTGGACCACCTGTTCCTATTCCATCCGGATCTCCGCCTTGATTCATAAACCCTTTAATTACTCTATGAAATATTAATCCATCATAAAAACCTGAATTAGCTAGAGATATAAAATTATTAACTGTATTTGGAGCTTTATCTGGATATAATTCTGCTTTTATAGTTCCAAAATCTTTAACTACAATTGTTGCTATTGGTAATTCTCCTGGTGATTCTACAGTTGTACCTACAACCTCATTATTATCATTATTTGTAGTTTTCTTATCTGTGCACCCTACAATTCCAATAATCATAGCACTTATTCCAATTAATATAACCCCTTTTTTAAAAATTCTTTTCATGAATATTTCCTCCCTGTAAACTTTATCATTATTATGATATCAAAAAAGAGCCTAACTCTCAAGTTAAGCTCTTTAAATATAAATTTATGTAGTATTGTAGGAGAATTTGATTTAAAGAGGTTCTCCATCAAAACTTTTATATTGACTAGGATTTTTGTCATTCCCTACATTATCTTGATTTTGATGAAGTTTTTGTCTTCTCTCTCCTTTTTGATATTTTTTATCCTTTAATTTATCAGTACTCATATATAAGACACGCTCCCTTCTATATTATTTTCTACCAAACCTCTATATATAATTCTTAAAAATAAATTCTTTATTTGATAAACCTTTTAATATCGGTTATATTTTTACATAGGAGTGATTATTATGAAAAATTCTAAAGACAAACTATTAAAAAGAAGTTATTTTAAAAATTTAATTCCATCTATTACTGCTATGTGGGTTTATTCAATTTATACCATTATTGATGGTATCTTTGTGGGAAGAGGTGTTGGTGCTACTGCTTTAGCTGGTGTAAATTTATCAATGCCATTTATTAATCTTATATTTGCCTCTTCAATATTTTTTGCAACTGGTACTTCTACATTAGTATCTATTCATTTAGGCAAAAAAGAACTAAAAAAAGCTCGAGAAATATTTTCTTATAATCTACTAATTATGCTCGTCTTTTCGTTTATTCTTTTAATTTTTACATTATTATTTATGGACAATATAGCATATTTTCTTGGTGCTACTGAAAATACCTTTACAATAGTAAGAGATTATTTAAGTATAATTGTATTATTCAATGTATTTTTTATAGTTTCCTATTGTTTAGAAGTTTTAACTAAGGCTGATGGCTTTCCTCATCTTGCAATTATAGGCGTTATTATTTCTGCTATTACAAATATAATATTAGATTATATTTTTGTAATAAAGTTAGGACTTGGCGTAAAAGGAGCTGCTATTGCCACTGGAATCTCACAAATAGCATCTTTCTTATTTTTTGCTAGTCATTTTTTACGAAAAAAATCAACATTAAAATTAGTAAAATTCAAGCCAACATTTAATATTCTAAAAAGAATTATTAAGATAGGTTTTCCAGATGGAGTAACAGAATTAACATCTGGAATAGTGATTTTAATTTTTAATCAATGTATATTACTAGTTATAGGTGAAAATGGTATTATTACATATAGCATAATTTGCTATGTATCTACCTTAGTTCTTATGACTATGATAGGTTCCACTCAAGGTGTTCAACCTTTATGTAGTTATTATTACGGAAAAAAAGATATAAATTCAATTAAATATTTACTTAAACTTTCATTTAAAATAATTACCTTAATTTCTTTAACTATTTTTATATTATGTTTAATATTTTCTCCAAAAATAGTTAGCTTATTTATTACTGATGGAAGTTCTAAATTAATAAGAGATTCTATATTAGCCTTTAGATTATATTCTACATCATTTCTATTATTAGGCTTTAATATTTTATGCTCTGGCTTTTGTGTTTCAATTGAAAAACCACTATTTGCAACTATAATATCTTTATCAAGAGGCTTCATATTAATAATTATTTCATTGGTTCTTTGTATATTATTATTGGGAGGAAAAGGAATTTGGATATCCCCTCTTATCTGCGAAATTGGATGTTTATTTATTTCTTTTTTATGTACAAGAAAATCATTTAATTCAATATTAAATACTAATATAGACTGTACCATAAATAAAGAAAATATCATATAATAGTATTTTTTTCATAAAAACTTAAGGCTAGTTATATATTATTAATAATATATAACTAGCCTTTTTTTACTAAACTTCAAATTCTTCAATTTCTATAGAATAACTTCCACAGTGCTTACAAACATTTATCATTACAATATAACTATTATCTATTTTTCTACTTTTCATTAATCTTTTAAAAGATAGACCTTCATACTCTTTATCTAAAGTACTTACTACATATTCTTGATTTTTAGTATATATGTAAAAATTAAATCCTAAAAAATCAAAAAACTTTTTCTTTTCTTCCACACCTTCATTGCAGTTTTCACATGGAAAATCAAAAAATGCCTTTATAAATTCAACATTTTCACTATTATGTAATATTTCTATTATTCTCTTCTCATCTATACCTTTAATTGGATTTTCTTCATCATTAACAAAATAATCAAGATTATCTTCATTTAAAATATATTCTTTATCAGCAAAAGTAAATTTAAATTCCATTTAAATTATCTTCCTTTCCATTTTGCAAAATTTTCTTTTATTGCTTTATTGTACATAATAACACACGACTATTAATAAATAAAGTTATTTAATTAAAACTTTATTTGAATTTTGTTAAAAAATTATTAACAGTTACATAAATTTAGTGTAAAATAAGGAGTATAAAATAAAAGGTGGGGATTTAAATTTGAATAATAGAGATATATACATAGTTTTATCTAGAACTGGAACTATGTTTTCTAACATAATTGCACTTTTTACACAAAAAGAATACTCTCATGTATCTTTATCTCTTGATAGTTCCTTCACTCAAATGTTTTCATTCGGTCGCAAAATTCCAAGTAAAGTTTTACCGGCTGGTCTTGTTGAAGAAAATTTATATGATGGAGTGTTCGCTATGTATCCAAATAGCAGGTGCTTAGTATATAAAATTAATATTACTGAAGAACAATTTCAATTTTTACAAAACGAAATTAATAAATTTTTTGAAAATAAAGATGACTATAAATATAGTGTTCTTGGAACCGTGACAGCATATTTCAATAAACCTCATAAAAGAGAATATTATTATTTCTGTTCTCAATTTGTAGCTGAACTATTAATAAATAGTGGTATCTATAAAACGGACAAGCGTCCTGAAGTAATTAAACCTATGGATTTATTAGAAATAGAAAATAAAACTTTTGTTTATGAAGGTCTTATAAATGAGGAAAATGCTCTTGAAAACAGCTTTAACTTATTTAGCTATCAAAGATTATATAAAGTAATATCTAGATTAATACCTTAAATAAAAAAACCTCTATTTAAGAGGTTTTTTTATTTTATTTACTAAGAAAGGCTATTTTTATAAATATTATATATTTCTTCATATGTTATTTCTTCTGTATGATTTTTTAATTTAGCTTTATTATTCCACATACCATCAGTATATTCTTTTATTTCTTCATTAGATATTTTTATATCTACTTTTATCAATTTTTCTAATATATTATCTAATTCTTCCCAAGAAGATAATCCTAAGTATTTCCATATATTATTTACTTTTTCTTTATCCTTAAAAACCTTTAAATACTCTCTATATAAACATCCATTTGCAATTCCATGAGGTAGCCCCTTAAAATAAGTTAAACTATATCCCATGCCATGTGGTAAACTAGTTCCTGTTTGTGCAATTACCATCCCAGCTATAGTAGACGCAATCATAAATTTTTCTCTTACTTCAAAAGTGAAACTTTTACTTAATAAAGAATCTATACATTCTCCCCATAACTTTAATGCCTTTTCAACTAAAGCATCAGTAAAGAAATTTGCATTTACATTTAAATATCCCTCTACTAAATGTGATAAAGCATCAATCGCAGTATTTATAGTTGTTTCTAAATTCATATTTCTCATATAACTTGCATCTAATAAAGCTAATTTAGGAAATACACTTTGCCCTAAATTCCTCTTTGTCTTTTCTCTATGTACAGTTACAATAGAGTATTGAGTTGTTTCACTTCCTGTTCCAGCAGTAGTTGGAACTGCAATCACATCTATAGCTTCTAAGGCTTTATCTGTTAACACTGTATCCTTAGTTAAGTCAGGATTCTTTATCATGACAGCTATAGCTTTAGATGCATCTAGAGGTGATCCACCACCAATTCCAATTACAAAATTAACATCATTTTTTTTACCTAATAATGCTCCTTCTTCAATAGTCTCTAATGATGGATTTTCTTCTATTTCATCAAAAACTATATAATCTATATTTGATAACTCTAATGATTTCTTTACATCATCTAAAGAACCATTAGCCTTAGATGAATGTCTTCCTGTAACTATTAATGCTTTATTTCCATATTCTTTTAATATATCTGAACTATCAACAACTATATTTTTTCCCATTAATACTTTAGTTGGCATATAAAAATTTATATTCATATTTTATTTTCCTTCCTACTAAAAAATTTGTTATTTATTAATTTATCTATTTACTTAGCACTTATATCCTTTAATTCATAATATATAATAATATACTACTATTAATTTTAAGGAGCTTACAAATGTATTCAGTTAATCTTCCTTATCCTGAAGTTAAAGTTAAAGAAAAAAATCCTAATTATATTGATTTAATATTACTTAATTATGCTAGTAATGTTTCTGAATTTGATGCTATAGCACAATATACTTATCATCAAATAGCATTAACTTATAAAAATAAAGAAATCTCTGAAACTATAAGAGGTATTTCTATCGTTGAAATGCATCATCTAGAATTACTTGGAGAAATAATACTTCTATTAGGTGGTGAACCTGGTTATTGGATTAACAATAAAAAGAAAAATTATTGGTCTGGTAAATTAGTAGATTATAATACTTCATCAATTAAAGATATTCTCACTATAGATATTCAAGATGAAAAGGCTGCTATTAAACAATATAAAGAAACTATAACTAAAATTTATGATGAAGATATAAATGCTGTACTTAAAAGAATTATCCTTGATGAAGAATTCCACATTCAACTTCTAGTTAGTCTCTACTCTAAATATGTAAAATAGAAATAAACTGCAAACTACAGTGAGAACGAAAAATGGAATATTACTTTTCCCGGAATCGGTGAAATTTTTACTTTGAATTTATATAATTGATTCTAGATGTTAATTTCAATACTTTCCTCTAAGTTAATATTTCATTTTTTCTCTTGACTGTTTTCTTAGTTAGACGACTTATATTTAACGACTCCTGCTACAAATTTGTTTGAGAAGTCGTTAACTTTAGAAGGGCTAGCTTAAATTGCAGACTTAATCTTTATTTCGCAGTTTAGTTAAACTCTTCTATTCTTATTATATTTTCTACTTCTTTTACAGTTCTTAAATCATATAATTTCTCTATAGAATCATTTATTAAAGCTTCCTTAGTTCTATGTGTTATTAAAACTAAAGTAACTTCTAGATTTTCATCATGCTTTCTTCCCTTTTGAATAAGAGATTTTAAGCTTACTCTATTTGAACCAAAAATAGTAGTTATTTGCCCTAATACACCTGGCTTATCTTCAACTGTTACTCTTATATAATATCTGCTTTCTACATCATTAATATCTTTAACTTCTTTTTCCCACAAGTTATTTCTAATAATTGGGTTTTCATTTTTAATATCTATATTTCTTCTTAAAATAGCAATTATATCACTTACAACAGCACTTCCTGTTGGCATATCACCTGCTCCTCTACCATAGAACATTAAATCTCCAACAGCATTTCCATTTATAAATATTGCATTAAAAGAATCATAAACATTAGCAAGTGGATGTGTTTCTGGAATCATAGTTGGATGAACTCTTAACTCAATTTTTCCATCTTTATCTTTAGCAATAGCTAATAGCTTAATTGACATTCCAAAATCGCTTGCATATTTCATGTCTATTGGTTTTATCTTAGTTATTCCTTCTCTATATACATCCTTAATATCTACTTTTGTTCCAAATGCTAATGAAGCAAGTATTGCAAGCTTATATTGAGCATCATATCCTTCAATATCTGATGTTGGATCTGCTTCTGCATACCCCTTTTCCTTAGCTTCTTGTAATACATAATCAAACTCTAATTGTTCAAGCTCCATTTTGCTTAATATATAGTTAGTTGTTCCATTAACTATTCCATATAACTCATTTATCTTATTTGCAGTTAAATTTTCATTAATACCATTAATTATTGGTATTCCTCCTGCAACACTAGCTTCATATTGGAACATAACTCCCATTTCTTCAGCCTTTTCAAATACTTCATTACCTTCAGTTGCAAGTAACATCTTATTTGCAGTAACTATATGTTTTTTAGCCTCCATAGCTTTTAACATATATTCTCTTGCTGGCTCTATTCCTCCCATTACTTCAACTACAATCTTTATAGAATCATCATTTAATATTTCTTCAAAATTTGTAGTTAAAATATCTTCTGAGACATCTACACCTCTACCTTTTTTTAAATCTCTTACTAAAATCTTAGAAATTTCAATTTCATAACCTGATCTTTTAATAATCTCTTCTTTATTTTGGTGTAATATTTTATATACACCTCTCCCTACATTTCCTAGTCCTAACAATGCAATTTTTATTTTTTTCATTAAATGATCCCCCTTTTTGTTTTATATCCCCAAAATTAATATATATTTCATTATAATATATTTCTTCAATTTTCCATATATTATTTTATTAAATTAACTAAAAAATATCACATAGTTTTTAAAACTACATCTTGCATTATGATAAAATGGATGGTATTATATTTATATAGTTTGATTTTCAAATATTTTTATTATGATTTGATAAGGAGAGATATAATGGAAAAAATAGCTTTAATTACTGATAGTACTTGTGGCTTACCTTTAGAATATATAGAAAAGTATAACATTCATGTGGCTAGATTAAAAATAATATATAAAGCTGAAGAATATATAGATGGAATTACAATAACAGCAAATGAAGTTTATTCTAGGTTAAATGAAGAGTTACCTACTACTTCAATGCCTTCTGTTCAAGATATTTGTGATATATATGAAACTCTATCAAATGAAGGTTATACACATGTTATAGCTATGCCTATTTCATCTGGACTTTCTGGAACAATAAATAGTTTTAGAATAGCTGCTTCTGAATATGAAGATAAAATTACTAGCTTTGTATTTGATACTAAAATCTTATCTATGGCCGTAGGTTTATCTGTTATTGAAATTGGTAAAATGATTGAAAGCGGCAAAGATTTTGAATATATTTGCACTGCTATTCCTAAATTAAGAGAAGATACTTCAATGTACTTTACCGTAGACACTTTAGAATATTTAATTAAGGGTGGAAGAATTGGAAAAGTTACTGGAAGTGTTGGGCAACTTTTAAATTTAAAACCTATTATTACTATGGATGATGATGGTAAATATACTAATCACTCAAAGGTTAGAGGTTCAAAGAAAGCTTTTAATACATTACTTGATTTAGCTACAAACATATTGGATCAAGGTAAGGGTAAAGTAATCATTATGACAGGAACTATGGAAGACGAAGCTAAAAAACTAGAAGATATTCTTTCAAAACATAAAAATACTACCTTTATGTATTCTGGTACTATTACTCCAGCCGTAGGAATACATTCTGGTCCTAGACTACTTGCTGTTGCAGTGTTAAAGGAATCAGAACTAACTAAATAAATTGCGCATACCAGTATGACCGAAAAATAAAATATTTATTTTACAAAGTATGTAGAATAGAATTCTGATACAGCATCATTACTTGATATTAATTTAACTTTGTTTTTAAAAAATATATAACATAAAGGGATATCCAATTGGATATCCCTTTAAATCTCAATATATTAAAATTGTTCCCCTAATTCTAATCTCTAAATTGAAATTTATAAGAGAACATAAATTTAAATCCGTTATTTTTCCAACTTTTACATCTTTCCAAAAACTCTTTCCCACTATTTGCCATTAGAAAACACTCCTTATTTTTATTGACATAGCATATTGGTAAATCACTTTGTAAATCTGTAAATGAACCAACAGTTCCAATTAAACCACCTTGCCTATCTCTTGCGAAAACATCTACTTGAGGAACTGTATAAAATGATAATTCAACAATATCATCATCAAAAATAAAATGTATATCATACTCATCAGCATATTGTTGATAAGTTTCATTTTTATCATTTGAATCCATATAGTAAACAGTAGTACCTGATGCAATGACTTCCGCATCTTCTATACATATAGCTAAACAATTTGTTCTCTTTGTCATATCTAAATACACTTTATTCATTTTCTCTCCATAAATAATAATGTTTCTTTTTCTACATTATTATCTTCAATTACATTAGCCGTCTTAATTTAAAGTTATTCATTAAATATACTCTATTTAACATTTCAACATAATTAAACGTTTTATTAATAGAATCTATTTAGTATATCTATTTTTCCACATAAATTCATTATACTTAAATAGCAGTTGCTCTATTGGTAAATTCTTTTTAAACTTCCCTTTAGTAAGAATAGTGTCATTTGTATCTGGTTATCGTGTTAGTTCTCTATATTATTTAGAGGTTACTTTATTCAAATAATAAAATAAATAAATCCAAGCTATAATAATAAAAAGCATTATTAAGAATATTATTATTTTTATGAAAAAAGTTAAAATTTTTTTCATATATACAACTCCTTAAACTAAATAAAGATTAATTATAATTAAAAAATTATGGTATAATTTAATTTACTATCATATTAGACCATAGATAGGAGGATAATTATGAAATTTATTTATACTAATACTATTGATCAATATACTAATTGCTTAAAAGCAGAAAAATTGAAACTTAAAATATTAAAAAAAATATTTCCAATAATTTTTTTAATAATTTTTTTAATAGCGTGTTTTTTTTGGTTTAATCATAAAATAACAAATATACAAATAATATTAGTTTCATTTGAAACTTTAATTCCTGCTATATTCTTTATATATATTCCTGAAATATATTTTTCAATTTCAAGTAAAATAATTAAAAGATTAATATTATCATATAAGGTTCTACCAGAAAAAGAATTAGAAATATGTGAAAATGAAATAATCTATAAATTTTCCAATAATCATATAGATAAATTTTCATTTAATAATATAAAAAATATTTTAGAATTTGAAGATTGTATATATATTTTTAGAAGTGATAATAACTCTTTAATATATACTCCTATAATTCCTAATAGCGTGTTTGAAAATGAAGAATCTAAAAAAGAATTTATAGAATTACTTTCAAAAAAATAAAAACTTCTCAGAATAATAATATTTAAATTTTGGCTTTGTTTTAAACTGATGTCGATAATATATCATAAATTTAAAAGAGCAGTGAAAATTTCACTGCTCTTTAGTTCGTAATATAATACACTTCTTCATCAATCATTACATTTATTTTATTCCAAAAATAGTAAAATTAAAATAATATTACCTTTTTAATATATTAGTATTCTATTTTGAAAATTTTTTATTAAACATATAAAATGTATTTAATTAGCATATTAAAAGTTTTTTACACTTTGGATTCTGACGTTAAACTTGTTGAATAACATTATTAACTCTTTTTATAAAAAAAGGAAACCCGTAGGTTTCCAATAAATTTATCTCTTTCCTGCATCAAATGGTTCTCCCGCAGCCTTCGGTGCTTGAGATGATTTAGAGAATATTACTAATGCAATTAAAGTTACCACATAAGGGAACATCTTCAAATACATTGGTGGAATTGTTGCTAAGCTTGGTATAACTTGTGATACGTTAGCTACTGTAGTTGCAAATCCAAAGAACATCGTTGCTCCTAATATTCCTAGCGGCTTCCATTGCCCAAAAATTAATGCTGCTAATGCCAAGAATCCTATTCCTGAAACACTTCCATTAAATTCACTTGAGTAAGTCATAGTAATTATAGCTCCACCCATACCTGCAAAGGCACCCGAAAGCATAACCCCTATATATCTCATTTTAACAACACTAATACCTGCTGCTGCAGCTGCTTGTGGATGCTCACCACATGCTCTTAGTCTTAAACCAAAGCTTGTCTTGTATAATAATACTGAGAATATTATTAATATTAATAATACTACCCAAGTTGTTGCATAAGTATTTGTAAAGAATAATGGTCCTATTACCGGAATCTTTGATAATACTGGAACATTTCCTCTTTGGAATATAGTAGTTAATTGTAATCTACCACTTCCGTTACCAATAACATTACATAAGTATATTGTTAATGAACCAGCCATTAAGTTAATAGCTGTACCACTAATAGTTTGGTCTGCTTTTAAGTTTATACTTGCAAAAGCATGTAATAATGAGAATAACATACCAGCAATTGCTGCTACTAAAAGTCCAATCCAAACTGCTCCTGGTACTCCAGAACCTTGTAATTTATATACTGTAAGAGCTCCTGCAAAAGACCCTACAATCATAAGTCCGTCTAATCCAATATTTACAACACCACTACGCTCTGAATACAGACCTCCAAGTGCTGTTATTAATAATGGAATTGTATAAGTAATTGCATAAGGAAAAATTTGTACTATTGTATCCCACATTATTTTTCCACCGCCCTTTCATTATTGTTAACCACTGTTTTGTTTTTCTTAATATTTTTAAATCTCTTAATTAAGTTTTCCATTATTAAGCTTGTTGCTGAGAAGTAAATAATTGTTGCCATTATTGTATCAGCAAGTTCTGTTGGAACGTTAGCTTTTATTGACATAGCACCCTTACCAACATTTAATATACCAAAGAATAAAGCTGATAATACAACTCCTAATGGTGAGTTAGCACCTAAAAGAGCAACTGCTATACCATTAAATCCTTGTGATGGCATAATACCTGTTTGAATACAATCTGCATATCCAGCATATTGAGTTACCCCAGCAAGACCTGCTAAAGCACCTGCTATCATCATTGATACAATAATATTTCTATTAACTGACATACCTGCATATTCAGCACCAAATCTATTAAATCCAACTGCTTTTAATTCATATCCTAATACAGTTTTATTTAATATGAACCATACAACAAATGCAGCTATTAGAGCTAAAAATATACCTAAATTTAATGCATTACTATTTCCAAAAAGTTTAGTTAACCATTCAGCTTTTAATGTATTACCTACAGCTAATGCCCTTGATGTATCTTCAGTTGCTCCCTTAAAATGATTTTGAATTGTATATTGTGTAAAATAAAGTACAATCCAGTTCATCATAATTGAAGAAACAACTTCATGTACATTAAACTTTGCTTTTAATAATCCTGGAATTGCTCCACATAAAGCTCCTGCAAGCATTCCAGCTAAAACCATTAAAGGTAATAATATAATACTTGGTAAATTAACAGTTAATCCAACAACTAGTGATGTAAATCCCCCTATTAACATTTGACCTGGTGTTCCTATATTAAATAACCCAGTCTTAAATGCAAACGCAACAGAAAGTCCTGTAAGTATTAAAGGAGTTGCTGATGCAATAGTATCACCTATTTTAGTAATATTTTTTAATCCACCTTTAAAAAGACTATCATAAGCTACAAGAGGGTCAAATCCCATTACTAACATTAAGACAGCACCTGCAAGTAATCCTAAAACTACCGCCATAACAGATTTTAATGCTTGATTCTTTTCCACTATTTTTCCCCCTTCTTTATTCCAGCCATCATTAGACCTACTTCATTTTCATCAGTTTCATTAGCATTAACTATACCAATAAGTTCACCATTATTTACTATAGCAATTCTATCAGATACATTTAATACTTCATCTAATTCAAGAGATACTAATAAAACAGCTTTACCACTATCCCTTTGTTCTACTAATCTCTTGTGAATATACTCTATAGAACCAACATCAAGACCTCTAGTAGGTTGTACAGCTATAAGTAAATCTGGATTAGATTCAACTTCACGCCCTATTATCCCCTTTTGTTGATTCCCTCCTGATAAAGATCTTGCTATAGATTTTCCACCTTCCCCAGATCTAACATCAAAAGTTTCAATAATATGATTAGCATACTTTGTTATTTCTTTTTTGTTTATTAAACCATTTTTAGAAAATGGCTTATTCTTGTAAACCTTAAGAACCATATTATCTTCCATAGTATAATCTAAAATAAGACCTCTCTTATGTCTATCTTCTGGAATATGAGCCATTCCATCATCTATTCTTTGTCTTATAGATTCTTTAGTTATATCTTTATTTTTAAATGTAATTGTTCCAGACTCAACCGGTCTCATTCCTGTTAAAGCTTCCACTATTTCAGTTTGTCCATTACCTTCAACTCCAGCAATACCAACTATTTCACCTGCTTTTACTTCTAATGAGAAGTTTTTAAGTCCTAAAACCTTTTTATTATTTTTAACGCAAAGATTGTCCATTTTTAAAACAACTTCTTTTGGCTTAGCTTCTTCCTTTTCAACGCTAAATGATACTTCTCTACCAACCATCATCTTAGCCATTTCTGCTTCACTAGTTTCACTAACATTAACTGTACCAATGTATTTTCCTCTTCTTATAACAGTACAACGATTTGCAGCAGACTTTATTTCTTTTAATTTATGAGTAATTAGAATTATAGACTTACCTTCTTTAGTAAGATTCCTCATAATTTCAATTAAGTCTTCTATTTCTTGAGGAGTTAATACAGCTGTAGGTTCATCAAATATTAAAACATCTGCATTTCTATAAAGCATCTTTAAGATTTCAACTCTTTGTTGCATACCAACAGATATATCTTCGATTTTGGCATATGGATCAACATTCAAACCATATTGTTTAGATAAGTCCTCTATTCTTTTTGCTGCACCCTTTATATCTATCCCAAATAGTTTTTTAGGTTCGCATCCTAAGATAATATTTTCTGTTACCGTAAAGTTCTCAACTAATTTAAAGTGTTGGTGAACCATTCCAATTCCTAATTCATTAGCTATATTAGGATTTGAAATTTTAACTTCTTTTCCCTTTACTTTTATACATCCTTTATCTGGTCTATACATTCCAAAAAGCATTCCCATTAATGTTGATTTACCAGCACCATTTTCTCCTAATAGAGCATGAATCTCTCCTTGCTCTAATTGTAACGTAATATTATCATTAGCAACAATTCCTGGAAACTCTTTACGAATATTAAGCATTTCTACTACATATCCCACGGCATATCCTCCTAAATTTCATTCTTTTATTTTATGCAATTTATCCCAACAGGATTTAAATTGCAAATTTTACATAACTTGTTTATTATATGATTTTTTAATTAAATTTTAAAAAATATTTCACTTTATCTTTCTATATAATAATTATACCTTAAAATTCGTACATTATTAAACCGCAAAATATGATATTAAAATTTGAAGATACAATATATCTACAAACCTCGAACTATATTAATAATTATAATTTAAATCTTTCGTATTTTCAACATTTTACGACAAGTATTTTTTCCCACATCGTTTTATATTGATGATTTTTTTTATTTTTGTACGCAAAAAAGGTGGAATAACCCACCTTTTTTTAGTTGTAATATTAACTTTTAATAAATTACTTTATTAAATCCCCTTGTTCACTACTAACAACTATATCTCCACTTTTAATTTTTCCAAAAATATCATTAACTGTTTTAATTGTTTCATCGCTTAAGTTTGGATTTTCTGCTGGAAGACCAACACCATCATTCTTAGCATCGAAAGTTAATGTTTCTCCACCTGGGAAAGTTCCATCTAAATTAGCTTTAATCATATCATAAGCAGCTTGGTCTATTTTCTTAACAGCAGAAGTTAAGATAATTGATTTGTTGTTTGCTTCATCATATATACCATCTGCATATTGGTCAACGTCAACACCGATAACCCAAACATTTTCACCATTAGCAGCTCTTGTTTTAGCTTCGTTTATAGCTCCAGCTCCAACACCACCTGCAGCAGTAAATATTGCTTTTACTCCTCTTTCATACATTTGTGCAGCAATTTGTTGTCCACCTGCAACGTTATCAAATGATCCTTCATAAACTACGTTTTCTTTAGCTATGTTCATGCTTGTACCTAAGTTTTCGTTAGCATATGCTACACCTTGTTGGAATCCCCAGTTGAATTTTTGAACTGCAGGAATTTCCATACCACCGATGAATCCTAGCTCACCGTCTTTTAATTCTAAAGCTGTAGCAACACCTGCTAAGAATCCTGATTCTTGTTCTGCAAAGTAAATTGCTACTGTATTATCTCCTACTTTAGCTTCGAAGGCATCTCCTTCTTTACCATTGTTAGGTGATCCATCTAATATTACAAATTTAGCATCTGTATATTGATCTTGAGCTTTCATTAAAGCTGTTTCAAATTTATATCCTGGAGTTATAATCATCTTATAATCTCCTTCATAAAGGTTGGCTATTTCTGTTAAATAGTCTGACTCTGTTGTTCCACCTGGTTTTAAGTATTTAGCTGTAACATCTAATTCTGATTCAGCTTTTTTAATTCCTTCCCAAGTCCCTTGATTGAATGATTTGTCATCAATAGTACCAGCATCAGTAACCATACCTACTGCTAGTTTCTCTCCATCACCTGACCCACTGTCTGCACTATTTCCACATCCAACTAACCCTGTTAGCATTAATGCTGAAAGTGCTAATGCAATTACTTTCTTTTTCATTCTTATTTCCTCCCATATTGTACTTCTAACTTTCTATATGATTCTTTTAAAAAAAGCATATTAATCTCATAAGTGAAATTAATATGCTTTAAATCTTAAAATTACAGATTCATATATCAAGTCCACTCATAGTCGAAAATTTAAGGCTTTCGGTAGAAACGTCTCCCCTTATTGGAGACCTATATGAGTTATTTTTACGTTTTTATGCTTTTATAAGTTCCCCTCGAACTATACTCATATAATAAACTATATTTTTCGTTTTTTCAACACTTTATTTAAAATTTCCCGAATTTTTTTCGTTTTTATAGCCCCGATAGTTCGATTTACCTTATTTTGGTTATTTTCTTTTAAAAGTTATTTACTTTGTAGTTCTCTCAAACTACTAAGAGCTGCTTAAGTATAGGTCACGAGCGCTTTCAACTTTAGACCTTTACTGTAAACAACTCTTAATTTTAATTATATTTTACTTTATTTTATCAAGTCCCCTTGTTCATCCTTAACTACAATCTCACCATTTTTTATCATTTCAAAAACTTCTGAAACCTTCTTAGAAGTTTCCTCACTAAGATTTGGATTCTCTTCTGGTAAACCAATACCATCATTTTTAGCATCAAAAGTTAATGTTTTTCCACCTTGAAAATTTCCATCTAACTCATCCTTTACCATATCATATGATGCTTGATCAACTTTTTTAACTGCTGATGTTAAAATAATTGATTTGTTATTTGCTTCATCATATATACCATCATCATATTGGTCAACGTCAACGCCTATTACCCAAACTTCTTCACCTGAGTTTGCCCTTGTTTTAGCTTCATTTATTGCTCCAACACCAACCCCACCTGCTGCTGTAAATATTGCTTTTACTCCTCTTTCATACATTTGTGCTGCAATTTGTTGTCCACCTGCAACATTATCAAATGATCCCTCATAAACTACATTTTCTTTATTTAATGTCATATTAGTTCCTAAATTTTCATTAGCATACTTAACACCTTGTTGGAAACCCCAATTAAATTTTTGTACTGCTGGAATTTCCATGCCACCTATAAACCCTAATTCTCCTTCTCTTAACTCTAATGAGGCTGCAACACCAGCTAAAAATCCTGATTCATGCTCTGCAAAGAATATTGCAATTGTATTATTTCCAACCTTAGTTTCATAATCATCTCCCTCTTTACCATTATTAGGAGAACCATCTATTAGTACAAATTTAATATCTGGATACTGATCTTGTGCTTTCATTATTGCTGTCTCAAATTTATATCCTGGAGTTACTATCATTTGATAGTCCCCTTCTATAAGATTGGTTATCTCTGTTAAATAGTCTGCTTCAGTTGTTCCTGCCGGCTTTAAATATTTAGCTGTAACACCTAGTTCTGATTCTGCTCTCTTTATACCTTCCCAAGTTCCTTGATTAAAAGATTTATCATCTATTGTTCCAGCATCAGTTACCATTCCAACTGCAAGCTCTTTTGCACTTTCTTTCTCTTTACTCTCTTCTACATTTTCTGAAGTCGAATCCCCAGCTGAAGTATCTCCATCAGTTTTATTGCCACACCCAGCTAATGTACATAACATTAACATTGAAAGTATTAATGAAACAATTTTTTTCTTCATTTTCTCTCCCCCTATATTAAAAAAATAATTATGTTAATAATATTTTTATACATACTTTTATTAATGTATCTCAATAACTGTATTCACTAAATTTTATGCTAATAAAAATAAAATATAACTGCCTTTAAATAACAGTTATACTTTATTTCAACCTACTACATATTAACTATAGCAATATATCTACATTATATTCTCTTAACCAAATATCAACTTGAATTAAATATGCAATCATTTGTGGTCCAGTCATAAGTTGTCCAAACCAAGGTGTTTTATACGCCTCTCCTTTAGTATCCACTATTTCTTGAACCTTATCCTTGTTTATTATTTGAAGTATAGGTGATGTTTTATCATTTAATATTTCATTCATTATACTACAAACAATTTTAGTATAAATAGGATTATGAGTCTTAGGATATGGACTCTTCTTTCTATATACTATTTCATCAGGAAGTATACCTACTAATGCTTTTCTTAATAATCCCTTTTCTCTTCCATCTAAAAGTTTTACATCTACAGGTAAATTAAAAGCATAATCTACAATTCTATAATCTGCAAAAGGAACTCTAACTTCCAAGCTATTATACATACTTGATCTATCTTTTCTATTTAATAAATTAACCATAAACCACTTCAAATTTAGATAAAATAATTCTCTCATTCTATAAGTCTTCTTATCTTCGTTATCCAAATGTGGAACTTCTTTTAAAGTTTTCAAGTACTCTTCATTTGTAAGCTCCTCAACTTTAATATTTTTAAGATTATCATTTAGAATTGTCTTTCTCTCACCAACAGATCTTGACCATGGAAAAGTATTAGCATTTATCATTTCCTCATGAGTAAACCATGGATAACCAGCAAATAATTCATCCGCACACTCTCCTGATAACCCAACAACAAAATCTTTTCTAATTTCCTTACAGAATAACAAAAGTGATGAATCTACATCAGCCATACCAGGTAAATCTCTGCTAAATGTAGCTTCTCTTAACGCATGAGCTAAATCTTCTTGCTTTAATAAAACAGTTCTATGATCACTATCTATAAATTTAGCCATTCTCTCTGCAAAATATTGATCTGAAGTTGGTTGAAATAATGAAGCTTTAAAATACTTATCATTACCTTCATAGTCTATTGAATAAGTTGTTAGCCTTTTTCCTTTTTCCTTAAAATCTTCAGCTGCTATTGCTGATATTGCTGATGAATCTAATCCACCTGATAAGAAAGTGCAAACAGGAACATCCCCTACCAATTGCCTTCTTATAGCATCAATCAATAATTGTCTAACATGACTTACTGATTCATCAGTTGTCTCATTTAATTCTCTAGCTTCAACCTTCCAATACTCCCATATCTTCATATTATCATTTGTTATTAACATACAATTTGCTGGAGCTATTTCATTTATTCCTTTATATACTGCACTTCCTGGTGATACTGCTGGACCTAACGCAAAAAGCTCTGTTAATCCATCTCTATCAATTTCTGCTTTTACTGCAGGATGTGCAAGTATTGTCTTAATTTCTGATCCAAAAACTAGTGTACTTCCCTTTTTAGAATAAAATAACGGTTTAACCCCCATAGGATCTCTAGCTAAAAATACTTGTTGCTTATCCTCATCGTATATAGCAAATGCAAATATTCCATTTAATTTTTTTATAGCATCTATTCCCCAAGCAATATACGATGTTAATAATACCTCGGTGTCCGAATAAGAATCAAAAGTAAAGTTTTCATCTAATAACTCTTTTCTTAAATCCTCAGTATTATATAATTCTCCATTATAAACTATAACGTATTTTTTTCCTCTTACACTTTTAATCATTGGTTGCTTACCACCCTCAGGATCAACAACTATCAACCTTCTATGTCCTAATAAGACATTGGTAGATTCATATAATCCCTCACTATCTGGGCCTCTTCTCTCCAAAGTCTTCACCATATCGCAAAGTATCTTTCTTTTCCCTCTTAAATTTGCATTAAAGTCTACCATTCCAGCTATTCCACACATAATTTCACCTTCTCATTAAATTCATACTATAAAATATGACAAAACCCGTTTTTTAGTGAAACCTTCAAACTAAATTGCTTCGTAATTTAGCAAAAGGGAGTCGCTACTGCAACTCCCTTTTATCATACTAAATGTTTTATATTGTTAATTTTGGATTTTACTAATTCATTGCTTTTTCTTTTTTAATTGATATAGCTAAAGTAGTTATTAGGCCACCCCATAAAACTACTGCACCAACTGCAAAATAAGTTAACGCTGTTGCTGTCATATTAAACTACCTCCTCTTCAATTTCATCTTCAAAATTTTCTATTTCTTTATTTTTCCAAGGTCTTCTTGAGAATAATAATGCTCCTATTATTCCTAAACCAATAACAGACCATCCATATGCAAATAATTCTGGTAAGTTATATCCCGCGTAAGGAGTTTTAATTTCTGTTACAAAATTGCTAATTAGCATTATTGCTAACATTGTTGGTGTTATAAACTTAACAGTAAAATCCCACCACTTTCCTATTTTGAAATATGAAGTTTTATTTGTATGCTCTCTAATAGTTGCTGGTTTAATTATCCATCCAATAACGATAGCTTCTAGTAATCCTACAACTACAATTCCATAACAATTAATGAAGTTATCCATTATATCTAATATATATAGTCCTGCTCCTGATGCAAATGTTCCACTTATGATAACACCTATTAAAGCAATACCTGAAACAACTTTTTTACGTTCCCAACCCGTTTTATCAATTATAGCTGATGATACAGCTTCAACTAAAGATACACAAGAAGTTAATCCTGCAAATACTAAACAAGCAAAGAATAAACATCCAAGTATAGTTCCCCATACACCCATAACAGAGAATACTTTAGGGAAAACTATAAACGCTAATCCAATACCACTTGAAACAACTTCTTCAATTCCAACACCTTGGCTTGTTGCCATAAATCCTAAAATTGCAAATACTCCAATTGCACATAAAAACTCAAATCCACAGTTTGCAAATCCAGTCATAAATGCACTATTGTTTATATCAGTCTTTTTAGGTAAGTAGCTTGAATAAGTCATCATTATTCCCATCGCTAAGCTTAAAGAATAAAATACTTGTCCATATGCAGCAATCCAAACTTTTGGTTCCATTACTTTACTCCAATCTGGTGTAAATAATTTATTTAAACCTAAACTAGCACCTTCTAAAGTAACACCTCTTATAACTATTATTACCATTATTGCAACTAATGTTGGTAATAATACTTTGTTTAATTTTTCTATACCGCCTTTTACACCCTTATAACATATAAACCAACTAATTGCCCAAACTAAAACTATTCCAATTAATACAGGCCAAATAACACTACCAAATTGAAATGGTGATTCTGTAAGTTTTAAAAAGTCATTATAAAAATATGCATTTGGATCACTTCCCCAACCCTTTGAAAAACTTAATGTAAAATATTTCATAGCCCAACTTAAAATCATTGAGTAATATCCTAATATAAAGAATGCAGTAATGCTTGGCCACCATCCAAGCCACTCCCACTTTTTATTTCCTCTTGCCATAGCTAACGGAGTAGACCCTTTAAATTTGTGACCCATTCCATACTCTAAAATTAGTAACGGTATACCCGCAGTAAATATAGCAAAGAAATATGGAACTAAAAATGCTCCTCCTCCATTTTCATATACCAAGTAAGGAAATCTCCATATATTTCCTAAACCTACTGCCGATCCAACAGCTGCTAATATAAAACCAAGCTTTGTCCCCCACTGGTCTCTTTTATTATCCATTGTTATTCCCCCTTCTACAATTTATCTTTCTATGTATTTCCACTTAACTCTTGATATTATGATATATTATATTAATATTTTTTTCAAGTATTTTATTTCAATCTATTAACTATATATAAGTTTTCCTTATCAATTTATCAATAATATTGCTTTTATTTTTATATTTATATTATTTATCCACATCAAACTATTGATTTATCTCGCTTTAATGTCATTCACAGTTTATTAATTAAATAGGTAAAATCTTCATATTTTATCTTTATAAACGTTTTCATTTACTCTCTTTAATTATCTTTCTAAAATTTTTTAGCAAATAATAAATAAAACAGAAATCATTTTATTATTTTATCAATAATATAACGCTTTCTGTTTCAATTTATTATTTATTTTTCAAATCTATCTTCTAAAAACTCGGCTACTCCGTCTTCTTCACAACTACCTATAACTGCTGTTGCAATTTTCTTTATCTCTTCTGCGGCATTTGAAGTTGCATAGGCTTCATCCGCTAATTCAAACATAGGTATATCATTTAAATTGTCACCAAAACAAATAACTTTACTATAATTTATATATTTTGATAAATATTTTATACCATTAGCTTTAGACGCTTCACTGCTATATGCTTCTAAGAAGTAGCAATCTTCATATACATCCTGATAATAATTTACCGTTATTCCGTCTATACATTCAATCTCTTTAGCAATTGTCTTTATTTTTTCATAATTATCAAATGCCACAAAATTAATTATATTAGAATTTAATATTGATTCATTGTAATCCTCAACTTTAACAAAGGTTTTTAGCTTTTTATCAGCTCTTTCTTTATAAAAGTTATATTCATATACATTTTCAAATTCTTTATGATATACCCATAAATGATTTTCTTTAACTCCATATACTAATGGATTTTTATTATATGCCTTAAAAATATCTAACACTTTATTAGCAGCACCTTTTTCTATTCCTTTAATATCTATATACTTCAATTCTTTAGTGTCATATATTAATACACCATTCATTAAAGCAACTGGTAATTTTAAATTTAAATTCTGTAATATTTCAACTGCTGTTGCCGGAGTTCTAGCTGTAGCTACTGTAAAGTTAACTCCCTCTTCAATTAATTTATTTAAAATTTCTAAAGATTTTTGAGGAACTTCTCTCTTATTATTAATTAATGTTCCATCTAAATCAGTTACAAACAGTTCCATATTTTCACTCTCCTCTTTTGTATCTTACTTATGTAGGGTTATTTAGTTTACCACATAAACTTAATTTATGCTACATAAAAATTAAAAGAGTTATGTTAATCTGATTTTTATGCATATATTTATTATATCCATAAATCAAATTAACATAACTTATTAACTTCTATCAAATATCAATACTTAAATTAAACTATATTAAAATCTACATATTCATTTAATATATATCCTATATTATTCTTATATTGTATTTTACTCCATTCACCCATATGTTCTAATACTGCAATTTTTTTGCCCATAGCAATTGATCCAATTACATTTGAATCATAATTTGATTCATCTCTAACTTTTAATGATAAAGTAACTGAAGTTCCTTCTCTTAATACTGTATTTTCAGCTATAATTCTTGTATTTAATACAACATAATCCTTAGATACATATCCAGTTCCATTTCCGTATTTTATCTTATACCAAGTTCCACTTGTTTCAACAATTTCTACTTTTGATCCATTACTTAATGATCCTACTACTGAATAGCTTGTCCCTGCTCCACTTCTTACATTTAAAGCTCCATTTACCTTTATTGTTCCGCTTTGTGTGTCTGTTGATGAGCCATTATTTCCTGAATCTGTCGATACTGTTACATAATCTTTACTTACGTATCCATATCCACTTCCGTATTTTATCTTATACCAAGTTCCAGTTGTTTCAACAATTTCTACTTTTGATCCATTGCTTAATGATCCTACTACTGAATAGCTTGTTCCTGCTCCACTTCTTACATTTAAAGCTCCATTTACTTTTATTGTTCCGCTTTGCGTCGCTATTGATGGATTATTATTTCCATTATTACTATTATTGTTTCCATTGCCTCCTGAATTATTTATTATTACATTATTTGCTAAATAATCCATTATACCATTAGCAATTCCCTCTGCAATTTTATCTTGATAGCTACTAGAACTTAAGTTTCTTGCTTCTGTTGGGTTTGATACAAATCCGCATTCAACCAAACTTGATGACATATTAGCTGTTCTAATTACAGCATAATTAGCAGATTTAACACCTCTATTAACTGCATTAGTAGACTGTATTAAATCTGATTGTATTTCAGTTGCTAATTCTTTACTATCTTGTCTAGATGGATAATGATAGGTTTCTATTCCATTTGCACTTGATGCTGTCGCAGAATTTTGATGTATAGATACAAATAAATCTGATCCCCAATTATTTGCCATTCTAGTTCTATCAGTCAATGATACATATGTATCATCATATCTACTCATCTTAACTTGTACACCTTTTGCTTTTAATTTGGCTTCTATCTTTTGAGATATTTGTAGACTTATTTCATCTTCAAGAACTCCATTTTGAACTGCTCCATTATCATAGCCTCCATGTCCTGGATCAATAAATACTTTATAGTAATCTCTATCTATATTTTTAACTTTATTATTACTTAAAGTTTTAACATATGTGTTAGTAGCTACTCCACTTTCTGATATGCACACTTCTAAAATATGTACTGTATCATCAGTTTGTTGTGATACAAATGTGCTTCCTACGGCTTTTCCTACTAATTCTCCATTGACTATTTCGGCTACATTTTCATTATAAATAGTCCATCCATCATCTACTGGTAAATCAATAGCTTCACCAACAGTTAAGACTAATCCATCTTCTAGCTTAACCTCTTCGTCTTTATATTTTTCTAATAATTTAATTAATTCACTTTCTGACACATTATAAATTCCTTCTGCTTTTACAATATCAGAAGGAGTTATTAATATCCCTGAAAGTATTAATAAACTTAATATCTTTAACTTATTAATATTAATCACCTTACTTTCTACCTGCATATAATACATTATACATATTTTTCTGCTAAAATAAACCAACTTTTAATGAAAAATTTGGAATATTTTAGTTTTTATTTATACTTTTACTTTTTTCTTGTTCATATAAAAAATAAAATTACAATATAAGGTTGCTTATATTGTAATTTCATCTAAAAACTTATTTAACTTTTTCCCATGCAATCATAACAAAATCTTTTCCTGTTTCAGACTTAATTAAATTTTCAGCTTTTTTTATAGCTTCTACTTCCTCTTTGCTAACCTGTGCAACTTTATAATCCATAAATTCATCTCCTTTAAATGATATATTATAGTTTCTGATACTTTGTCTATGTATATTCATTTAAATTGATTACTATATTTTTTATTCTTTTATTATTTTAACTAATGTTCCTTCTATCCCAATTACACTTCTATTATTTCTAATATAGCCTTCTATAATTTCTATAGCTTCCTTAGATATTACTTCACCACCACAAATCAATGGAATTCCTGGTGGGTATGGAATTAATGATTCTTTAGAAATTCCCCCTATACTTTTACTAATATCTATATATTCAAACTTCTTATTAAATACTTCATATGGTTCTAATATCTTTTTAGGAATCACACTATAATAATTTTGATATAACTCTTCCTTAATTGATGATAAATCTAATTTTAAAATGGCATTATATATTTTTTCAAAATCTTCTTCTACATTAAATGGTGATAAAATTAATACTACTCCACCTGCAAAACTCATTTCACATTGTATTTGCATTGTTCTCATATAGTCTAATAATTTATGTCCACTATATCCTTTTGGCAAGATTAATATATATCTGCTTGAATCAAGGTTATATCCCTTAGGCAAATCATTTACTTGTAAAACACTTACTTTATTTAATTCACTTATTTTTACAGCCCATTTATCAGCTAACTCTATTATGTAATCATAATCTTTCTTTCCGTAATTATCTAAATAATATCTTGAATAATCTAATGATGACATTATTAGATATGAAGGCGATGTAGTCATAAATGCTTTTAAATAAAAATCTACATTATTATCATTATTAACTAAAAGATATGATCCTTGAGTTAGACTAGGTAATGTCTTATGAGCACTTAATACTACATAATCAGCATATGTAGCTATGGATTTAGGTAGCTTTTCACTTATTCCATAATGTGCTCCATGTGCTCCATCAATAATTATTGATAATCCTCTTTCCTTTAACTCTTTTAATGTATCAAATATATCATATCCTATACCAAAATAATTTGGATAAGTTAATATTATTCCCTTTGCATTACTACATTCTTCTAATGCTTTGTATATTTCTTTTTCTGTTGGAGGTAAAAATATTCCTTTATCCTCATGAATAACAGGTTCAATATATTTTACTTTTAACTTTCTTAAAATTAGCCCATTATAAACAGATTTATGACAGTTTCTTTCTACTAATACTTCATCTCCTTCATTAAATGCATCAAATATTGCTGCTAAATTTCCAGCTGTACTTCCATTAACAACAAAATATGCTTTTTTTACTCCATAAGTTTTAGCCAATAACTCTTGTGCCTCTTTAATTACTCCCTCTGGACAATGAAGATTATCTAATGGGTCAACTTCCGTAATATCTAAAAAGCCCATATTACTTACAAATTCTCTTCCTATATCGTCTCTTAAAAATCCAATTCCACTTTTATTACCTGGCATTGAAAGAATAAGATTATCTTCTTTTTTATATTTTAATACTTCTTCTAATAACGGTATTCTTTTGCTCATCTATATTTTTCTCCATCTACTTAATACTTCTTATACTATATTAATAAATACTATAAATAAAAACCACAAAAACTTTATTGCATATTACTTATTTTACATGGAAAGCTAATTTTGAGGTGATTTGTTTATGAACTTACTTTTAAATATAATTATTGCATCATGTTTATTCTTTAATAGTAATTCTGATGATTTATCAATTAATTATCAATACCCTAGAAATATTGATGCATTAATTTTAGCTTATGATGAAATGTATAATTATAATAATAATCATTTTGTTGATATTTAAATTAAAGGAAATTGGATTAGCTAATAATTTTGGTTCAATTAAAGTTGATGGTTATTTATTGATGATTACTAATATTAGTTCAAACGAAGCTGGTGAAACAATAATTGAAGGCTCTAAATATCATAGTCCTGTTGGTTCTTATCAATATAAAGTCACACTTAAAGTTATTAATAATACTTGGAGTGTTATTGATACAAACTTAATAAGTATTGCTTAGCTAGAGTACTATTATATAAATAAAAAACTCACTACTATTATATATAGTAGTAAGTTTTTCTATTTTTATTATTTAGTAATAACTTGTATTGTCATTTTACTAAAAACCTTAATTACCGTATCTATAATAAAGCTTACAGGCATTTTATTTAAATCTTCACTTTCGTCAAGATATAATAATCCATCACCAAACATAGTATCATAAGTAGCTATTTGCATAGCTAATCTTACACTTTGTTCATCAGCAAATAATCTTTTCAATCTAAAACTTTTTATTAATGACTCAACATCATTTTTCTTTAATATATGTCTATACTCATCAACATTTTTTATTAATTCTTGTATGATTTCTATTGATTTATCTACATTTTCATGAGCAGTACTATAAGTAATTTTATAAACCTTTATATATTCTTCATTAGCAACTCTAGTTAATACATCATAAACCAATGAATGTTTTGTTCTTAATGTATCAAATAATATAGAATTTACCCCTTCTCCAAAGTATTGATTGAAAACTCTTAATGCTTTTATCTCCCAATGGCTTAATTCATCAATAGGGAATATAATTTGAATCTTTGCGCTATTTATATCTTCTTTTCTATCAATAAAAATTCCACTCTTAGGAATGCTAATCTTTTCTTCATTTTCAGGTATCTTTTCACTTCTCCAGTCTATAAAACAATCTTCTATCATCTCTTTTACATCTTCAAAATCCAAACTTGAGATTATAGTAATAGTTGCATTATTAGCACAATAATAATTATTAAAGAAATCTATTGCATCATCTATTGTCATATTATTTAATGATTCTTTAGTACCTATAATAGGATGCTTAAGTCTTCTATTTTCCATACAGTTATAATAAAGCTTATCTTCTGTATATTGTTCTAACTCCTCATCCCATTCTTTTAGTTCTTGCTTTATTACTTCCATCTCTTCTTTAAAACCTTCTTCAGTAAATACTGGTGCTAAAAGAATATCTGAAAATAAATCTAATCCCTTTTGTAAATCTTCGCTTAATAAAGTTCCATAGAATACTACATAAGGATAGTTAGTCATGGCATTTTGGAAACCAAATATACTGCTTAATTCTTCATTTATTTCCTTTTCGCTTCTTGTTTCTGTTCCCTTATATACCATGTGTTCAGTAACATGAGCTATACCTAATTTTTCTCCATCACGTCCTGCTCCTGCATCTAATGATATGCATATTGATGTTAACTCACTATTACCTTTTTTATAAATAAATTTTAATCCGTTATCTAATATATATTCTTTCATTAAATCTCACCTCTTTTTTTCATTATATCATATCAATTTCATAATTCTTTTGATTGCTTTTCTTCTTTTAATTCTATGCTTTTTATATAACCTATTTCTCTCTATATAAGCCTGTTATACAAAAATGTTGCTAACAACATTTTTGTATAACACATTCATATATCATAAAACTAACATATACCTTCCCTCATCTTTTAATATGTAATTCATAAGATTTATTAAAAAAATTTATTGTTATCACTATTTACTTTTAATTATCCAACCCCAAATAGACCATTACCCCAAATGATAATAGTCATAACCTCTTATGTATCTACTTTTTACTATATTGATAATCTTTTTGATTTTATCTTCTGCCAAGATAAATAAGAATTTATTTCTGCCTTTGAATTAATTTCAAATCTTATTTTATTTATTACTGATTTATTCTTTTTATCTTCAATGTCATTTTTATATTCAAAAGCTCTCCAAGCAAAATAATGATCTAAATATTTACTAGCTACACCATTAAACTTCTTAAGCCATACCTTAAGTTTATTAGAATATGTTATATCTATATTTGAAATTTCATTATCACTTATATTAACCTTATTAATCTCATTAAACCCCTTTGCAAAAACCTTTAATCTACCATCTAAAAATCCAGCTACATACGCCTTTCTATCTAATCTTGGAATAATATTATCTCTTATATCATAAAGTCCAATAAAATTTCTTGCTGCAAATATCGGAATAATATCTAAAGATTTATTAATTGCATTAACTACTATAATTTTATCTCTTTCTTCTGAATGTTGTCTCCTATCCCCTTTAAAATTTTCATTCAAAACCAACTTTGTTAACTCAACATATGATCCTATCTTTTCAATATAATTTTTTTCACATAAATCATGTAAAAATCTATGTCTCCAGAAAAACGCTGTTACCAATGTAATATTCATCTTAGCTGCACACTCTCTTAAAGATACCCCCTTAATAAAAACTTGAAAATATTTTTCCCACATATATTTAAGCTTTTTAGAATATCTAAATGGATTATTTATATCATTGCTAAATGTTTTTCCACAGCTTTCATCTTTACATTTATATCTTTGAGCTCCTTTGTAAAACCCAAACTTAATAACACTATTACTTTGGCAATACGGACATGAATTATCACTTTTTTTATTTGACTTAACTTTATCTGGTATTGATTTGTAGTTTTCATTATTTTTATTCATTAAGGTTTTATAGATATTAATCATAATTACATCACCAAAATTAATTATTAACTCATATCTATATCAATAAACATATTTACTTTATCTTTTTCTTTATTTATATAATTTTTGTAACTTATTCTAATCTTTTTAACTTTAGATATATTTTTTCTTAAATAATTATATGATAAATATAAATTTTTTCAAAAAAATAACAAGAACAAAGCATAACCTTGTTCTTGTTATTAAACTCTTATTTTATTCAGCTTTAAGTGCTATTGCACATTCAATTCTCTTCTTTTGCATTTTACATCCAATTTCGTAAGGAATATTCATATCTCCATTAAATGCAACATTGTTTGCTTGACATCCACCTGAACAGTAGAATCTTGCCCAACATTCTTTACATTTTGGTTTGTTATATATATGAGCCTTTTTAAACTTCTTACCTAATTCTGAATCATAACTATCATCATAAATAGTTCCAAGTTTAAATTCTTCTCTACCAACAAATTGGTGACATGGATAAACTTCACCTTGTGGAGTTATTGCAACATATTCAAATCCAGCACCGCATCCTGAAATTCTCTTGTAAACACATGGTCCACCATTTAAATCAATGTTGAAGTGATAGAAGTTGAACTCATCTCCTTCTTTCTTTCTTCTTGCCATTTCATTGTATAACTTATCATAGTTTTCAAATATTTCTGGTAAGTGCTCTTCTTTTAATTCTAAGAAATGACCTTTTTCAAGTACAACTGGTTCAATTGAAATTTCTCTAAATCCTTCATTAACCATAGCCTTAACATCTTCATAAAAATCAGTATTTGCTCCTGTAAATGTTCCTCTTACATAGTAATGTTTAGATTTATCTCTTTTTTCAATCATTCTCTTAATGTTTGGAAGTATATCATCATAAGAACCACTTCCGTCAATCTTAATTCTAACATTATCATTTACTTCTTTTCTACCATCTAATGAAAGGATAATATTGCCCATTTCTTTATCCATAAATTCCATCATCTCTTCAGTTAAAAGAGTTGCATTAGTAGTCATAGTAAATCTAATGTTTTTCTTCCAAGCCTTTTCATTCTCTCTAGCATAAGCTATTATTTCTTTAACCTTGTCCATGATCATTGTTGGTTCTCCACCAAATAAATCAATTTCAATATTTCTTCTTGGACCACTTCTCTTAACAACATAATCTATTGCTTTTTTAGCAGTTTCAACAGACATTACTCCTTTATGTCCATTGTACTCACCTTCATCAGCAAAACAATATTTACATCTTAAATTACATCCATGAATAATATTTAAACAGACAGCTTTTATATAATCTCTATCATCCATTGATGAATGTGCTATATCTTCATACTGATCTCTTGAATATAATATATCCTCATCTATAAGTTCTAATAATTCTTCATAAGCTTCAGCTATAGTCTCTTCACCATATTTAGCTCCAAACTCTTTTATAAGCTCTTCCTTATCTCTTAGTTTATCATCATCAACTAAATCATAAACTAATTCATCTACAATATGTACAGCTCCTGTATTAACATCTAAAACAAAGAAATTATCTCCTTGTTTAAATTTGTGTATTAAAGCCATTTCAATTCCTCCTAGCACTATTTATTGCTCATATCATATAATTTACGATATGTTATAACTATATATATAACCTTAAAATAAATTTATTTTAAGGAAACACACTACTCTCTTTAGATCGTAGGTGTAAATTCAATTAGCTAAATCAAAGATTTAGAATCGTTTTATGAAACACACTACGCACTTTAGGTCGTAGGTGTAAATTCGATTAACTAAATCAAAGATTTAGAATCTCATTTATGTTGAAACAATATCTTATTTAATCCAAATGTTAATTTGATAAATCAACTTAAACTAAAGAATAAAGTTAAGCAGCAACCTTCTTGAAGTTACTGCTTGTCTTTAATTAGTTTTCACACTCTAAGTTAGCAACTGTGCAAGAAGTTTTGCAAGCTGATTGGCATGAGTTTGCACATTCCTTACATCCTGGTTTGCATAAGCTATTTTTAATGTTTGTTTTGTTGATTGTTTTTATGTGTTTCATGTCGAATCCTCCATATTTTCAAATATAACATTGGTAATTATAGCACAGTTTCTCATGGTAATAAAGTATTTATTTTCCTAAGTCTGTACCATATCATACCCACAATAAAATATATATTAAAAATCAATTTATATTATTACTTTATTTCAAAACTTATTTGATTTTAATAAAATAATAAAACAACATTTCCATTAATATGAAATGTTGTTTTTTATTATTTTCTATAAAGAAGTTTCTTTTTTTATTTCTTCTATCATATCTTCTTCTGATAAAGTTTTATCATCATAAGAACTATATATATCATTTAAATGTACTGTATAATAAACATTTTTATTTTTCTTTTCTTTTTTATTATTTTCCTCATTTTCATTTTTTGCTTTTTTATCCAAATTATTTTTTACTAGCACACCTGCTGCAACCGATGCAACAACTGCCGATAATGCACCAAAAATTAATTTTTTATTGTTTTTAATACTCATACTCTCCACCTCACTATTATAAAAATTATATACAGATTAACTATCTTAGTCAATTTACAAAATAGTTAAATTTTTATTACATATTTGAAACTTAGAATTTATCTTTCTAGTAGCCAACATATCTTTTATTGATATTATTTAAAATACTACTTACTATTTTGACCATTTTTTTCTCTTTCTACATCTATACTTTCTTTTATATTATTGAAATCATTCTCATTATTAGCTTTAACTATATTCCCCACATTTATAATAGAAGTATTGCTACTTTCACTTTCTACAAAATATCTTCTTCAGTTAATTTATCTTTAAATTTATTCATACTCCTTTTTCCTTCTCCTTCCTTCTAATAAGTAAGTTCATCTTGCCAAATTAAAATTTGGAGATTAAATATGAAACTCCTCCTCTCTTCGTTCGGATGAGTAAGTTCATCTTGCCAAATTAAAATTTGGAGATTAAATATGAAACTCCTCCTCTCTTCGTTCGGATGAGTAAGTTCATCTTGCCAAATTAAAATTTGGAGATTCACTTATAAGTATAACCTTGTTTCTATTCTTCTATCATACTCTGACCAATTTCCTGCTTCTGTTTTTTCTTTTATTTGTTCTATTTTATTCATAGTAGCATCTATTGAATCTGCAGAATTAAGAATAAATGCTTCTTCCATTCTCATTTCTCTTGGTGATCCATACTCAAGCTTTCCATGATGCTGTACTATGCATCCTTTCATTCTTATAATAAAATCATCAGAGTAAAAATCTGGATTATCATTAAATGCTTTATCAAGCATCTCCGTACCAATCACTATATGACCCTCCATCTCTCCTCTAAGTGTATACTTAAATGGTCCATCATAATATAATTCATATATTTTCCCTATATCATGAAGCTTTGCCGCAAGAATTGCAATTTCCCTATTTCTGCAATTGTATCTTTCACAAAGCATAATAGTTAAATACATAACTCCTAGTGTATGTTCTGCTAATCCTCCTATATAGTTATGGTGCATCGAAACTCCTCCGATTCCTCTTTTAAATTTTTCTAAAAACTCTTCATTTTTAAAAAAGTAATCATTTAAAGCTTTTCCTTCTCTTGAAGTTATATACTTCTCTGTATATAATTCAAGTTCATTCATAATATCTTCTATATCTCTTTTAACTGTAGGTAAATAGTCTATTGAATTATATTCATCTATAAACTCATACTTTTTCACTTCTAAGTTTGTATCTTTTTTACCCTCTATCTGAATAACTCTACCTTCAACAATATTTCCAGATTTATTTTGTATAGTTGCTTTTATATCTCCACTTTTATCTGCTAAAATACATACTACTTTTGTAGTGTCTCTAAAAAGCACCCTCATAACCATTAATGATGTTTTTAGTTCACTTCCATTCTTTATATCAGATAAAAATACTTCCTTTTTCATATCTTATTTCCTCCAACTGCTAACTTTCCTTATATTTTAGTGTAACCTAAAAAATATTAAAATATTTTTCTATTACTTTATAAATATTCATTTTAATAAAAAATCTTCTAAGATACTTTTAAATATCTTAGAAGATTTTTCTATTTCATTCCAATTAGTATACCTATATATTTTGTTCTTTTTATTATTTCATATAAAGCAAATGTTATAGCAAATGATAATACTATCAATGTAATAATAGTAATCCACGCTGGTAACATTAATGGTAATATAAAAAATGCTAATGTTAACAATATAGTTTGATGCATTATATATACAGGAAATGATGCCTTATTTAAATATATAAGAACTTTATTCTCAGAATTTAAATATTTTATTCCATATCCAACAATAGTTATTATAGAAACAACTATTAAAGCAGATTTTAGCATATTCTCAATAAGAATTTGCAAATAACCTAATTGCATGTTTCTTAAGCTAATAAAGTAACCTAATCCTAAAATTATAATAACTCCATTTATAACTGCAAATGTTCTTCTATATTTAGATATAGCATTTATATAGTCAATATCACCATAAGCAACATATCCAAATAAAAACATTAGCAAGTTTAAAAATAGTCCTTTCCCTCCAACTCCTGGTATCATCTCTGAAATAACAGTCAACCCTATAACTAAGACTATACCTGTCTTACTTAGTAATATTCCTTTTAAATTTAAAAGAATCTTCTTCCCCCCTATAGCCTTACATCCCTTTATTACACTAACTCCCATTATAGAAATAATAAATAAAAATAATATAAACCAAAGATGTGCAGGACTAAAGTTCCCATCAAACCCCATAAAATCGCTTATATGAGTAAAAAACTTTTTCATATGACTAAAGTAATTTATATTACTTTCGCCTCTCCAAAGCCTTGCTAGATATGTTTGCGGAGGAACTATTACTATAATTCCAAATATAAATGGTATCAATAATTTTTTAACTCTCTCCATTATATATTCTAATCCACTTCTTCTTTGTAGTGCAAAGTAGGTTGAAGCTCCAGCTAAAAAGAATAATAATGGCATATACCAGGTAAATGTTAGTAATATAAACCCATTAGAAAATAAATTTCCTTTTTCAGTTTTAATATAAAAATCACCAAAATCAGTGAATATTGCCGATGTATGATAAACAAATAACATTAATATACAAATATTTCTTATCCAATCAATTTCTCTTCTTCTCATTATCTCTCCTTATTTTATTAATATTTTGTAAACACATATCCTAATCTATTTTTATCATACTTTATTGTTATTTACCACACTTTTATTATAGATATATTAATTTCTTGCACAATCTTATCAATAAAGCAAAAAAAAAATGAGTTAATTGAAAATACAACTAACTCATTTTTTATTTATTCTCCTATTCCACTCTTTCTTATACTTTCTGCGAATCCTTCTGAAAGCTTATTAATTGGCTTTTTAAGGAATAATGAAATAAGTATAAATATTGCTCCATATATTAAAAGCACTATAATATCTTTAACTAAAACACTTTGAACAACTCCACCTATTGCCTCTCTGGCAAATGAAATTGCATAAGTAAAAGGTAAAAATGGATTTATTGCTTGGAAGAACTTTGGAGTTAATTGAATAGGGAATGTTCCTCCTGATCCACCTATTTGTAATACTAATAATACAATTCCTAAAACCTTACCTACATTTCCAAGTACAGAACACATTGAATATAAAATAAATGTGAATATAACACTTGTAAATACACTACCTAATACAAATAATAGTGGATTTACACAATAAATTTTTAGTACATACAAATCTCCTATAGAAACTATTAAAGCCTGAACTATAGCTATAGTTAAGAATAAAAACAACTTTCCAAAATATTGTGCTATAGATGAATAATCTCCATGTGCCTCAACTGTTAACATTGAAGCTAATAACAATAATCCTACCCATAATGATAATACAGTATAGAATGGAGTCATTCCAGTTCCGTAATTTCCCATTGGGAATAATTTATTTGTTATTATCTCTACTGGATTTGAAAGGAAATCACTTCTCTTTTGAACATCACTCTTTAGCAAGTTTACTATTTCTTGTAAATCAGCACTATCCTTTATTCCATTAACCTTACTAATTAAATCATTAATCATATTTTCAGCATCTGGAAGTTTTTCTTTTACAAACTCTATTCCTTCTATTCCCTTATCAGCACCTTGATATACAGTATTTAGTAATTCACTTACTTGCGGCAGCTTTGATTCTGCTTCACTTAAAACATTTATAGCATTATCAGCTACAGTATATGCATCATCAAATATACTATTTATTTTTCCTACTATATTTGAATCAAAATCATTATAAATATCATTAGTTATGCTACTAATATCATTTGCAAAAGCTATTACATTATTTAATAATGATAAATTAGGTTGTTGTCCATTAGCTATGCTATCTTTAACAGTGTTTAAAGCAGTAATAGCAGAATCAATTTTACTAGTAACAGTTTGTAATCTACTTATTATGCCATCAAACTTACCTGGACTAAACTTATTCAGAGTTTCAAGAATATTAATTAATGAATTTGCACTTGTATCTATGGTATTTAACTTATTAAGTAAACTATCTATCATAGCTAATGCATTTTCTGAACCTGCATTTATTGCATCTATTACTGCACTTGTATATTTTGATATATCATTAGATATTTCATTTAATATCTTAATATCATTTTTAATTATAGGAGCTATATTATTTAAGCTAGTTTTTGAAGTACTTAAAAAATCCTTTACCTCACTACTTAATGTCTGTGCATTTTTAACTGTTTGCTCTATCATTGGAATATCTTCTTGAATTCCTGCAACTAATGTTTTAAGCTGCTCTGCCCCCTGACTAGCTAGATTAACTGTATCATTAATATTTCCAAAATGACCTTGTACATCTACTAACGCATTATAAATTGTAGTTATTTTAGGAATTTGATTCTCAAGTTCTATCCCTATTTCATTTCCTAATCCAAATATTGCATCACTTACAGTTGCTACTATTGCTTTACTTACTTTTTCTTGAACAGCACTTGCCCCTTTATCCGTAAGTTTAGGTGCAATAGCATTTATTTTTTCATTAACTGTATATATTATGTCTCCCTTTTGTACATCTTCTGTTATGATTGAAGTTAGATTTTGAGAAAAATTTTCTGGTATTGTAATCATTGCATAGTATTTACCCTCTTCAACCATCTTAGTTGCTTCTTCTTCACTAACAAACTGCCACCCCATCTGTTTGTTATCTTTCAATTCATCAACAATAGTATTACCCAAATTTATATCATTTCCATTTAAAGTAGTTCCTAAGTCTTTATTTACTACTCCAACTTTTATTCCACTCGTTGCCGACTCTGCATATGGATCCCATGATGCTTTAATATTAAACCAAGCATACAAAGAAGGTAATATACATAATGCTATTACAACAATAAGCGCCCCATAATTTGTAAAGATGTTTTTTAAATCTTTTTTAAAAATTTCAAATGCACCCTTCATCTTTTTACTCCTTTGACCTTTCCTTACTTTTAAATATATATTATCACGTTGGTACTAAAATTCAAGTTTTAGTTTTCTATGGTTTTTCTACTATTTATACTCTTAATCATCATTTTTCTCAATATTTAAACGTTTTTTCTAAGTTTAAAATTTATTTTTTTTAATATTTTTTAAACATGTTATTAACAATTTATTCATTTTATTTTATTATTTCTCCCTTATTTTGTTTTTTACTTTTTTAAAATTAATATACTATCTTATTTAAACTATTTTATAATTACTTAAAATTAAATATTGAAACTTCTATACTAAAATTATTTTTAGTGTATACTAATATAGATAACTATAAATTACTGAGGAGAAAATAATGAACATGTCATTTAAAGAACTTAATTTAAATTCAAATATAATAGAAGGCTTAAAACTTCAAGGAATTACTTCTCCAACTGAAGTACAAAGCTTAACTATTCCAAAAGCATTAGAAAACTTAGACATAATTGCAGAATCACATACTGGTAGTGGAAAAACCTTAGCTTACCTATGTCCTATTTTTCAAAAAATAAACACTGAAAAGAAGGAAATGCAAGCTATTATTCTTGCTCCAACTCATGAATTAGTTATGCAAATTGATGCACAAATAAAATTACTTTCAAAAAATTCAAATATGAATGTAACTTCATTAACTATAATGGGTGAATCTAATATTGAAAAACAAATAAAAAGACTTAAAGAAGTAAAACCACATATAATAGTAGGTTCAGCTGGAAGAGTTCTTGATTTAATTAAAAAGAAAAAAATATCTGCTCATACTATAAAGACTATAGTTATGGATGAAGCAGATAGCTTATTAGCAAAAAATAAATCTACAATAATAAAAGACATAATTAAAGCTACTATGAGAGATAGACAACTTATGTTCTTCTCTGCAAGTATAAACCCTACTGCTTTAGAAATATCTAAATCATTAGTTAAAGAGGTTCACGTAGTAAAATCAGAAGCTAAATCTGTTTTAAACCCTAATATTTCTCATATGTTTATTACTTGTGAGTTCAGAGATAGATTTGAAACATTAAGAAAGTTATTAGCTGCAGAAAATCCTGATAAAGCAATTGTATTTGTTAATAATAGTACGGAGCTTCAAAATATAAATGAAAAACTTGATTATCATAAGGTTAAATCTACTGCTATATATGGAAATGCTTCAAAGGAACAAAGACAAAGATCTATCGAAGCATTTAGAAATGGTAAGTTTAATATATTAGTATCTTCTGATGTATCTGCTAGAGGGCTTGATATACCTGAAGTATCTCATATTATAAGCATGGACTTCCCTCAAAACCCTGATGAATACTTACATAGAGCTGGAAGAACAGCACGTGGAACTCTTTCTGGTTCTTCAATATGTATAGGAACAAGACGTGATTTAGAAGCTATAAAGTTATATCAAAAGGCTTTTAAGATTAGATTTATAGAAATGAAGCTTTATGGTGGAAATTTAATACCTTCTAAATAATATTATTACTTAATTACAAAACATTTTATAGTTAAGGGCCTTACGCACAATTAAGGTGGCTAATTAGCACAAGCTATACTAGCCACCTTAATTAACTGCTAGGTACTTAACTTTTATTTTCTAAACCTCATTTCAAACACTACTGAATTTTCTTTAGATAGTATATTATAATTAATATTTTCATGCTTATCTAATATTGTTCTTACTATATAAAGACCTAATCCAGTTCCTCCTGTTTTTCTATTTCTTGATTTATCAACTCTATAAAAGGCATTAAATATTTCTCCAACCTGATCCTTTGGAATAGTTATTCCTGTATTTTCAACACTCAACTCACTATCAGTTAATTTAATAATTATTTTTTCCTTTAAAGGAGAATGTGTAATTGCATTCTTAACTATATTAGTAATTACTTTTTTTATCAATTTTTCATCAGAAATCACAAAAACATCTTCATCAACATATGTTTTTAACTCTAAATTCTTTTCATCTATAAAATACTTTAATTCTCTTATAACACTATTAGTAACTTTGCTTATATTAACATTTACAAAATTATATTTAAATTCTCCATTTTGTCTTTCACTTAAATGTAATATTTCTTGAACTAATTCACTCATCTTTTGTGTAACATCATAAGATTCCTTTAAATATTTATCTCTGTCCTTATATTTTCCTATATTATAAATCATCCCTTCTAACTGCCCATTAATTATAGTAATAGGAGATTTTAACTCATGAGATATTGTGGCAACAAATTCTCTTCTTTCCTTTTCTAACTTTCTTTCCATTTCTATTTCTTCTGTAAGCTGTGAATTCATCTTTTCTAACTTTTCAAAAGACTCTTTTAAATTTTTATTCATTAAATTTAAGCTATTCGATAATTCCCCTATTTCATCTTCACCATTTATCTCTATAATATTATCAAAATCCAATTTAGCCATTTTCTTAGCAACCTTATTTATCTTTATTAGAGGTTTACTTATCAAAATAGCGTAAAAACTAGAAATAGTGAAAGAAATTATTATAATTGCTATAATAGCAAATGGGAAAAATAAAACAATGCTATCTTCAGCCTCATTTTCAGGACTTATAGGAAAATGTACTATCATATGATATATTTTATCTAAACTTTTTATATAAACAGCCTCATCTATATTTAAGCTACCATTTTTGTTGGTTAATTGATATACAAATTGTGCAGTACTTAAACTTTCATCTACATCAAGCCTTAAATTATATTTTTGAAACCTTTGAAACCTTTGATACTCTCTATGGTTATATAAAAATGGTATATTATTAGGAGAATTTGCACCTTCTCTAAATGAAGAGTATAATATACTATCAATTAAATTATCTTTATCCTTACTTACTAAAATAATATCTAAATTATAATTATAAGAAAAATTATCTAATATATCATCTATGTCTATATCTTTTTCTTCTTCTAATTTTGTTTTTAATTCATCAATTCCTGACCTCACACTTTTAACCTTATATATTTCATAAACTCTTGGCATAAAGAAATATATACATATATATAATAATGTAAATGCAAAAATTATTATTAAACTACTCCATATAAATAATTTCTTTTTTATACTTAAGTTCTTCCATTTATTTTTCAAGAACATATCCTACACCTTTAATAGTTTTAATATAATCCTTCTTTATTTTCTTTCTTATATTTTTCATATGAGCATCTATAACCCTAGTATCCCCAAAGTAATCATATCCCCATATTTTTTCAATTAACTTTTCTCTAGAAACTACTGTTGGATAACTTGATATCATTAACTTCAATATATTAAACTCCTTTAAAGTTAATTCTATCTCTTCTCCCTCAACATAAGATTTAAATGTTTGTAATTCAAGCTTTAACCCCTCAAACCTTAATACTTCTTCTTCAACTTTTTCCTTACTCTTTCTTCTTAAAACTGCTTCAACTCTCTTGATTAATATATTAAATGAAAATGGTTTACTAATATAATCATCAGCCTTCAAGTCAAACCCCTTTATTTCATTCTCTTCATCTCCTAAAGCAGTTAAAAATATTACTGAAACTTCTTTATCTACACTTTTTATCATTTTGCATAATGAATGTCCATCAAGCCTCGGCATCATAACATCTAAAATTACTAAATCATATTCTCCTTCCTTAAATTTCTCATATCCTTCTACTCCATCATTAGCTGTCTCTACTATATAATCTTGTGAAGCTAGAAACTCTACTATTAATTCCTGTATTTGATTATCATCTTCTACTACCAAAATTTTATAACTCATATGTTCCTCCAAATCTCTTCTTATATCTTTTAATTTTATCATAATACTTTTTATTGAAGATTAAATTCATTTAAACTTCAGTTTTTTATTCTAATAACATTTAACAATACTTATAATATAAGTTTAAACCCTTTTCGCTTAAATTTCATATAATAACTTCTCTTTAAAACTTATTTTTTCAGATTATTTTAAGGTTCAATTTATAAAATGATTATATATTATTACTTAATGAGAAATTAAAATGAAAATTACATTTAAAGATAAATTTTTTTTTAAAGCACTAAAATTTTATACTTTCATTTTCTTATTTATACTATTTATTAGTTTATATCTTATTATTCATAATTCAGAAAAGACAATATCAAATATTTCTGATAATTCTAGAAACATTTCTTCTGAATCTTTAAACAATAATTTAAATACTTCTACAGTATCATAAAAACTAATTAATCAAATTAATATATATAATGAAATAACTACACCCACTCTATCATCCAATAATTTAAATTACTATTCATCTTTAAGTTATGATGAGCGTTTAAAGTTTCTTTTTAATGAGGATTAAATTTACAATTACCATATTGATAATGCATAAGAAAAAATCGCTCAAATTTCTAAAGCTATATATTAAAATTTTGATTAGTTATTTTTTTGAAGATACTTCTTCATTTCTTGATTATATGTTAAAAAGACATGCTTTTTCCTTTAAATAAATTATTAAGGGTTATGTAATCAAACCATAACCCTTAATAATTTAAAATATACTATTTTACTTTCTAATACCTGTATAAAACAGTATAGAATCTCTTAAAAATTCTGCAAGTCCATCTTGTTCTTTATCATAATACTCTTTAAAACGCTCATCATAAACATACATTTCTGCCAATCCTGCATGGGCTTCCTTTGTGTAACTTGACCAAGTATATAAAAGCCATTTTTTATGAATGGCTGCAACTTCTTGAGCCAATTCTCCCTTTGGATTCCCTGTATTAAAAGCTTTTAATAGTTTTTCATTAACTTCATTACCTAATTTAACAAAGTCCTTATACTCTTCTTCAGTCATATTTTGAAATTTTTTATTGCTTTTTTCTATACTTTCACTTCCATACTTCTCTCTTATCTCATAACCATACTTCTTTTCATTAGTATCTATTATTTTTTTCTTAAAACCTTCAAATTTCTCTCTATCACACATTTTTACTTCTCCCTCTTTTAATTGAATTGTTTTATTAACGTTTTTCAAAAGCAAATCAATTTGTTTTTGCTTTTCAAGAAGTTTTATTCTATGCTCTTTTAATGCTTCAATCTCATCAAATAATGGATTTTCTAAAATTAATTTTATTTGTTCTAAGCTTACCCCTAATTCTCTATAAAAAAGTATTTGCTGCAATTTATTAACTTCTTCTTCTCCATAAATTCTATATCCCGATGAATTAACTCTTGCTGGCTTAAGAAGTCCAAATTCATCATAGTATCTTAATGTTCTTTTACTTATTTTAGCTATTTCACTAAGCTTCTGCACTGTATATTCCATAGAAATAACCTCCTTATATCTAAACTATATACCTTTACGCAACGTGAAGGTCAATACTTTTTTATTTATTAATTTACCATAAAATTTATAAATAATTTATTCAAGTTAATATATTTAATAATAAAAAAAATAAAATACCATCTATTTTTTAATAGATGATATTTTATTTATAAAAAATATATTTTATCTAAATTTACTAATGTTATTTGTTATGTCATTATCTTTAAATAAATCTGAACCTATTATAATATTATTGGCTCCACATTCTAATACCCTCATATAATTAGAAGATTTAATTCCTCCATCTACATTAATATCGAAATTAAAAGACTTTTCCTTTTTAATTACTGATAACTCTTTTATTCTATTTAATGTATTTTCAATAAATGCTTGTCCACCAAACCCTGGATTAACTCCCATAACTAATACTAAGTCTACTAAAGGTAAAATTTCTTTTAAACTCTCAATAGGTGTACCTGGATTAATAGCGATACCTGCTTTTACATTATGTTTTTTTATTTCTTGTATTATTCTATGAATATGATGGTTTCCTTCAATATGGACAGTAATTAAATCTGCCCCATATTTAACAAATTCATCTATATATCTTATTGGTTCATCTATCATTAAATGAACATCTAAATTTAAATTAGTAATCTCTCTAATACATTTTAGAATAGGAAAACCAAAAGATATATTAGGCACAAATTTTCCATCCATTATATCAATATGAATAGATTTAATATTACTATTTTCTAATTCCCTTATTTGCTCTTTCAATATAGAAAAGTCTGCCGATAATACCGACGGATATATAAAATTCATTCATTACACCTCTTAAGTTACTTAGAATCTTATTTATTCACAAGGACTTTTTCTTTTATCTTTTCCTCAATTTCTTGCTCAGATAATAAATTCTTTAAACCTACTACTACAGTTCCACCAGCTTCTGCTCTTGAAAAGTTCCCCTTTAAGGCTTCTGAACAAAATACTACATCATAGCTTGATGCTTCACTCTTTGCAACACCTATACTTGTATGATGTATAGATACAGGTACATTTAATTTTTTAAATACCTTTTCAATTTTCATCTTTATTATTTGGCTTGATCCCATTCCATTTCCACATGCAGCTATTACTTTTAACATTTTAATTCCTCCTTAATTCTCTTATGAATATACCATTTATATAAAAGAAATTGTTTACAGTCCACTTTGAACTTTTTGTTTCTTTATACTATTATAATACATCCTTTAACTAATTATTTCAAGTATTTTTGAACATTTTATTTTATTTTTATTACTTTTTGATTATTTTAATTGAACATATTGAACGTATATAGATTAGTTTTGTAATTATATTATGATGTGAAGCTACTCAAATATTAGGTGCTATATATAACATTATAAATGAAACTCTTTTAGAATATTCTCTAAGCTCAATTTACTACATTTATTCACTAGATAAACTATATAATAAAATATCATAAATTAATAAAACTATAATAACTAAAAATAAGAGTTATTAACTTATAACAACTCTTACTTTTCTAATAATTTACT
>NZ_JADPEL010000120.1 GCF_015667795.1 Clostridium sp. D53t1_180928_C8
TCCTATTGAATATAGAAGCCACACCTTAGTAGCATAATTTTATATTATTTACCCTGTCTACTTGACAGGGGGCAGTTCAATTAATATAACCTTTTCATTAAAACTTTATTATATTTTTTATACTGTTAATTAACCTTCTACATCTTCAGCTACAGCAACATGAGATACTCTAACAGCCTTTACAAGAATCTCTATAGCCATTTTTTCACGTAACTTGCCATATTGATATAATTTTGGTTCAAAGTGAGCTGAACAACCTTGGAAAAGTCCTTGTTGTGCAACTTCTAAATTAGCATATCCAGCTTTTTGATTTTGAGCTAATCTTCTTGAAGTTTGTTGTGTTTCTTGAACTTGTTGTCCAAAATATGCTGGAGTTATTTCTGCTGGACATAATAATTCATCATTACTTCCAATAACAGCTGCAGCTAAAACTTCTGCTTTATCAGTTCTTTCTAAAACTACACCGTCTGGTAAATCTAAATCTATAGATCCTCCAAATTGAATAACTTTTGTCATGTGTCTGATAGGTCCAACAACTGTTGGTATTCCATTTTTATCTACATAAGCATTTTCTACTACTTTATAAGCTATATTTTTAGTTATCCAAGCATTAAACATTATTGTATTTCCTGCAACAACGTATGGTGTAACTTTAACATCCTCTGTAGTATTCTCTACCATGAATATTCCTCTTGGATAAATTTTTGTAAAATCAAATTCTACCTCTTGAAAAAATACTTTACTTTGTTCTGCTAGTACCACATTTGTTTGAATTATAGGCATAATTTTTTCCCCCTTAAATTATCTTTTGTTTTGTGTCTATGCTACATATTATTCATTTTTAATTAAATGTGTTACATATTAATTTTATTTTTATTTTTTTATTTATTCACTATATCTACAACAACTATATCCGGTCTATTAAATAATCTTAAAGGAAATCCACTATTACCTAGTCCTCTACTTACTACCAATTTATTTTTTTCTCCATATATTCCTTTATAATACTTTGGAAATAATCCTTGTCCCGGAGCAAATATCCCACCTAAGCCAGGTAATATAAATTGCCCACCATGAGCGTGTCCTGAAAACATAATATCAAATTTATATTTGTTATAGGCAAATTCATCTACATATTCAAAATTCTCTGGATAATGTGATAAAACAATCTTAATTCCCATTAACTTTTCTAAATTTTTAAATAAAATTTCATTATTCTCAATTGAATACCTACTTTTAACCTTACTATAAAATTCCCCTCCACCATCTATTCTTTTTTCAGCTAATCCTAAAATATTAATTGTATTACCTTTAATCTTTATACTTTGTATTTGATTTTCTAAAATATTAATATTATTTATTTTTAATTTTTCTATTATTTCATTTAATCTGCTACATCTCATTTCATTATTTCCTAATATATAGTACATAGGAGCCATTTTATTTACTCTACTACAAAATTCAATAATTTCATCTAACTTTTTCATATTTGAATCTATTAAATCTCCTGTTGCCACAACAATATCAGGTTGTTGTTCAATAATTTTTTTATATAAAATATTATTATTTTTCCCAAATTCCTTACTATGTAAATCTGATATTTGTACTATTCTAATTTTATTATTTATATTATGTTTTACCTTTATATCTGTTATTACAATTTTATTATTTTGATAGTAACAAAATATTCCACCAAGCGTAGCTATAGCAATTAGTATTCCCATTACTTTATTCTCCTCCAAATATTAGACAG
>NZ_JADPEL010000121.1 GCF_015667795.1 Clostridium sp. D53t1_180928_C8
ATTAAATACTTTACAATATAGGAGCAATACACTTATGAATGAATTAGTAATAATAACAGATAGTTCTTGTGACTTATCTTTAAACTATTTAAATGAAAACAATATTATTTTATTACCCTTAACTGTTGAGATACAAGGTAAAATTTATAAAGACATAATTGATTTAGATACTGAAAAATTTTATAACTTAATAGATGATAAATTATCTATACCTAAAACTGCTGCAGTAAATTTATATACTTTTGAAGAAGTATTTAAAAGAGAATTACTTAAAGGAAATGAAGTATTATATATTGGTATTTCCTCTGAAATTAGTAGTACATTTAGCAGCGCCTATCAAGCAAAGTCAATACTAGGTAGTAATAAGATACATTTAATAGATTCTAGATCTGCTGCATATGGACAAGGTTTATTAGTTGAAATAGCTAATAAAATGAAAAATGAAGGTAAAAATGTTAATGAAATAATTAAAGCTATTGAAGATATAATTCCTAGAATGGATTATGCTATAATGATTAATGATATAGAAATGCTTAAAAGAAGTGGAAGAATTTCTGCAATGATGTCTTTTGCAGGTAACTTATTGAATATAAAACCTGTAATTTGTGTTCAAGATGGCGAAGTTGAAATATTAAAAAAGGTTAAAGGAACTAAATCTGCTATAAACTTTTTAGTAAATAGATTATCTGAGTTTAAACCTGATAATAAATTTCCTATAGTAATATACTATGGATGTGATAACGATTTAAAGGATATGGTAAATGATAAGTTAATTAACCTTTTCCCAAATAACAATATTAAAAGTATGCAAATTGGTGCTACAATAGGCTCTCATACTGGCAAATATGGAGTAGGTATATTCTTTGTAAAAGAAAAGTAATAATATTTAATAATTAATTTAAAAAATAGTACTCGCATATGAGTACTATTTTTAATTTATTATCTTATAAAGTTTGTTCTTACTATAGGAACTAATTCAGGAGTGGGAATATTCTTAGCAGCTTCTTTACACTTAATTAAATAAGCCATATTTCTAGCTAATACCTTCATAGTTCTTACTCCTTCTAAATCTTGCACAACTTCTTCTGGTGTATTACCATGAATTTGATTCCAATAAACTGATGATACTATTGGCATTTCATTTATAGTAAAATATTTATTTAATTGATCAAATGCAGCACTTGCACCACCTCTACGACATGATACAATACTTGCGCCAAATTTATGTCTTAAGTGATTTTTATCTGTTGAATAAAAAAGTCTATCTAAAAATGAAGTTACTGCTCCACTAGCTGCTGCATAATGCACAGGTGAACCTACAATAAATCCATCTGAACTTTCTAATTCCTTACTTAATTCATTTACTAATCCACCATGAACACATTCACCTAATTTTCTACAAGCACCACAGCCTGTACATCCTATTATAGCCTTGTTACCCACCTCGTAGAATTTTACTTCTATTCCTTCATTAACTAATTCTTTTTCTATGATTTTTAATGCAGTATGTGTACATCCATTAGCTCTTGGACTTCCATTTAGTAATATTACTTTCATGTTTAACTCCCCCATAACAATTTACTATTGATATTATAGCAGAATTAAATTACTTTTATAACAAAATTTTAATTATATTTTTACTTTTTAAGTATATTATGACATGCTATTTTATGACCATC
>NZ_JADPEL010000122.1 GCF_015667795.1 Clostridium sp. D53t1_180928_C8
CAGTTAGTAGTCATACGTCACAGATAAATGGATTAAATTCTACAGTATCTACGCAAGGATCTAGTATTAGCCAACTTCAAAATCAAATAAGGTTAAAGGTTGAAGCTACAGATATTACTACAGCAATTAATAATATTCAAATTGGAACAAGGAATTTAGCACAAAATACATCAAATGAATATTCCAGTGTTTATACTTCTTTTACAGGAGTGACGAATACTTGTCCATATCTAGCTAAAGTGTTAACAGATGGATTAAGTGTTGGTGATTATTTAACAGTGAGACTTATATATAAGTATACAGATATTGTTGCTGTAAGTGGTCAAACGGCTGCTTGTTGGATTCAAGGAAATGGAAATGTTACAAATTGGTCTAGCGGTGGATTTACAGCTTCGTCAAGATTAACTTTAAGTGGTAGTGGAGAGTATGAATTTTTATATACTTTTAAAATAACTGCAGATCATTTGAAAAATTCATATTGGAATACAAATATACGACATGACTATGTTTTAAGTGGTTCTGTTCAATGGAAAATGTTTAAAGTAGAAAGGGGGACAAAAGCAACAGATTGGAGTAAAGCATGGGAAGATATTAAAACAAGTATTAATGATGTAGATTCTAAAGTTACTACAACAAGCAATAAAGTATCAACTATAGAAACTAACTTAAGTTCTATAACTCAAAGAGTAGCTAGTACAGAAAGTACAGTAAGTACACATACTACTCAATTAGGAACAGTAGATAGTAGAATAAATACCGCTAAAAATTCAGCTGTAAGTACTGCTGCAAATGATGCAACATCAAAAGCAAATACTGCTCAAACAAATGCAATTAATAGTGCTAAAGGTTATACAGATGGACAGATAACAACTGTAAATCAAACAATAATAAATAAAGTAGCAGAGATAAAAACTACAACAGATTCAATTACTCAAAGGGTAAGTTCTGCAGAATCAAAAATAACAACAGTTACAATTGATTTAAATAATATGCAAATAGGTGGAACTAATATCGCAACGGAAACTAATAAAGGGGTAAATGGTTGGGGATGGTCTTTACAGTCTGGTGGAAAAACTATCTCAGAGGTAACTGAAAATGATATTAAATGCTGTAAAATAGTTAGAGATTCTGTTGCTTCAACAGGATGGAGTTTTATTAGTTACAATAGAATAGGAAGAAGTAGATATTTGGCCAATAAGAAATATACTATTTCTTTTGAAGTTAAGGCTTCTGTAGTAACAACTTTTTATGTAGGGTTAAAAGAAGGAAATGGTAGTAATGCGTTAAGTGGAGAGGGTAAGACAGGAAGTACTATCGTAAATACTTGGACAAGACTTAGTGTAACAATAACGACATTTGCAACACTACCAACAAGTACTGCACAGGTATTGTATTTAAATGGTATGAATTCAGCACCAGGAGTTACTTATATATTTAGAAATTTAATTATTGAAGAAGGTACAAAAGCTAGTAATTGGAGTCCAGCACCTGAAGATATTGAGAGTTCTATAGCAAATGTACAAACACAAGTTACTACAACAAGTAATAAAGTATCAACTATAGAAACTAACTTAAGTTCTATAACTCAAAGAGTAGCTAGTACAGAAAGTACAGTGAGTACACATACTACTCAATTAGGAACAG
>NZ_JADPEL010000123.1 GCF_015667795.1 Clostridium sp. D53t1_180928_C8
AACAGGAAAGTTAAGCTCTACAGCGTCAATGGTACTGCACGGGTGACTGTGTGGGAGAGTAGAACGTTGCCAGGTAAGAAGATACTTAGTTTATACTAGGTATCTTTTTTTGTATTTAAAATTAAAAAATAGTAGAATATCAACGTTTTAAATCCCAATGTGAGAGGAAAAAGAAATGTTATGTATTTTTCGGGCAATTTAGTGGAGATTAATCGAAGTGTAAAAATTTGATCCGATGAACGTTGACAGATAGAAGATACTTAGTCTATACTAGGTATCTTTTTTATAAAATTATAAGTGATTAAATAATAAATATTTTATTTGTGAATAGAACTAAAAAATATTTGAGTAGTATTTAACCAAATATCTTATTTATAAATAAATTAATAAAAACTTTTATTAACACATAATTAGTTCATTTATTTCATTTCATTTGAATCACCTATCAATATAATACGAATCATATTGTTTGAATAATTGTATGAAAATTTTAAGTTATTATATTCATTATAATTAATTTTTTTAGTATTTTATTATATAATGATTTTGCTTCAATATTATTTTCTACAGGATAGTCGTAAATTGAACATACTGAATTTATAGATTTATTATCATTTAATATATAATCATATATTAAACTATTCCTTTTAGTATTTAAACTTTGAGTTACATAATCATTATTCATAAATTTGGATATATCATCAGAAGTAAGTTACCAATATCCATTTGTTTTACTACCATTTAAAAGTCCCAGTTTAATATAGTTCCTAATTGTTCTTGGTGAGAGCATAGTCATTTTAGGAATATCAGCGATTGAATAAGTAGTTTTCATAATTAACACTCCTTTAAAATAATATATTCTATAAATAGAAAAGTTTTAAGAAACAATTTGAAAAATTATAATTTTTTTATACTATATTTTTTATTTATTAAAAATATATAGATAGAATAAAACATTATTAAATAAAAAAATAAAAAGTAATATAAAGAAAAAGATTAAAACATTAATAATTTTGTTAATATAAATATAAGTTCATTATAGTACCTATATAAAAATATAGTTAGTTTTATGAATGTGGATAATGTTAATTATGTTAATAAGTCTAAAATGTATATTAAATTAGTATGTGGATAATGTGTATTAAGGGGATAACTTTTTAGCTAAATACTAACACTGTTCCTAGTGTATCAATATAAGGAAATTAGAGGATATAGTTGAAAAGTGGAGAAAAAATAGAGTTTATTTTAAATTAAGATAAAAATTGTTTAATTATATATTAATTTAGGTGATATTATAAGTCTTGTTCTGAGGAACACAGCAAGTAAGTCGAAAGGTTGAAAGCAAATTTTTATCAACAAAAACAACACAAAAAAATGTTAAAAAAAGATGTTGACATAAAAGTTTCTCAGTGATAAGATAAGGAAGTCGCTTCGGTGCGACAGAGTAAATGGTCTTTGAAAATTGAACAGAATATAGTTAAAGTAATCCAGCAATTCTTTTGAGAGTCTTAAAACAAGACTCAAAGTAATTTGAGCAAATGATTAAACTTTTTAGTGAGAGTTTGATCCTGGCTCAGGACGAACGCTGGCGG
>NZ_JADPEL010000125.1 GCF_015667795.1 Clostridium sp. D53t1_180928_C8
TTTTACGAACAATATAAATCAATTGTGAATTAAATTTAAGCTTTGCTATCAAATATTTCACATGAAAAATCTGTTTGAACGCCTGTAAATGAAATAGTTGGCATAGTGCAATTTTCAAAATATATTTTTGCTCTATTTGTTGCGTTAATTAAATGTAATGGAGAATTTCCATTACTAAAAGTACCTAAAAAAGTACAATTTTTAAATACAACTGTGCTGTTTGATATATCGAATAGTGAATTTGTGTTGGCTGATTGCCAAAAACTCCATAAAGTTAAATCTTCAAATACAACAATACTTTTGTTGTCTTTAATAACTATCCCTGTACTTCCACAATCAAGCTTATTAGTATTTCCTTGTGAAGTAATTACTATTTCAGGTACATTGTTTATTTTTTTTATTTGTAAATCACCTTTTTTATCACTTTGATTATTTCCATTTAAATCATTTATTATAAATTTAATTGGGGTATTTGATTTTAAAAATTGTAGCAATTGAGAAGAACCAACATTTATTTTTATAAAATTATAAAACTCATTGATACTTATTGTTTTAATTATATTTCCGTATTCATCTAAATCACTATCGTCATATTGGAAAGTTTCAAATTTAAAAAATGAGTGATTTAATTTGTTATTATCATTATAAGATACTTTGACTTCAAAAGGTTTAATATTCGTATTACTTATACTATTGTTATGACCGTATTGTATAAAAACTTTATAATCAACATTTATTAACGTATTTAACCTAAAATCAACCACTCTACAACCAATACACGAAATGAATTCTATCATTCCATTAAAATTGTAACTACTTGATAAAACAGTAATATCTACACCATTAAAAGTAATATACCAAGAAGAATTTAACGAAATAATTTTTTTGTTGAAGTTTTCTGCCCCACAACTTATAAAATTAATATTTTTAGCATAAGATGTAGTTTGATAACATACTTCACTACAATAGTCACAAGCACAATTGATAGCTACAGAATAAACACAACCTAAACTATACCCAATGCTACATTGATTCACGTAACAACCTATAAACTTAAATGTTGTTCCTCTATTTATTTTAAATCCATTTTCACAATTATTTATAGAAACATTTTCAAAATAACATAAATAACCAGAAAAATCTAATCCTGTTAAAACATTTGAAAAATGAATGTTTTTCAAGTTTAATCTACTGAATTTAGGTGTATTAATATCATCTACAGTTAAACCAATGTTATTATTATTACCTATAAAAGTAATCTCTTCTAACGCTATATAATTTCCTTTTATATTTATTATTTTGTTTGCAGATGATTTTATCTTTGTATAATTTTTATTTTCACCTATCATTTTTTTTCCTGGTAAAACATTTATTATATCATTAACCAAATACGTACCAGAAGGGAAATAAATTGTATCATATTTTTCTAATGCAGATATAATTATATTTGTATCATCTGTAATCCCATCACCTTTTGCACCGAGTTTTTTTATATTAATCCAATTTAAACTTTGCTTCTCAATATTATCCAATTG
>NZ_JADPEL010000126.1 GCF_015667795.1 Clostridium sp. D53t1_180928_C8
TTGTATGATAAGTTGGTAGATTTGGAATAATATACTATAAAGATTTTTTAGGAGGTTTTTTAATGACAAGAAAAAACGAAATCAACTTTGATTATAATGAAGAAGTTAAAAAGTGTAAAACAATCGATGACGTTCTTGGAAAGAACGGTCTCGTTCAAAAACTAGTTAAAGATGTACTAGAAAATATACTTGAGGCAGAAATGGATGAACATCTTGGTAGAGATAAATATCAACGACAAAATAATATTGAACCTGAACAAAGAAATTATAGAAATGGATATAGTCAAAAGAATTTAAGAAGTTCATTTGGGGATGTAGATCTTGATATTCCTAGAGATAGAAAAGCTGAATTTGAGCCTCAAATTGTAAAAAAATACGAAACTGTTTGCAATGAGTTGGATAAAAAAATAATTTCTCTTTATGCTAAGGGAATGACTACTAGTGATATTCAAGCTGAAATAGAAGATCTATATGGAATAACAATATCACCATCAATGGTTTCTAAAATAACAGATAAAGTAATAGCTACCGCTACCGAATGGCAAAATAGGATGTTAGATAAGATATATCCAATAGTTTATTTAGATGCTATGTACTTTAAAGTTAGAAGCAATGGAAAAATAGTTAATAAAGCTGTATATATTTGTTTGGGATATACCATGGAAGGATATAAAGATATTCTTGGATTATGGGTTGATGAAGCTGAAGGAGCTAAATTCTGGTTAAGTATTTGTAATGACTTAAAAAATAGAGGTGTAAAGGAAATCTTAATAGCATGTATGGATGGACTAAAGGGATTACCACAAGCTATTCAGACTGTATTTCCATCAGCTAATATACAAACATGTATTGTTCATCAAATAAGAAATTCTATTAAATACATAGCTTCAAAAGATAAAAAAGCGTTTATGAGAGATTTAAAAGAAGTCTATAAAGCTACTACAGAAGAACTTGCGTTAGCGCAGCTAGATAAATTAAAAGATACTTGGGGAAATAGTTATGGAATGGTTATAGATTCATGGTATAACAATTGGAATAATCTATCTACGTTCTTTGCTTTCTCTCCTAGAATAAGAAGGATAATTTATACAACTAATGCACTTGAAGGATTCAATAGGCAAGTACGTAAGTATACTAAATCTAGAACTATATTTCCTACAGATGAATCTTTAAATAAGTGTGTATATCTAGCGACTATGGAAATAATGGAAAAATGGACTCAACCAACTCCAAATTGGGGTGCTACGCTAGCGGAGCTAACATTATTCTTTAGTGAAGAATTAAAAGATGAACTAGCATAAAAGCTTGTACTTTTTATAAATTTTATGTATATTATCTAATTTTTGTTAGATAATATAAAAGAACAGAACAATTCATTATTAGTATTTCTAGATAATAAAAAAATATTACTGGAAATCAAAATTTCCAGTAATATTTAATTTATAAGAAACTATATTACACAAAATTATCTACAGTCTC
>NZ_JADPEL010000127.1 GCF_015667795.1 Clostridium sp. D53t1_180928_C8
AACATATTTAATATAAATCAACCGTATATATATTATGAAACAGTTTAAAAGCTATATTTCTATTATTAGGAGGATATTGTTAATGCATGAAAATCTTATAAATGACATTAATTATTTAATAACTTTCTTTGAAAAATATGAAAATAATAATATCAAAGCTGTATTAGGTTTTGATGGATTTGTAGATCAAATTCTTCATGTAGTGAAAACTAGAACTGATGCAAATAATTATATTAGAATGGAGACTCTCAAAGAATTTGGTGAATTTATTTGTAATGCTGCAGGTCTAAGTGCTAATATTGAGTTTATTCCTGTTAAAAATAAACTTGGTGGTAATGGTCCTATTATGAGTAATGCACTCTCTACTTATAATCTAAATGTAACTTATATAGGCGCTGTTGGCGAAAATTCTATTAATCCTGTTTTTCATGAAATGAGTAAAAAATCCAAAGTATTAAATATTTCTAATCCAGGCCTTACAGATGCTGTTGAATTCTTAGATGGAAAGCTTATGATTGGAAAACGTGAATGTTTAAAAGATATAAATTGGATTAAAATTAAAGAAAAAATTGGATTAGAAAATCTTACTTCAATTTTTGATGAAGCTAATTTAGTAGGATTAGAAAATTGGACGATGCTTCCTTATATGAGCGAAATATGGGATGGATTAATTAATGAAATTTTACCTAACTTAAAATCTAAAACAAATAAATATATTTTCTTTGATTTAGCTGATCCAGAAAATAGGTTAAAAGAACATATATTAGAAGCTCTTTCTACTATAAAAAAATTCTCTAGCAAATTTAAAGTTATTCTAGGCTTAAACGAAAAAGAAGCTTACGAAATAGGTAATGTTTTAGACATTTGTAAACCTAACAAAAAATTGTCCTTAGATTTATTAATAAAATCCATTGCTGAAAAAATAGGAATATATTGTTTAGTTGTACATCCAGTTAAAGAAGCTTATGCCATTTGTAACAATACACTTTATCACACATTAGGACCTTATGAAGCAAATCCAAAATTAACTACCGGTGCCGGTGATAACTTCAATGCAGGATTTTGTTTTGGACAAGTTCTTGGTCTATCTGCCCAATTGTCACTAGTTCTAGGTACAGCAACCTCTGGTTACTATGTTAGAAATGCCCAAAGCCCAAATATTGAAAATTTAGTTTCATTCTTAAAAATGTGGAAAAAATCAATTTTATAATATATAAATAAAAAGAACTAGATTGAAATAAACTGTACCCCTTGTCAAGGACAGTTTAAAAAAGAGTAGACTAATTTAGAAGATGATTTCTGTATTGAACAGGAGTCATCTTTTTTAAGTTCCATTGTCCTCTAAAATTATTATGGTAGTCTATGTAATTGTCTATTTCTTTGACTAGATCTTCAAATGTTTCACATGTCTTT
>NZ_JADPEL010000128.1 GCF_015667795.1 Clostridium sp. D53t1_180928_C8
GTCCTCTAAAATTATTATGGTAGTCTATGTAATTGTCTATTTCTTTGACTAGATCTTCAAATGTTTCACATGTCTTTATGTCAGCTTCATCTTTTAAATGTCCAAAAAAGGATTCCTGCGGGGCGTTATCCCAGCAGTTTCCACGCCTAGACATAGATTGTCCCAAATTGCACTTTTTAACTTTGCTTTGAAAGATTGGGCTAGTATAATGAACTCCCTGATCTGAATGAATAAATGAATCTTCTCTAAGAATATCACTATTATTTTTAATTAGTTTATCTAGTGTATTAGTTACTATATCTATTTTTAGACTTTTCGAAATGTTATAAGATAAAACCTCATTAGTAGAAGCATCTAAAATGGTCGACAAATAAGCCTTCTGACTATTTTTGAAAAATAAATAAGATATATCTGTTAGCAATACTTTACCTGGAGACTCTTGCTTAAATTCTCTATTTAACAAATTAGGCAAGACGGTATGTTCCTTTGTGGCCTTCATCATTCGTCTATAGGGATTAGCTTTTCTATGTGGACAGAAGATATTATATTTTTTCATTATTCTTCTTATACGTTTTAAGTTATAATTAATACCAAAATGATTTTTAAGTGTCATTTTAATTTGCCTAGCACCTTTTTTACGATTTTTAAAGTTGTAAGCCTTTAAAATATTATCTTTACTCTCTAAATCTCTAACTTCGTTAGACTCACGCTTTTTTACAGTAATAGATGAAAAGTACTTATAATAACCCGAGCGTGAAACACCTGAAATATTACACATATAGCTAATCATATTTTTAAATTTATATTTAGTAATCAAGGATTTTATAATTTCGAACCTTTCATTTGCTGCTACTATTATTTCTTTTGATTCACGCCCCTTTCTAACATTTCTAGCTTTTTTAGAAGTTCATTCTCTGCTTGTAAAAGCTTTAGCTTTGCTTGTAGTTTCTCATATTTCTCCTCTAAAGATAAATCTTTTTCGGTTGGTCTTCCTGTATTAAATTTTCTAGTATCTTGTAATTGTTCTACACCATTTCTTCGAAATGCGGAGCGCCATCTGCTACCCGATGACTGTATTCTTTTTAAACCAATTACATCAATATCAAAGCCACACTCTTCAAATATCTCCCTTGGAAATTTACCCTTTTCATTCTGAGAAATAAATAATCTTTTAAATTCATCAGTATATGTAATACCTTTTTCGCTAACCTTTTTAACATATTTATTTTTAGATAGTATTTCTATATCCTTATTTGAAAATAATTTCTTGCTCATTTGTATTCACTCCTAACGTTATAAATCTATTATAAATAGAAAAACCCTATAGGGTAGACTTTTTTTATCATGTCTACTCTATAGG
>NZ_JADPEL010000012.1 GCF_015667795.1 Clostridium sp. D53t1_180928_C8
AAGGTTGATAGGTCAGAGGTGTAAGTGCGGTAACGTATGTAGCTGACTGATACTAATAGGTCGAGGGCTTGACCAATAAAATAGAATAATTCATGTGCAATTTTGAGATAACAATATCTCTAAAGGAAACTCACTCAAACGAGTTGAGGAGTACAAGGTTTTAACTAAATCGAAGATTTAGAAAACCATAGCATCTGGTGATGATGGCGTAGAGGAAACACTCCTTCCCATTCCGAACAGGAAAGTTAAGCTCTACAGCGTCAATGGTACTGCACGGGTGACTGTGTGGGAGAGTAGAACGTTGCCAGGTAATGTGGCTCGATAGCTCAGTCGGTAGAGCAGAGGACTGAAAATCCTCGTGTCCCTGGTTCGATTCCTGGTCGAGCCACCAGGAAAAAAGCACTAACTTAAGTTAGTGCTTTTTATTTTGCTTTAAATAAATAAATTACAATATAACTAAACTACAAACTAAAGCTTATATGCGGTGATGATGAAAATTAATGATATAAAATTTATTAAGTAATTTAACATCTTCTGGTTATATCATTAATTTTCTGTTTTACTGTAGTTCGAAGTTTTATTCTATAGTTCGTTTAAATCTTGAAGAACAGTATTAACATGTTCTTTAACTTTAACTTTTCTATACTCTTTAACAAGAATACCTTCTTCATTAATTATAAAAGTACTTCTTTCTATCCCCATAACTTTTTTACCATACATGTTTTTCTCTTTAATAACATTAAATAATTTACAAACTTCTTCATTTTCATCACTTAAAAGTATGAATGGAAGATTAAATTTTTCAATAAATTTAGCATGAGATTTTAAAGAATCTCTACTTATACCGATAACAATTGCATTTTTATCAGTAAAGTTAGTAGTATTATCCCTAAAGTCACAAGCTTCAGTTGTGCAACCAGGAGTATTATCTCTTGGATAAAAATAAAGTATTACCTTTTTACCTTTATATTGACTTAATTTATGTTCCTTATCATCAGAACCCATTAGTGAAAAATCAGGAACTAAAGAATTAATTTCTACCATATTGACCTCCTAAATTTTAATAATAATTATTATTATATAATAATAGAAAAATATAATCAATAAAATAATTGTAACTATATACATTGATAAAAATCTGATATAATTATATACATCATATACAAAAAAGGAGAATTTTATATGGAAAACAAAATTTTAGCTACTATTTCAGGTATTGAAATAAGAGAAAATGATTTAAATGCAATAATAATGAGATATCCTGCAGATAAAAGAGGAATGTTTAACTCTGAAATGGGTAAAAAGCAATTATTAGAGCAAATGATTTCATTTGATTTAATGTACAAATTAGGAACTGAAATGAAAATAAATGAAACAGAAGAGTATAAGGCAAACTTAGCTCAAGTTGAAAAAGATTTACTTACACAAGTAACAATTAATAAAGTGCTATCAGAAGTAACTGTTACTGATGAAGATGCTAAGAAATATTATGATGAGCATAAAAATGAATTTGAACAACCAGCAACAGTATCTGCAAAGCATATATTAGTTGATAATGAAGAATTATGCTCTGATGTTAAGAATAAAGTAGAAAATGGAGAGTTATCTTTTGAAGAAGCTGCTAAACAATACTCTACTTGCCCATCTAAAGAACAAGGTGGAAGTCTTGGAGTATTTGGTAGAGGAATGATGGTTCCAGAATTTGAAGAAGCTGCTTTTGCATTAGATTTAGAAAAAGTAAGTGAACCAGTTCAAACTCAATTTGGATATCACTTAATTAAAGTTGATGCTAAAAATGAACCAAAGACTTTAGAATTTGAAGGTGTTAAAAATCAAATTATACAAAAGTTAATTCAAGAAAATCAAGAAAAGAAATATTTAGATTTAATAAAAGAACTTGAAGCTAAATATGATGTTAAGAGATTTTAGTTTAATAGAAATATTAAACTAGCAATAAAAAATCACATGTTAATACAAATGCGTATACATGTGATTTTTTTTGATATTAAGTTTAAATATTTAATGATTAAAGTAATTCTTCATAACTATATATGTACTTGTCGCATTCTTTTTTTAGGATATCAACTTGATGTTTAGCATGTTCATCATATACACCAGTAACTTTCATACCAGCTAATTTAACACCTTCAACAGCAGCGATTATATCTTCATATACCATACATTCAGAAGGCGGTACTCCTAGTTTTTTAGCTGCCAATAGATATATATCAGGATTGCTTTTACTTTTCTTTACTTCATCTGTAATTGTAATAGCATCAAATAAATGAAAAGCATTGTTAGCTTTTAATGTTGCAGTTAATAAAGGCATAGAATTACTAGTAGCTAGTCCTATTTTTATCCCTAAATTTTTTAGTTTTTGTAAATATTCAAGAGAACCATTTTTTAATTTTACGTTATTTTTATAATGATCATATGCCATAGAGTTCCAAGTAGACATTATGTCATCGATTGAATCTTCAATAGAAAATCTATTTTTAAAATATTCAGCAGTTTGAGAAAAACTTAGATGAGTAATTTCATCAGTTAAATTATTCGGAACAGCATGTCCTTTTTTAGATAAATAATCTATATCTATTTGGTGCCATACCCACATAGAATCAACAAGTGTACCATCTAAATCGAATATAGCAGCTTTTATATTATTCAAATAATCATCTCCTAACTTTAGAAAAATATATAACAAAAAAAGAGATAGATCAAAACCTATCTCTTTGGTCGGGGTGACAGGGATCGAACCTGCGACCTCATGGTCCCAAACCACGCGCGCTCCCATCTGCGCCACACCCCGAAGTACATTTAATATTATATTTGTAATTTGTAACTATGTCAACACTTTTATTAAAATATATTTATAAAATTTATTTGGTTGATAAGTTATAGTAATAATTATTGTGTTATAATTTTATATTGTAAATATTTTTGTGAGGTGAGAATATGAATATTACAGTTATAGTAATGTTTCTAGGGAGCTTAGGATTCATTCTATTAGGGGCATTTTTATTGAACAACAAGTATATAAAGAGTATAGATACTACAGATAAAGAAGCCTATAATGAAGTTAAAGCAATGAAGGTTAGTGGATATACTAATTTAGGAATAGGGGGAATAGGGTTAATATGCTCTGTTATATCTTTTATTTCTGGAGCTGTTAGTAAAACAGTTGTTATTATATTTGTTTTGTGTATAGCTTTATTATCTACCACTCAATACATATTAAATAAAAAAATCAGAAAATAAACGATAAATATTATTTATTAATACTTGCTATAAATTAGCAAGTATATTATTTTTATATGGTTAAAAAAGGGTATTGATTTTCCAGGAAATAAAATAATAGTATACATTTACATTGAGTAAATTAGCAGTTTTTAAAATTTACCATTGTCCAAAGTTTCCATAAGTGGTATAATGGTAAGGAAAACAAAGGAGAGGGGGAAGGTCAGAGACCTACGGACAAAAATGAAGAAAAAAATAATATCAGCTTTATTGGCTGCAACTTTAGTTATTACTTCAGCAATGCCTGCCTTTGCAACACCAAATCAAGAAGTAATAGAAAATCAGAAAAAATATGATGAATTAACGAAAAAGATAGAGGATATAAATACTCAAATATATGCTTTAAATGGGGAAATAGAACCTTTAGTACAAACAATTGAATCTAATAATACTCAAATGGAACAAATAAAGGTTGAAGTAGAAAATACAGAAAAAGAAATTGAAACTGCGAAAGAAGAGATTTCTAAGACTGAAGAAGTTTTAGGAAAAAGAATCAGAGAGTTATATAAATCAGGTGGACAAAGTAGCTACATAATGCTATTATTTAGCGCTGATAGTTTTAATGATTTAATTAGCAAGATTGAATCAACTAACAGATTAGTAAACATAGATAAAAAGATGGTTAAAGAATTAGAGGACAAGCAAGATACTCTAAATGAAAAAATTGCATCTTTAGATGAAAAAGATAAAGAGCTTACTAAGGTAAATGAAGAAACTCAAAAGTCTTTAAGCGAATTTGAGTCTAAGAAAGCTGAACAAGAAAAATTAGTTGCACAAGTACAAGCTGAACAAGCAGAATTTGAAAGAGAATTCTTAGCTGTTTCAGAAAGACAATTAGTTACGCCACAATTTGCAGTTATAGAGAATGCATCAAGTTCAATTGCAGATTTAAATAGTGCAATTAGTCAATTAAGAAACATTAGAGATAACCAAATTAAGAGTGGGATTGTTAAAGAAGAAATTAATGCTAAAATAGAAGCAGCACAAAGTAAAGTATCACAACTTCAAGCTGCGATAGATGCTCAAAACTCTTCTAGCAAACCAAATAGAGGAGATTCAACAGTATCTGCAACAGGCAATGCGATAGTTGATTATGCATATCAATTCTTAGGATGTGATTATGTATATGGAGCAACTGGTCCAAATACATTCGACTGTTCTGGATTTACTCAATATGTATTTAGGAATGCAGCAGGTGTAAGCTTACCAAGAACAACATTTGATCAAATAAATGTTGGAACACCTGTTTCTTACAATGATCTTCAACCAGGGGATTTAGTATTCCCACATACTGGACATGTTGGTATATATGTAGGAAATGGACAAATGATACACGCGCCAAGTACTGGTGATGTAGTTAAGGTTTCAAGCGTATATAAATTCTATACAGCAAGAAGAGTATTATAATTTGTATTTATAGGCTAGGATTTTATTAATCCTAGTCTTTTTTGTATATAATATGTATAATAAAAGTACTTAGTTTACAATTGAATAATATTACGAAGCAATTTATTTAAGGAGTGTTTTATGAACGTTAAGATAAACATTGATGAGGGAATAGATGATTTACAGCTAAAAGGATTAAAATTAATTCAAAAGCAACAAGGGTTTAGATTTGGAGTAGATGCAGTTTTATTATCAGATTTTGCAAATATAAAAAATAAGCATAGAGTTGTTGATTTATGTACTGGTACAGGTATTATTCCTTTTTTAGTTTATGGAAAATATAATCCTAAAGAGGTTATAGGATTAGAAATACAAGATGATATGGTTGAAATGGCTAATAGAAGTTCTGAACTTAATGATATAACTGACATAGTGAAATTTGTTCATGGTGATTTAAAAGATAAGAAACTAATAGACTCGTTAGGAAAATTTGATGTAGTAACAGTTAATCCACCATATAAATTAAATAATGCAGGAATAGTTAACCCAAATGATAAATTAGCAATAGCTAGACATGAAGTAATGTGTACATTAGAGGATGTAATTGTATCGGGTAGGAGATTGCTTAAGGATAATGGAAGAATGTTTATAGTACATAGGCCAGAAAGATTAGCTGATATTTTTGGATTGATGAGAAAATATAAAATAGAGCCAAAGAGAGTTAGAATGGTTCAGCCTAATACTAAAAAGGCACCTAACATAGTTTTAGTAGAAGGACAAAGAGACGGTGGAGCATTTTTAAAATGGGAAGAAACATTATATGTATATGATGATAATGGAAATTATAGTGAAGAAATAGATCGTATTTATGGAAGGAAGTAATTATATGGAATATGGAAAGGTATATTTAGTACCTACACCAATAGGTAATTTAAAAGATATAACATTAAGAGCATTAGAAGTGCTAGAAAGTGTAGATGAAATTGCAGCTGAAGACACAAGACAAAGCTTGAAGTTATTAAATCATTTTAATATAAAGAAGCCACTTTTTAGTTATCACCAACATAATGAACAAGGAAAAAGTGATGAAATAATATCTAAGTTAGAATCAGGCAAAAATATAGCAATAGTTACAGATGCAGGTACACCAGGAATATCAGATCCAGGTAGTGTAGTAGTAAGAAAATGTATAGAAAATAATATTTCATTTGAAGTGTTACCAGGGGCTACAGCTATAACAACAGCATTAGTTTATTCAGGGTTAGATACTACAAAATTTATATTTAGAGGATTTATTCCAAGAGAAACTAAAGAGAGAAAGATATTAGCTGAGGAAATAAAAGATAAAAAAGAAACATTAATTTTTTATGAATCACCACATAGACTTATAGACACTTTAGATTACTTAAAGCAAACATTAGGAGATAGAAATATAGCTGTTTGTAGAGAGTTAACAAAATTACATGAAGATATATATAGAGGAACTATTGGAGAAGCATATAATTGGTTTTTAGAAAATAAGCCAAGAGGTGAATTTGTATTAGTTATTTCTGGCAAAAGCGAAAGTGAATTTAGAGCAGAAAAAGAGCAGGAGCTTAGTGGCATAACAGTTGAACAACATTTAATTAACTTAATTAATGAAGGAATAGATAAAAAGGAAGCTATTAAAATAGTTGCAAAAGAAAGAGAAATGCCTAAAAAGGAAGTTTATAAAATAGCAATTGATTTATAAATTAATAGAGAGACTACTATATTAGTAGCCTCTCTTATTTATCTAATAAAAGTATGTATAGTAATAAATTAATTACTTACCAACTTTTAATTCTTCCATACAGTTTTTGCAGATGTTTTTACCTTTGTAATTAACAACATCTCTAGCATCACCACAGAAGATACAAGCTGGTTCATATTTCTTTAATATGATTTGTTCACCATCTACATATATTTCTAAAGCATCTTTTTCAGCGATATCTAAAGTTCTTCTTAATTCTATTGGAATAACAATTCTTCCAAGTTCATCTACTCTTCTAACAACTCCAGTTGATTTCATTTTAAATTCCTCCTTAAACAAGTTTCGACATTTAGCAGATTAATGTTACCAGATATGTAATTAAAAGTCAATAATAAACTTTAAAAAAAAGTTTTAATTACAAAATTCTTGCTAAATTAATTCATAAATAAACTATACTACCATAATTTTGAAAAGTCAATAACATTTTATAAAATAAATGACAAAATAAACACAATAAAACACAGCTTGTACTCTAATATTGTAGAATTACAGTGGACAAGTTTAAAAAAATTAAATATCTTACAATAAAAAAAGAAAAAAAAGTAAAAAATATTAAGAGTGTAAGAATAGTTTTAATAAAAGCTGTTAAAAATTAATATTATACTAACAAAAAAATAACACATAAGATAGACGAAAGTAACTTGTAATAAGTTTATAATTACTATATAATATATATATGATTGAATATAGAAGAAAAATGAGGTGAAATAATATGGTTAATAAGATTGATAATAATTATATAAAAGAGTTAGCAGAAGAAATATCTAATACATCGATGATATCTTATGAAGAGTTACCAAAATATGATCTTTTTTTATCTCAAGTCATAGATTTTTTAAATGATAAGTTCGTTGAAGATAAATATACTAATAATATAGTTCAAAACTATATAAAAAGTGAAGTTATTAGTAAACCAGAAGACGGTAAAAAAAGAGGATATACTAAGATACATTTAGTGCAACTGGTATTATTAAGTTATATGAGACCTATACTTACAACAGAAGAAATTAAGAAGGTTTTCAGTTTAGCTTTTAATGAGATAAATGATAGATCTGATGATATTATAGATTGGGAAACAGCATATAAACTATTCTTCGAAACTCAAGGAGAAAGTTTTGATAAGCAGTTAGATGCTACAGCAATAAATGATGAAAAATTAGAAGATATTATTAAAGAGTTAGAATTAGATGAAAAAGATGAAAACAGTATTAGAACATTTGTTATAGTGTTATCTTTAATTGCTCAGGCTAGTGCTATTAAAAAACTAGTTCAGAAAATAGTAAAAGAATATCATTCTTAAATTGGATTCTAAATCTTTGATTTAGTTAAGTGAGTTTGGATGAAAATTCAACTTTAATTTGATTAGTTGAGGTTACACACAGTACAATTACTTTATTTAAGAATAATGAATTTCTAATATTAAGCTACCGATTAACTTGGTAGCTTTTTTGTTATAATAAAATAGTAAGATAAGAGAGGTCATGTTATGAATGAAAAATTACTATTTAAAGAATCAGTTAGAGGAATAGTTGAATATGTATTAAAAAGTGGTAGCTTAGATGATAGATTTGTATCTAGAGGTCGTGCTGTTGATGGTACAATTGCTCATGGAAAGCTTCAAAAAGATAATGCGTTAGTATATGAAGATTATGAGAAAGAAGTAAAGTTGCAGCATGAATTTAAAAGAGAAAATGTAATTTTATTAGTAGAAGGAAGAGCTGATGGAATTATAAAGGAAAAAGACAATATAATTATAGAAGAGATAAAGTCAACTTATATGGATTTAAGTTATTTATATGAGGATTACAATTTATTACATTGGGCTCAAGGGAAGTTTTATGGCTATATTTATTGTATTAATAACAATATAAAAAATATAACTATAAGATTAAGTTATTTTAACTTAAATACTGATGAAGTGAGATCTTTTGATCATATATATACTGTAGAGGAATTAGAGGTATTTGTATATGAATTAGTAAATAAATATTTAGAAACATTATCTTTAAAGGAAGAGTTTAAAGATAAGAGAGATAAAAGTATAAAGGAGCTAAAATTCCCTTTTAATACTTATAGAAAGGGGCAAAGGGAGTTAGCAGTAAGTTGTTATAGTAATATAAGAAAAAAAGGTATATTATTTGCACAGGCTCCTACAGGAATAGGAAAAACTATATCTACTATTTTTCCAGCAATAAAGGGGATAGGAGAAGGTAGTGGTGAGAAAATAATATACTTAACCGCGAAAACAATAACTAGGACGGTAGCAGAAGAAGCGTATATTAAGTTATTTAAAAAAGACTTAAAGTTTAAGGTAGTTACTATTACTGCTAAGGAAAAAATATGCCTTAATGATGAAGTAAAGTGTAATCCAGATGATTGTATTTATGCAAAAGATTATTTTTCAAAAATAAATAATGTAATAAATATTTTAATAAAAAGTAATAATAAATTTTTTAGAAATGAAATAATTAAATATGCTAAAGAATATAAAGTATGTCCTTTTGAACTTTCTTTGGATTTAAGTAATTGGTGTGATGGAGTAATTTGTGATTATAACTATGCATTTGATCCAAGAGTAAGGTTAAAAAGAATATTTGAGGATAGAAATGAAGATAATATATTATTGATAGATGAGGCCCATAATCTAGTTAATAGGGCTAGGGAAATGTATAGTTGCACTTTAGAAAAAAGTAAGGTTATGGATGTTAATAAGGTCATAAAAGGAAAAGCGCCGAATTTGTATAAAATTTCAAATTCTATAAATAAAGAAATGATAAATATAAGAAGAGAGCTAGAAGAAATAAATAAGCGTTTTAAATATCATAATGAACAGTATAAAGAACTAATAAAGCTTTTAAGAGCCTTTGTTAATGAAGCTGATGGTTATTTAGTTAAAAATAAGGGTACAGATGGATATGAAGAAGTATTAGATTTTTATTATGAGTCAAGAAATTTTATTGCTGCAAGTGAGTTATATGATAAAGAATATACAACTATTTTAAAGAGTGATAAAAATGAGTTTACTATAAAGATATTTTGTATTAATCCAGCAAAAAACTTAAGACAGGTTCTTAAAAGTGCATATTCAAGTATAATATTTTCTGCTACATTATCTCCAGTAAAATATTATGTGGATTTAATAGGTGGAGACGAAGAAAGTTTTAAATTAAGGTTTGATTCACCATTTAATAAAGAAAATTTATCAACATATTTATATCCGTTAGATATGAGATACGTTAATAGAGAAAAAAATATTGATATATTATGTAATGTTATAAATAATTTTATAAATGAAAAAAAAGGAAACTATATGGTGTTTATGCCTTCTTTTGAATATCTAAACAAAGTATATATAAGATATATAGAATTGTATGGAGAAGAGGGTGCTATAGTACAAGAAGAAAATTTGACTGAAATAAAAAAAGAAAAGTTTTTAGATAATTTTAATGAAGGTAATAATATTGCTGGATTTACAGTTGTAGGTGGAATGTTTTCAGAGGGAGTAGATTTACCAGGGGATAAATTAATAGGAGCTGTAATTGTTGGAGTTGGATTTCCTATGGTTTCTATTGAAAACAATATAATATCAGAATATTTTGAAGCAAATGGTTTTGATTATTCTTATACTTATCCAGGAATAAATAAGGTTCTTCAATCAGTAGGAAGAGTAATAAGGACAGAATATGATACCGGAAGAATATTATTAATAGATAGACGATATTCAAGTGCTAAATACAAGTTAATTTTGCCTAAGGAATGGGAAATAAAAGATTATAAATTTAAATGTAAAAAATAGAAATTAACTGTATAATATGGTATAGATTATATTTTTGAAATATTAGAAAGGAAATATGGTGATATTATGTCGAAAAAAGAGACTAACAGAAAAAAAGGTTTCTTTGAGTTTATAATTTATTTCGTAGTAAAAATAAGAGATGATGATATATTTGCCTTGGCTGCACAGTTAGCCTATTATTTAATATTATCATTTTTTCCATTTTTAATTTTCCTGTTAACATTAGTAGGATTTAGCAATTTAGATTCGATGGAGGTATTAGGAGCATTAAGAGCAGTTTTACCAACTAGTGCATTTGAACTTATTTATAACGTAATTATAGAAATTATAGAAAAACAAAACACAGGATTATTAGGAGCATCATTATTGTTAGTTATTTGGTCAGCATCATCTGCTTTTAGAGCAGTAATTAAGGGAATAAATAAAGCTTATGGATTAAAAGAGAACAGATCGTTTATAAGAAGAGCTATAATAGCAATATTATGCACATTTTCATTAGCTTTTGTAATAATGTTGACATTAGTAATGTTAGTATTTGGACGATTAATAGGAGATTTATTAGCTTCATATATACCTTTCCCAGAGGTTGTATATAAAGTATGGAATTTTTTTAGATATGCAATTGGAATATTTATGATGATATTTATATTTGCTAGTATATATAGATATACGCCTTCAAAGAGACTAAAATGGAAGGAAGTTGTTCCAGGGGCTATTTTTTGTACATTAGGATGGTTAGTTGTATCTTTAGGTTTTTCATTTTATATAAATAATTTTAGTAATTACTCGAAGATATATGGGGGATTAGGAGCTGTTATTATATTAATAACTTGGCTATACCTTACTTCAATAATTCTTATTTCTGGTGGCGAGATTAATTCAGTTATAGTTATTAGAAAAACAAACTTATTAAATTAATGATTTATACATTCATTATACTTTCCATGAATAGAAAAATTTTAAGTGGTTATACTCAAAAGTGAAATATTCAGGAGGTGTAATTAAATGAATAAAATAGTATTATTAGGAAAACTTATAAAGGACCCTGAACTAAAGACTATAGATAATGGCGAAAAAGTTTTTACTAGGTTCATAATAGCGGTGGATAGAAATTTCAAATCAGCTGATGGAACTAGAAAAGCGGATTTAATTCCAGTAACTATATGGGGAAGAAAAGCAGAAGTTGTTTGTAAGTATATGACTAAAGGAAGCTATATTAGTCTAAGCGGAAGATTAAAAACAGGAAGTTATGAAGATAAACAAGGAAATAAAAAATATATAGCAGAAGTTGTTGCTGAAGATTTTAAATTTGTTGGAAATAGAAGAGATTTTAGAGAAAATAACGAAGTTAGTGGCGAAGAATAGGGTGTTAAATAGAGATTGTTATAAAACAATCTCTATTTTTTTAAAGAAAATTTCTTATAGTAGTATAACTTTCGACATTTATTATAATAAGAAAAATAATACTAGTAGTAAATAAAGTTATAATATTAAATGAAAAAAGTGTAATAAATTACAATTATGTTGAAAGCTAAGGAAAAATTTATTTTATATGGCACCACCATTTGACATAATTTTAATTCAATGTATGGTATTGTTTTATTATTAAATAATATGTAGAGGGGTAAGGGAATTATGAAGATAAATAAAACATTAAGCACAATAGTAAATATTAATGAAAAAGAAGTTAAGTATATTTATAGAATGATTGAAAAAAGAATAAGAAATAGACAAGTATTTGGAATCGAAATTGAAAGACAAGATTTTAGTGATGGACAAGTAGTAAATCTAGAAAGAGATTATGTAAGTTTAGTAGCAAGTGAAGAAAAAAGAGCTAATGATATATTACTATTATTATTTAATAATTTAGTTTCACCTATACATCTAGTAGATATTGTTGGTGAATATTCTGATTTATGTGCAGCTGAATTTTAAAATTATATTTACATAAAGGATGGTTACAGAAGATAATTAGATTATTCTTATGGATATATAATTTAACAAAAGAGGTGATTTTATGATATTGGGAGTTGGAACAGACATAATAGAAATTGATAGAATAAGTAAAGCAATAAACAATACAACAATGTTTTTAGAGAAGGTATTTACTGAAAGGGAAATTGAACAACTAACTAAGACTAAACTTAGAGTGGAGAGTGTGGCAGGAAACTTTGCAGCAAAGGAAGCGGTAAGTAAAGCATTAGGAACTGGAGTTAGAGGATTCAACCTTAAGGATATAGAAATATTAAGAGATGAATTAGGAAAACCTATAGTAGAGATATCTGATAAAGTAAAAGAACTAATAAAAGTTAATAATTATTTATTTAATGTTTCTATTTCTCATAATAAAACCTGTGCAATTGCATTTGTAGTACTAGAATCGCAACAATCTACATAATATTTATAGGCTTATAATTAACATAAATAATATTTTTTAAGTAACTTAACAATAAATTATGAATAAAATCCATAAGTATTTAATATTAGTAATAATGAAATAGTGATTATGGGAGGATCTATGAGAAAAAAAATTATTATAACATTATTACTTATTATACCTTTTATATCTATTGCTCTTGTTGTTATTTTTAGGGGGGTAATTTCACCAAATAACGAGGAGATAATTAGAGATTTGAAAAATATTAAATGTTATGAAACAAAAGTTGAGTACATAGTGAAGAATAGCAAAGGAGAAGAAAGAGAGGAGACGACGCAGTATTATTCGAAAGATGATGGTGTAAGAATTGAATTTGCCGATGAAAAAGTTAAGATTTATAAATCAGATGGAATTCATGTAAAAGATAATTCATCCACTGGGGAATATATAGTAGATAATGAGATGGATATACTTCATTCCATGGCATTTATGAATAAGATATTATCTTATCCGTTAAAGAGTGAATCTGTAAAAGAGGGACAAGAAGAGTGGGGAGATAAAATATATATACAGGTGGATACAGAATTATTTTTAAATAATGAGCATTTTAATAGTGCTAGAATTTTTATAAATAAAAAAACAAAAACACCTATTGGAATTATAGTTTATGATAAAGATGGTAATGATTCAATGAGAATAATATATGAAGATTTTAAGATTCTTAAAGAAGTTGAAAAAGAGTTATTTAATTAAAGTTTTAAGACAAGTATAGATGAATACTGAATTTAATCTAAAAATTCAGTATTCATAAAACAAACTTAATTTTTAGATAAAATTATAGTAAACCAATGATTAAATATAGAGAAATATTATAAAGAAAATTTAGCCGATGTAGTATTTAGTTAAATCTAGCTGTATTTTTGATAGTGACAATCTAAGTACATAGTAATCATCTTATGAGAAATGATTTTGATATACTTTATAAAATTGAAAAAAATGTAAAAAATTATAAAATTTACGCATATAGTGACATTTCTATTTACAAAATGACATATTTTGAAATATAATTTTCTTATACATAGGAAATAGAACTCCTAGGAGGTCAAATATGTCAAAAAATATAGATAATACAATAATTCGTAAATTTAGAGATGATTTTGAAAAAAGTAGTAAATTTATTAAAGATAGTTTAATAGTATATAGTGAGGAGAATGAAGCAAGTGAGTTCTTTGAATTAATGAAAAATGGATATAAGGAAATGTCGAAAATTAATTTAGAACTTTCATATGATGCTCATTCATCACAAAAGTCACTTAAATACAAGTTCGATGATATAAATGAATATGAGAAATGGCTTTGCGGAGTGTGATATTTTTAATGACGACTATGGTTGTAAAAAGAGGGGATATTTTTTATGCAGATTTAAGTCCTGTTATAGGCTCTGAGCAAGGTGGTATTAGACCTGTAATTATAATACAAAATGATATAGGTAATAAGTATAGCCCTACTGTAATAGTAGCAGCTATAACTTCTCAAATTAATAAGGCCAAGCTTCCGACACATGTTGAGATTTCTTCAGAGGAATATGGATTAAATAGAGATTCTGTTGTGTTATTAGAGCAAATAAGGACTCTAGACAAAAAAAGGCTTAAAGAAAAGATAGGTCATATGACAGAGGCTGATATGAAAAAAGTAGATAAATCATTACTTATTAGTATAAGTCTAGCTTAAATATTTAATTTAACTAACTAAAAAAGACAATACAGTTATGTATTGTCTTATTTTTGTATAAATTTAGTAATAATATATATAAAGCAATATATGTGATATACAATTTAAAAACAATAATGTATACTTTAGTTTAAAATAGTGTATACAAATAGAAAATCATATGTTAAAATAAATTTGGGTAATTTACATAATTAAAGAGTATAATAAAGTATATTAATATAAATTGTTACGACGGAGGCTTTTAAATGGTTAATAATGTAGAAGAATTAAAATCAATATCTAAACTAATCAGAAAAGATATAGTTTCAATGTTAACAGAATCAGCATCAGGACATCCAGGAGGATCTTTATCTTCAGCTGATATTGTGACTACACTTTTCTTTAAGGAAATGAACATAGATCCAAGTAATGCAAAAAATCCAGATAGAGATAGATTCGTATTATCAAAAGGGCATGCGGCACCAGTTTTATATAGTGCTTTAGCAAGAAAAGGATTCTTCCCAGTAGAAGAATTAAGTACTTTAAGAAAATTTGGATCAAGATTACAAGGACATCCAAGTATGAAGTGTTTACCTGGTATTGATATGTCAACAGGTTCTTTAGGTCAAGGAATTTCTTCAGCAGTAGGAATGGCTTTAGCTGGGAAAATAGATAACAAGGCATATAGAGTATATACTATTTTAGGTGATGGTGAATTAGAAGAAGGTCAAGTATGGGAAGCTTCTATGTGTGCTGCACACTATAAATTAGATAACTTAACTGCTTTTATAGATTTTAATGGACTACAAATAGATGGAAATATAGAAGATGTTATGAATCCATCACCAATAGATAAAAAGTTTGAAGCTTTTGGATGGAATGTATTAGTTATAGATGGACATAATTATGATGAAATAATAGATGCTATAGAAAAAGCAAAAGAGTGTAAGGATAAACCAACAGCAGTTATATGTAAAACTGTTAAAGGAAAAGGTGTATCATTCATGGAAAATGAAGCTGCATGGCATGGTACAGCACCAAGTAAAGAGCAATGTGAAAAGGCTTTAGCTGAGATTGGAGGAGAGAGATAATGAGTAAGAAAATCGCTACAAGAGAAGCATATGGAAAAGCATTAGCAGAATTAGCAAAAGAAAATGAAAATGTAATAGTATTAGATGCTGATTTATCTAAGTCTACAAAAACAGCTGACTTTAAAGCAGTTTGCTCAGAAAGATTCTTCAATATGGGAATAGCTGAAGGTAATATGATGGGGGTTGCTGCAGGTTTATCTACTTGTGGAAAGATTCCTTTTGTAAGTACTTTTGCAATGTTTGCTGCAGGTAGAGCTTTTGAACAAATAAGAAACTCAATCTGCTATCCTAAATTAAATGTTAAAGTTTGTGCTACACATGCGGGATTAACAGTTGGAGAAGATGGAGCATCTCACCAAACTGTTGAAGATTTATCATTAATGAGAAGTATACCAAACATGGTAGTTATTTCACCTGCAGATGCAGTTGAGACTATGGCTGCAATTAAGGCTATAGCTAAATATGATGGACCTTGCTATGTAAGATTAGGAAGAGCTGCAGTTAATGTTATAAATGATGAAAACACTTATGAATTTAAATTAGGAAAAGGTGTTGTAGTATCAGAAGGTAAGGATGCTACTATAGTTGCAACTGGAATTATGGTTGATGCTGCTATAGAAGCAAGAGAAATTTTAGCACAAGAAGGAATTGATGCTAAAGTTATAAACATACATACAATCAAACCTTTAGACAATGAATTAATCATTGAATCAGCTAAGGAAACAGGAGTTATAGTAACTGCTGAAGAACATAGCATAATTGGTGGATTAGGGTCTGCTGTTGCAGAAGCTGTTACTGAAAAGTACCCAGTACCAGTTTTAAAGGTTGGAGTTAACGATACTTTTGGAGAAAGTGGTAAGCCAGATGAATTATTAAAGGCTTATAATTTAACTGCACAAGATATAGTTAATAAAGTTAAAGAAGCAATTACTTTAAAAAAATAGATTTATATATACCACAAAACAGTTATTTTACCACTTAAAACTGCGATAAAAAAATCGCAGTTTTTTTATGGTTAAAAAAGGTATATAATTATTAAGGATATTAAATAGATTAGGATAAAAATTATATTTGTGAGGGAAAATAATACAAATAATCTAAGTTTTAAGGAGAATTTATATGAGTAAAGGGAATTTTAAAGATTTTGTGTTAATAACTATTGGAATTCTATTAGTTGCAATATCTGTAGTATATTTTTTTGATCCAAATAATATTGCGGCTGGAGGAATAACTGGTTTAGCTATTGTAATAAATCATTACATACCATTTATATCTATAGGTCCTCTAGTTCTAATGATGGATGGAGTTTTATTTATAATTGCATTAATAGTAATAGGACCTAAGTTTGGAGCTAAAAGTATATATTGTAGTCTTTTATTATCAACCTCTATGTGGGTTATGCAAAAATTTCTACCATTTAATGTTACAGATGATTTGATGTTAGCAACAATATTTGGTACATTAATAGCAGCGGGTGGAATGGCAATTGTATTTAATGCTAATGCTTCAAGTGGAGGAACTGATATAATTGCTAAAATACTTAATAAATTTTTCCATTTTGATATAGGTAAATCATTACTTATGGTAGATTTCTTAGTAACCTTACTTGGTGCTATGACATTTGGTATAAAAATGGGTCTATATGGTTTATTAGCTGTAATAGTTAATGGAGTTGTCATTGATAGAATAATATCAGGATTTAAAGTAAAAAGCGAAATAACTATAATAAGTGAGAAAAATAAAGAGATTAGTAAATATATATTAAAAGATTTAGAAAGAGGATGTACTTTTATCAAAGGTGTTGGTGGATTCACTGGGAAAGATACTGCAATGTTATATACTGTTTTAGATAGAAGTGAATTTATAAAGTTAAAAAAGCATATTAGCGAAATTGATAAATTTGCTTTTATTACAGTTGGGGAAGTACATGAAGTTATGGGTGAAGGATTTAAAGGAATTGATGAGGATTAAAAATTAAATAAAGATAGGAGATACTTATGCAGAAAATTAAAGAATACTTATTAACTACATTAGGAATAGCATTAACAGCAATAGCTCTAGAATACTTTTTCTTTCCATGCGATATTGCAGCTGGAGGAGTATCAGGGATAGGATTAGTTGTTAATAAACTTTTAGGTTTAGACACTAGTATGGTTGTGCTTGTTCTTAATATTGTACTATTTATATTAGCATTTGTTGTTTTAGGTAAATCTTTTGGAGGTAAAAGTATTTATGCAACAATAATGCTTTCAGTATTTATGTGGATAATTGAAAAGTTTTTCACACCAGGAGTTTTAACTGAAAATATGTTTTTAGCTAGCTTCTTTGGGTCAATTATACTTGGTATGGGAGCAGCTATAGTATTTCATCAAGGTGCATCTACAGGTGGAACTAGTATTATAGCCGCAATTATTAGTAAATTTACTCCAATAGGAATAGGAATATCAGTATTACTTACAGATTCATTTGTGTGTATATTAGCTATTAGTGTATTTGGTGTAGATAAAGGATTATTTGGATTCTTTAGTGTAATTTTAATAGGATTAGTTATAGATAAGTTTATAGATGGATTTAACAGATGTAAGCAAGTATTTATAATTACATCAAAAGAAAAAACCATAGTTAATCATATAATAAAAAGTATTGATAGAGGTTGTACAGTTTTAAATGGTCATGGTGGATATACAGGAAGCGATGTAAAAATAATTTACACAGTATTAAGTACAAAAGAATTTATAGCATTAAAAAAATATGTAAAAGAAATAGACCCAGATGCATTTGTAACAGTTAATGAATCAACAGAAGTTCTTGGAAAGGGATTTACTGATTTTCAATAGAAATCTAGTAATATGAGGTAATTGAAGCTGAAGTATTGGTATTATGCCTTTTTGTATGATATAATGGCTTTAGAGTTTTTAAAATTGTTAAACTTAAAGTTGTAAGAGGTGTTATTTATGATAGAATTTAAGGACGTGTCCAAGATATATGATAATAATGTTAAGGCATTATCAAATGTAAATATAAAAATAGATTCAGGAGATTTTGTTTTCTTAGTTGGACCATCTGGTGCTGGTAAATCTACTTTTATAAAAATGTTATTAAAAGAAGTAGATCCAACAATGGGAGATATTATAGTAGCAGATAAGGAATTATCTAAAGTAACTAGAAAACAAATACCGTATTACAGAAGAAAAATCGGAATGGTATTCCAAGACTTTAGATTAATACCTACTTTAAATGTATACGAAAATGTTGCATTTGCAATGAGAGTAGTAGAAGCTTCTCAAAGGGAAATAAGAAGAAGAGTACCTATGGTATTATCACTAGTAGGATTATCTCATAAATATAAAATGTTCCCTAATGAGTTATCAGGTGGAGAACAGCAAAGAGTATCTTTAGCAAGAGCTATAGTTAATAATCCAGCTGTGTTAATAGCCGATGAACCTACAGGAAACTTAGACCCGGAAACAGCAAAAGAAATAATGGGATTATTAGAAGATATAAATAGAGCAGGAACAACTATATTAATGGCAACTCATGCAAAAGACATAGTTGATAATATGCAAAAGAGAGTTATAGCTATTGATAAAGGAACGATAGTAAGAGACGATAGAAAGGGGATGTACGAGAATGAAAATTAGCACGTTAAATTACTTTATAGTAGATGCTTTAAAGAGTATAAAGAGAAATAGGACAATCAGTGTAGCTGCTATGATAACTGTATTAATAACTTTTTTCGTTTTTGGTACATTTACTTTATTAGCATTAAACTTTAATAAAAGTATAGAAGATGTAGCATCTAAAATTCAAATTCAAGTATATTTAAAAGATGACATAAAATTAGTTGATCAAAAAGAGATAGAACTTAAATTGATGGAAGATCCTCAAGTAAGTGAAGTTACATATGAATCTAAAGATGAAGCCTTCTTAAATTTAAAAGAAAACTTAGGAAGCAATGCTGGATTATTAGAAGGATATGATTTAACTAATAACCCATTACCAAGTTCATTTATAGTTAATTTAAAAGATCCTTCATATGCTGGAGAAGTATCAAAATCAGTTGAAAGTATGACTGGTGTTGAAGGTATAGGAAATCAACAAGACGTAATTAACACAATAAGTAAGTTTGTTGATGTAGTTCAAATCGTGGGTATAGGATTATTTGTAGTATTTGTAGGTGTTTCAGTATTCTTAATAATGAATACAATCAAGCTTACAGTTTACTCAAGAAGAAGAGAAGTCGGAATAATGAAGTTTGTTGGTGCAACAGACTGGTTTATTAGATGGCCTTTCGTTATTGAAGGTATAATAATTGGTGCAGTTGGGTCATTGGCATCAAGTATAGTATTATACTTTGCATATAATGGTATATTTAAGTGGATTGTTTCATCTATGTTTATAGTAAACTTAGTACAACCACAATTTGTTTTAACAACTTTATTAGCGTGCTTTGTTGGAGGCGGTATAGTAGTTGGAGCAATAGGAAGTATATTTGCATTAAGAAAATTCTTAGTTGTTTAGTATATAGAATTTGTTAATTAGGCAAAAATAAAGATATATATAGAAATCATATAAAACTACAACTCATTACATTTGTTATGGGTTGTAGTTTTAAGTGAATAAAGGGTAATTTTAGCTAATATAAATTATTTAGAGAAAGGAAAGAAAAATAATGGAGAATTTTAACGGAGAGGAAAATAAACCAAGGAAACCCCAAAAAACTACAAAAAAAATATTTAAATACTTAATTGGAGCAGGAGTTTTATTAATAACATATGGAGGAGTATTTTATTTAGGAAATACATTGGCTACTAAAGGTGTTATTATGGGATCTGTACCAGAAAAAGCGGTTAGTGACCTAGGAGATATTCAAGATACTGAAAAATATTCAAATTTATTTAACCTAAGAAGTATGTTATTTTCTATGTACGATGGAGAAATAGATGATGAGGTGCTTTTAGAAGGGGCTATGAAAGGAATGGCTGAGTCTTTAGGAGATCCATACACTGTATATATGGATAAAGATGAATTCACAACATTTATGGAATCAAGCCAAGGAAGTTTTTATGGAATAGGAGCGCAATTAGGTGTTAGAGATGGTAATGTAAGTATAATATCTCCAGTCGAGGGATCACCAGCAGAAAAAGCAGGTTTAAAGGCCGGAGATATAATATTAAAAGTTGATGATTATGAAGTGGTAGATTTAAACACAGAAGCAGTTGTATCTAGAGTTAGAGGAGAAGAAGGTGTTCCGGTTACTTTAACTATAAAACGTGAAGGTGTAGATGAGCCATTAGAAATAGAAATAGTAAGAGCTGAAATAAAGACTGAATCAGTAAAAGGAGAAATTTTAGAAGATGGAATAGGCTATATTCAAATAACAACTTTTAGTGATGAAGAAGTAAGTGATAAGTTTAATGAAAAATTAAATGAATTAAAACAACAAGGAATGAAAAAACTAATATTAGATTTAAGAGGAAACCCAGGTGGATACTTAAATGAATGTGTTGAAATAGCTTCTAATTTCATTCCTGAAGGAGAAGTTGTTACTTACACTATTGATAAGTATAACAAAAAGGTAATATCAAATTCGATAGGCGGAGATGCAATTGGAATGCCAATGGTTGTACTTGTTGATGGTGGAAGTGCTAGTGCTTCAGAAGTTGTAACTGGTGCTTTAAGAGATCATCAAGCTGCAACAATAATTGGAAAAACAACTTTTGGTAAAGGTATAGTGCAACAACTTAAAGTGTTACCTAATGATATGGGAGGGCTTAAAGTTACAACATCTAAATATTACACACCAAATGGTGAAAATATTCATGGTACAGGAATAGAGCCAGAAATAGTTGTAGAGATTCCACAAGAAATATTACAAAAGGATTATGATAGAAGCATTGATCCACAATTTCAAAAAGCATTAGAGGTAGTAAGAGAGAAGAATTAATTAGGAGGCTCAGAATGGATTTAATAATTCATAGCTTAAAGTCTATAGCAGTAGCAATAATTGAGCCAATGCATTTAGTTATGCTTGTAGTTTTTGGGATAATATTTTATTTTAAAAATGTTAGAATAGTTTCTATTCAAAAAATGACATTAGGAGAGGGGATAAATTCCCCTCTAGAACTTACATTATCTCAAATTGTATTAGGAATATTAGCAGGTGCAATTGGAAGTATAATATTATCTGTACTTGGAGTTACATTTAGTGAGAGCTCAGGAATAGAATTTATATTTATGATATCAATATTATCTTTATTTTATAAAAAGAAATACATATCATATGCCTACTCTTCAGCTATATTAGGTATTATAGGAATTGCTTTAAAGCTTGCCAGTGATTTTACTGGAATGAAGTTGTTTCTAAATGTTGATATATTATCATTGATGACTTTCATAGGAGTTATATATATAATTGAAGGATTTTTAATTATGTTTGATGGAAGTAGAGGAGCAATACCAGTGTTCACAAAAAAAGAGGACAAAATAGTTGGAGGATTTTCATTTAGTAGATATTGGCCAATACCGGTTGCAATACTTATGATTTTTAGTAATAGCATACCTGGAGATGAGTCAGTTTATTCTAATGTGGCTTCATGGTGGCCTATTATAAATAATAAAGCAATATTAGGTTTATTAAGCACTATTATGATAGCAAGTATTCCTTTATACGGAATATTAGGATATAGTAACATTACCTTTACGCAAGAAAAGAAAACTAAGTCCCTTAGATGTGGTACAGTAATTTTAATATATGGTGTATCAGTTGCATTGGTGGCACAATTAGCAGGTATTAATATATTAGGTGAAATAATAGCTGTAATATATGCTCCATTAGCATTTGAGGTAATTATGCGATATGAATACAGAGTTGAAAAGAAAGGTGAATGCTTATATGTTAGTGATGATGAAGGAATAATGGTCCTTGAGGTAACTCCAAATTCACCAGCATACGAAGTAGGAATTAAGCGTGGAGATAAAATAATAGAAATTAATGGACAAAATATTAGCTCAGAAGGAGATATATTCAAGGTTGCTAGAGATAGTATACTTAAGGTTCCAATGAAAGTTAAAAACAATTCGGGACAAGTATTAGAATATATTATACAACCTAGAAATAAAAGGTTAGGAATGCTTTTAGTTCCTAAAATGGTTAAAAAAGAAGATATGTTTGAAATAAAACCAGATGACTTAAAAAATATAATAAATGATCTTAAGAATAAAAATAGAGACTAATATAATTTAGTCTCTATTTTTTCTTAGGAAGCGTTATTGGTTATAAAAGTTTAAAAAATGGTGAATATAAGAAATAAAATCTATTTATATTTTCTTATTTTAAAGGTAATATTATTTTAGATAATTTAAGTTTAAGGTATATTTAAATTAATAAATAATAATTTGGAGGTGAGTATATGGGAGAATTTAAAATTCATTCTAAATTTAAACCAACAGGAGATCAACCAGCAGCTATTAAAAGTTTAGCTAATGGAATAAAAGATAATGAAAAATATCAAACTCTTTTAGGAGTTACAGGATCAGGTAAGACATATACAATGGCAAATATAATAGAAAAAGTTCAAAAGCCAACAATAGTTTTAGCACATAATAAAACATTAGCAGCTCAATTATGTTCAGAATTTAAAGAGTTTTTTCCAGATAATATAGTTGAATATTTTGTTTCTTATTATGATTATTATCAACCAGAAGCATATGTTCCACAAACAGATACATTTATTGAAAAAGATGCATCTATAAATGATGAAATAGATAAATTAAGGCATTCAGCTACATCGGCATTATTTGAAAGAAAAGATGTTATAATAGTAGCTTCAGTTTCATGTATTTATGGATTAGGTAATCCAGATGAATATAAAAAACTTACTATATCTTTAAGAGTAGGAATGGAAAAGGATAGGGATGAGATAATAAAGAAGCTTATAGAAATTCAATATGAAAGAAATGATATTGATTTTTCAAGAGGTACTTTTAGGGTAAGAGGAGATTCTTTAGATATTATTCCGGCATCATCATCTACAAAGGGAATTAGAATTGAATTCTTTGGTGATGAAATAGATAGAATAAGAGAGTTTGATGTTTTAACAGGAAAAATATTAGGCGAAAGAGAGCATGTTGCTATATTCCCAGCATCTCACTTTGCTGCATCAAAAGAAACATTAGATAAGGCGATAAAGGAAATAGAAGATGAGCTTGAAGAAAGATTAAAAGAATTAACATCACAAGATAAATTATTAGAAGCTCAAAGATTAAGACAAAGAACTAATTATGATATAGAAATGATTAAGGAAATGGGATATTGTAGTGGAATAGAAAATTATTCAAGGGTATTAGATGGAAGAGCACCAGGTACTCCACCTAAAACCTTATTAGATTATTTCCCAGATGATTACTTAATGTTTATTGATGAAAGTCATGTTACGTTACCTCAATGCAGGGCAATGTATGCAGGTGATAGATCAAGAAAAGATACATTAGTTGAATATGGATTTAGGTTACCATGTGCATATGATAATAGACCGTTAAAATTTACTGAGTTTGAAAAGAAGGTAAATCAAGTTGTTTTTGTATCTGCTACGCCAGCACAATATGAATTAGACCACTCAACTAATATAGCAGAGCAAATTATAAGACCAACAGGACTTTTAGATCCAATAGTTGAGATAAGACCAGTTACTGGACAAATAGATGATCTTTATGCTGAAATTTTAAAAACAACAGAAAGAGGGTTTAGAACTCTAGTAACAACTTTAACTAAAAGAATGGCAGAAGATTTAACTAAATACTTAACTGAATTAGGAGTTAAAACAACTTATATGCATTCTGATATAAAAACTATAGAAAGAATGGAAATAATAAGGGATTTAAGATTAGGAAAGTTTGATGTACTTGTTGGAATTAACCTTTTAAGAGAGGGATTAGATATTCCAGAAGTTGCTTTAGTTGCAATTTTAGATGCTGATAAAGAAGGATTTTTACGTTCTGAAACATCAATGGTTCAAACCATAGGAAGAGCGGCAAGAAATTCTGAAAGTAAAGTAATTATGTATGCAGATAGAATTACAGGTTCAATGGATAGAGCAATTAAGGAAACTAATAGAAGAAGAGAAATTCAAATGAAATACAATGATGAGCATGGAATTGTTCCTAAAACTATAATAAAAGGAATTAGAGATGTAATTGAGGCAACGAAGGTTGCAGAAGAGTCTGTTGATTATGGTATTGATGAAGCTGTTGAGCTAACTGCTAAAGATAAGAAGAAGTTAATTAAACAATATACTGAAGAAATGAAAGATGCAGCTAAAAATCTTCAATTTGAAAGAGCCGCTGAACTTAGAGATATGATTAATAAACTGAATTCTTAGTACTAACAAAGTGATAAATGTGGATAGTGTTTAGTTTTTTAATTTTATGATATCATAGTATATAAAACTAATTTCCTAGGAAATTATATTAAATATTTTTATCCATACCATTTATAACTCTCATAATTAAAAATGATATAAATATGTTATAATAAAAGACGAAAAGTTTTGAAATCAAATGTATATAGTAATTAATGTTAATATACATTTATAATGAAATTCCATAGCCCATATATATTAAAACTGATTCTTATTTATGAATCAGTTTTTTTGTTTTGCAAATTATATTTGTTTGGTATAATTTGTATAGTAGTTAATATAAGGGAGAATAAAAATATGAATTCAAGTAAAAAGATATTAGTTGTTGAAGATGATTGGGATATTAATAAACTTTTATGTAAAATACTAATTCAAAATGGATATGAGGCTAGGGGAGCTTATTCTGGAAGTGAAGCAAAGATGTGTATAGAACAATTTGAATATGATCTTATAATTTTAGATTTAATGCTACCTGGAATATGTGGTGAAGAATTATTAGTTGAAATAAGAAAAAATCATGTTATGCCTATAATAGTAGCATCAGCTAAAACTAGTTCGGAAGATAAAATATCAGTACTTAAAATGGGTGCAGATGATTTTATAAGTAAACCCTTTGATATTAATGAAGTATTAGCAAGAGTTGAAGCTCAATTAAGAAGATATACTAAGTTTTCTAATATTAATAATATACATAAAATAAAACACAAAAATTTAGAGTTAGATATAGAATCAAGACAAGTACATGTTAAGGGAGTAGAAATTAACTTAACCGTTAGAGAGTTTGATATATTAGAACTACTAATTAGTAATCCTAATAAAGTATTTACTAGAGCAAATCTTTTTGAATCAGTTTGGAAAGATGATTTTATTGGTGATGATAATACTGTAAATGTACATGTTAGTAATCTAAGATCTAAGATTTCAAAAATAGATAAGGAAAATGAATACATCCAAACAGTATGGGGAATTGGATTTAAATTAAAAGAATAATCCACATAAAGCGCATGCCTCTGGGGTTAATCAAAATATTGGATTAACCCTAGAGGCATACTTTATTTTAAACTTAATACTTTCTTAATGTTTTCTTTAAGCTATCTTACAACTATGAGTATAGAATGTAATTAAGTTAAGAGAGTAAAGAAAAATAAATGAAAAATATAAATAGGTTTAAGCTAGGGGGTAAATATAAATGAAAGAAGTTATATTAAAGACATATAACATTACCAAAAAATATGGAAGTCAAGTAGCAGTAAATAATGTTAATATGACAATTAAAAAAGGTGATATATATGGGTTTATTGGTCAAAATGGAGCAGGTAAAACTACATTAATAAGACTTATTACAGGATTAATTCACAAAAGTGGCGGAGAAATAGAGCTTTTAGGAGCAAGTGGTGAAGCTGAATTAAATAAAGTAAGAACAATGGTAGGAAGCTTAATTGAAACCCCTTCATTCTATACAAATATGACAGCAAGGGAAAATCTTGAAGTTTCTAGATTAGTTAGAAATATACCAGGGAAGAAGTGTATAGATGATGTATTAGAGTTAGTTGGATTAAAAGATGTTGAAAAGAAGAAGGTTAAAAATTTTTCATTGGGTATGAAACAGAGGTTAGGAATCGCTAATGCGTTAATGGGTAATCCAAAGCTACTTATATTAGATGAACCTATAAATGGACTTGATCCAATGGGAATAGTTGAAATAAGAGAACTTTTAAAGAAAATAAATAAAGAAAAAGATATGACAATATTAATATCTAGTCATATATTAAGTGAGTTATCAGAGCTTGCAACTACCTATGGAATAATATCAGAAGGAAAGTTAATTGAAGAAATAACAGCTAAGGAACTATCAGAGAAATGGAGACAGTATATAAATTTAAAAGTTGATGATACATCTAGAGCAGTAACTTTATTAGAAAGAGAGTTGGGAATAACTGATTACGAAGTTTTAGAAAATAAGAATATAAAGGTATTTTCTAATTTAGATAATGTAGGAGAAGTAAATTCTATGCTTTCAAAGTCAGGAGTTATTGTTGAAAGTATAAGTATTAAGGGAGAAAACTTAGAAGAATACTTTATGAATACAATTGGAGGTGCGTTAAATGCTTAAGGCAATACAAGCAGAATTATATAAATTATTTAAAGACAGAACATTTAAGGCACTAATAGTTGTTACAATTTTACTATCTACAATGACAATAGTTATGTCCTCACCAATTTTTGATAACATACTTAATGATAGCTTAGGTGATATGCCTCAAGATCAAAAGGAGGCAATTATGCAACAAATGACAAACATGTCAGACAGTGATGCAATTGTGACACCAGGGCAGTTGGGAATGCATTTACAAGCTAAGGACATTATGAATCCAACTTCTATAGAAGTATATCATGCTTCATTTGGATCAGGTGTTATGGAGATATTAATAGGAATATTAGTTGCAGCATTAATGGCAAAAGAATATTCACAAGGTACAATTAAAAACTTCTTAGCTTATGGGAAAAAAAGAGAAGAGTTTTATTTAGCAAAGTTTGTATCCATGATTGTAGCAATTATAATAATTTTAGTTATTATGACAATATTACCAACAATAGCAGTTACTATTATGAATGGCTGGGGACAATCATTTGAGTTTTCACAAATATTAGGAATGATAAAAACATTTATAGTATCGGTAGTAGCTAGTTCAGCAGTAGCAGCATTAGCAATGGTTATAGCAACATTAGTAAAGAGTAATGGAGCTACAATTGGAATAACGGTAGCAATATTTATAGGAGTTCCAACGTTTGCTGGATTTTTATATGGAATATATCCTTGGTTTGATAGAGTTTATGAAGTGTTACCATTTTATAATTCAGCATTAGCAACATCTATTAAAGCTGGAAATACAGACTTACTTAGGTCTTTACTAATTGCATTAGTAACAATAGTAATTTCGTTATTTGCAGGAATAAGAATATTTAAAGCTCAAGATATTAAATAAAAATGTGCTTCAAGGGCAATAAAAAATGAAAGCGACAAAAATCGCGTGCCCCTGGGGCAATAAAGGAGATTATCTTATGTTAGAAATTAAGAATTTTTCAAAGGAATATTCAAAAGGAAAAAGGGTAGTTGATAATATATCATTAACAGTTAAAAGTGGAGAGATATTTGGATTTATAGGGCATAATGGTGCAGGAAAAACAACTACCATTAAAGCTGTAGTTGGTATTTTAGAATTTTCAGAAGGAGATATATTAATAGATAATAAGTCTATAAAAAAGAGGCCTATAGAGTGTAAAAAGCTAATGGCGTATATTCCAGATAATCCAGATCTTTATGAGGCTTTAACAGGAATTCAATATTTAAGCTTTATAGCAGATGTGTACAAGGTAAGCAAGGAACAAAGGGAAAAGTTAATTAAATATTATGGAGATAAACTAGAGTTAACTAAATATCTAGGTGATTTAATATCCTCCTATTCACATGGAATGAAACAAAAGCTTGCAGTAATATCAGCATTAATTCATAAGCCAAAGTTATTAATTCTTGATGAACCATTTGTTGGACTTGATCCTAAGGCAGCTCATACTCTTAAAGAAATAATGAGAGAAATATGTAATGAAGGAAGTGCAATATTTTTCTCAACACATGTATTAGAAGTAGCAGAAAAATTATGTGATAAAATTGCAATTATTAAAGGTGGAAAGATAGTTGCAGTAGGAAGTACTGAAGAGGTTAAAGGAAATAATTCATTAGAAGATGTATTTATGGAGTTGATTGATAATGAGTAATTTATTTATTTTACTAAAAAATTCATTTATAAATAGCACAGGAATTAACTCTTTATCTAAAGGTGTAAGTTCTTCTAAGGAAAAAAGAACGCTATTAATTACTACAGGAACATTATTGTTAATAGCAGCAGTAATATGCTTCATGACAACATCATATTCAATAGGACTAGCTATAGTATTAAAGCCAATGGGGTATTTAGATTTAATATTAATAATTGCTGTGTTATTTTCATGTATTTTAAGCTTTATAACATCAATCTATAAAGCTCAAGGGACATTATTTAGTTCAAGGGATTATGATTTATTAATGGCTCTTCCAATAAAAAATAGCACAATATTAACTAGTAAAATATTAAGCTTAATGTCTATAAGTTATATAGGAACAGCACTTATAATAGTACCAGCATCAATAGTCTACTTCATTTATAATGGAAACCTATTATGGGTTTTCTTTATTATATTAGTAATAGGATTAATATTTATCCCAATGATTCCTATAATAGCAGCCTCAATAATAGCTGTAGTTATAACTTTTATATCATCAAGATTTAAGCACAAGAATATTGCAACTATAGTTGTTGGAATGATAGCTTTTCTATTAATTATGGTAGCTTCTATGAATATGCAAAATTATATCAATGCATTTATTGCAAATAGCGATTCAATAGTAAAAGGTATATCTAGTATATATCCGCCAGCAATGTATTTGAAAGAAGCATTAATAAATTACGATATAGCTTCTTTAATAAAGTTTGCACTAATATCAATAATTCCATTTGTGATATTTATATTTGTTTTTAGTAAAATATTTAAAACTATAAATGGAAAGTTAGGAGAAAGTTATAAGAAAGCAAACTATAAAGTAGCTAAATTAGAAAAAAGTAGCGTAACAAAGGCTTTGGTAAATCAAGAGTTAAGAAGATATTTTGCAACACCAATTTATGTTATGAATACAGCAGTGGGAATGGTCTTATTAATTGGAGGGGCTATAGCTACATTGTTTATAAGTAAAGAAACACTAGTAGAACTTTTAGGATATCCTGAAATAGCAAATATGATTCCAATAGGAGTATTAGTTGTATTAGTTTTTACTATTGGATTATCTTGTATAACAAATTCATCTATATCATTAGAAGGAAATAGATTATGGATATTAAAATCATTACCAATAGAGCCTAAGGATATATTTAAGGGTAAAATAATAGCTAATTTAGTAATAACAATTCCAGCATCAATTATAGCTAATATAATATTTTATATAGGATTAAAATTCGAGATTAAATATCTAATATTGAATTTATTAATAAGTATAGTATTTGCAGTTATATCAGCTGTTTTAGGCTTAATAATTAATTTATATTTTCCTAAAATGGAGTGGACAAACCCTACAGTAGTAGTAAAACAAAGTGCAAGTGTAATGATTACTTCTTTAGGAATAATGATATTATCAATAGCAATTGTTGGACTATCACTTTGTTTAATTAAAGTATTTAGTATTACTAATATAATAGTTATTTTAAGTGTAGTTTTAGTTATATTCTTAATAGTTTTATTTGTTTCAATTAAAGTATTAAATAATATGTGTACTGAAAAATTTAATAGATTATAGAAGGAAAATTGCCTCTGGGAAAAGTCATTATTATAGATATTTTCTACAGGGGCAACTTGTTTTAATTTATAGATTATTGGAAATATTTTATATATAGAATATAATAGATTTAAGAATATGGTTGTATGATTACTATAAAATAAGTATTGGGACTTTGTACATAGTGTATGATATTGTATTTAAAATTCTATATACAGTGTATTAAGGTAGATATAGGAGAAATAATGGGTATAATATGTATTTTAATAGCAATAATTATTGTTTTAATTGCTATTATTATAGGATATAAAAGAGAATTTAGAAGAATAAGAAAAGAAATTAATAATAATTTAAATGATTATATAAATATAAAAACAAAATCTGTAGATAAGGATTTAGAAGCTCTAGTTGCAGAAGTAAATTTAATATTTGATTCAAAACAAAAAGTTGTGGCAGAAAAGAAGAAAACTGAAGAAGAATTAAGAGCAAGTATAGCAAATATGTCACATGATTTAAGAACTCCATTAACATCAATAATGGGATATTTACAAATGATCAGACTAGAAAATATTTCGGAAAATGATAAAAATGAGTATATGGATATAGTAGAAAAAAGAACAAAGTCATTACAACAGCTTATAAGTAGTTTTTATGATTTATCAAGAATAGAAGGAAATGAGTATAACTTCCAATATAAGAAGGTTAATTTAAACAACATATTATGCGAAAATATAGCTATATTTTATAATGATTTTATAAATAATAATATTGAACCTATTATTGAAAGTGATGAAGATATTAAGGAAATTATATCGGATGAGGGTGCAATTACCCGTATTTTCTCAAATTTAATAGGAAATATGATTAAGCATGGTGAAAACTTTGTAAAAATAACATTAAAACAAGAAGAGGATGTAATAATAACAGAATTTATTAACAAAGCAACAGAATTAACTGAAGAAAATGTGGATAAACTCTTTGAAAGATTTTATACTGTGGATAAATCAAGGAGTGATAGAAATACTGGATTAGGGTTATATATAACAAAGGTACTAGTAGAAAAACTAGGATATAATATAACTGCTACAATAGATAATGAAAATTTAGTAATAAAGATAATATGGAAATAAATAATATACATTCATAAATGCAAGTAAATTAGATAATAACTATTTACTTGCATTTATTTTATATATAAATAATGAAATAGATTAAAAATTATTGAAATAAAAATACTAATATGCTAGTATACTAGTAAGAGGAAAAATTTTGTTGTTAAAAGGCTATATTATAGATTAGTGTTAATGTGATTGCATAAATATTTATTGTTAAACTACACCATTCATAAAATATGATGTCCACATAAAAGCATTAACACTAACTACAGAAATCTCTTAAAATAACTAATAGTAGGTGAAATTTATGAGTAATTTTTTAGATAACTTTATTAAGAAAAAAGACTTTCTAATTTGCATAGATTCTGATGGATGTGCAATAGATACTATGGATATTAAGCATATAAAATGCTTTGGACCATGTATGGTAACAGAATGGAATCTTGAAGAATGGAAAGATGATATATTAGAAAGATGGAATGAAGTTAATCTTTATACATTGACTAGGGGAATAAATAGATTCAAAGGCTTAGCTGTAGCTCTTATAGAAATTAATGATAAATACATACAAATAGATGGGTTAGATGAATTTGTAAGATGGACTGAAGAAACTAAGGAGCTTTCAAATGAGTCTTTAGAAGCTGAAATAGAGAAAACAAATAATATTTGTGTAAAAAAGGCGTTAGAATGGTCTAAGTCTGTAAATAAATCAATTGATTTGTTAAGCGATGATGAAAAATGCCCATTTGAAGGGGTAAAAGAAGCTATTATAACAGCTAAAAAAGTTGCAGATATAGCAATAGTATCATCTGCAAACGAAAAAGCAGTTTTAGATGAGTGGAGTCAACATGGTCTTTTAGAAAGTGTTGATATAGTTTTAACTCAAAATATTGGCTCAAAAGCTTATTGTATAAATAAACTTATTGAAAAAGGATATAGCAGAAATAATGTATTAATGGTTGGTGATGCTTTAGGTGATCTTAAAGCTGCTGAAGAAAATGAAGTTTTATACTATCCAATAATGGTTAGAAAAGAAAAAGAATCATGGTTCAGATTTACTAAAGATGTTTTAGAAAGATTCACTAATAATTTATATAATGGTGAATACCAAGAAAAAGTTATAGCAGAATTTAAAGCAAATTTATCTAAATAAAGCTATCTAACAAGGGGATGTAGTAAGGATGAATGATTTAGGTTTTAGAAGTAAAAAAGTATTGGGGTTTGGAGAGATAATGTTAAGGCTTACTCCACCCAATAACCAAAAAATAATACAGGCAAATTCATTCGAGGCTGTGTATTCAGGTGGAGAAGCAAATGTAATAGCAAGCCTTGCTATATTAGGGCATGATACTAAGTTTGTAACTAAACTTCCTAATAATTATTTAGGAAAGAAGGTTATTAGCAAGTTCAGAGGTTATAATGTTGATGTAAACGATATTGTTATAGGTGAAGGTAGATTGGGTGTATATTACTCTGAAATTGGACATGGCCTTAGAAGCACTGAAGTTATATATGATAGAAAATATTCAGCAATATCTATGGCATCAAAAGATGAATTTAATATAGATGATATGTTGAAAGGTGTTGGATTAGTTCATCTATCAGGAATAACTCCAGCTTTGAGTAGTGATTTAAAGGAACTTATAATAGATATTTCAAAGGCTTGTAGAAAACAAGGAATTTTGCTTTCTTATGATTCAAATTATAGATCAAAGTTATGGTCTATAAATGAAGCCAAGGAAGTGTTAGAAGAAATATTACCATATATAGATTTTGCATTTTTAGGACATCTAGATATGGTTAATATATTAAAATTTGAGGATAACAACTTAGAGTTTGAGGAAAAATTACAATATCATTATGAAATGCTATTTAAGAAATATCCAAACTTAAAATATGTAGCATGCACTAGAAGGACTGTAAATTCAATTAATAATAATACATTAAAAGGATATTTATTTAATGGAAAAGAACTATTAAAATCTAATTCATATACTTTTGATATATTAGATAGAGTTGGTGGAGGAGATGCGTTTACAGCAGGAATATTACATGGAATTTTAAATGAAATGCCAAATGAAAGAATTGTAGAATTTGGGACATGTGCTAGTTCATTAAAACATTCAATAATAGGTGATATAAATATAATTGATGAAGATACAATTAATTCAGTTATAGATAATGGATTATGTAATGTAAAAAGATAATAAAATCATATAGATTTTTATAATAAAAAAGGGTTGAAAAATTATATTTTAGGAGGAATTATTATGTTATATCCAATAATGACAGAATCAAGACAATTAATAGACTTAAATGGTATATGGAGATTTAAATTAAATGAAGGAAATGGCTTAACAGAAGAGTTAAGTAAAGCACCATTAAAGGATACTATAGAGATGGCTGTACCATCATCATATAATGATTTAGTAGAAAGTCAAGAAGTAAGAGATCATGTTGGATGGGTATGGTATGAAAGAAGTTTTACTATTCCTAAAACATTACTTAATCAAAGAATAGTATTAAGATTTGGTTCAGTAACTCATGAGGCAAAGGTATATTTAAATGGGAAATTATTAGTTGAGCATAAGGGTGGATTTACTCCTTTTGAAGCAGAGATAAATGATTTATTAATAACAGGGGATAATAGATTAACTGTAGCAGTAAATAATATAATTGATGAAACTACGTTACCAGTAGGATTAGTAAAAGAAGTAGAGGTAAATGGCAAGAAAGTTATAAAAAATTCAGTTAATTTTGATTTCTTCAATTATGCAGGTATACATAGACCGGTAAAAATATATACAACGCCAAAAAGTTATGTAGAAGATATAACTATTGTTACTGATTTTAAAGAAAATGATGGATATGTTGATTATAAGGTGAAAACTATAGGTGAAGGTAATGTTAAAGTAACTATAATTGATGAAAAAAATAATATAGTTGCAGAAGGCGTAGGAGAGTCAGGCAAGCTAACTATAAGTGATGTACATTTATGGGAGCCTATGAATGCATATCTTTATAAGTTAAAAGTAGAATTAGTAAATAATGATGAAAGTGTTGATACTTATTTTGAAGAGTTTGGAGTAAGAACAGTTGAAGTAAAAGAAGGAAAATTCTTAATTAATAATAAGCCATTCTATTTTAAAGGGTTTGGTAAGCATGAAGATTCTTATGTAAATGGAAGAGGAATAAATGAAGCTATTAATGTAAAAGATTTTAATTTAATGAAGTGGATTGGAGCAAATTCTTTCAGAACAGCTCATTACCCATATTCTGAGGAAATAATGAGACTTGCAGATAGGGAAGGTATAGTTGTAATTGATGAAACACCAGCTGTTGGATTACATTTAAACTTTATGGCAACAGGTTTTGGTGGAGATTCTGCTAGAAGAGATACGTGGAAGGAAATTGGAACTAAAGAAGCTCATGAAAGAGTTTTAAGAGAGTTAGTTTCAAGAGATAAAAACCACCCATGTGTTGTAATGTGGTCTGTAGCAAATGAGCCAGATTCTGATTCAGAAGGTGCAAAAGAATATTTTGAACCATTAATAAAATTAACAAAAGAATTAGATCCTCAAAAGAGACCTGTTACTGTAGTTACTTACTTAATGTCTACACCGGATAAATGTAAGGTTGGAGATATAGTAGATGTATTATGTTTAAATAGATATTATGGATGGTATGTAGCTGGTGGAGAACTAGATGAAGCTAAAAGAATGCTTGATGAGGAATTAAAAGGCTGGGAAAAAAGATGTCCTAATACTCCAATAATGTTTACTGAATATGGAGCAGATACTGTTGCAGGAATGCATGATACAGTTCCAGTTATGTTTACTGAAGAATATCAAGTAGAATACTATAAAGCTAACCATGAAATTGTAGATAAATGCAAGAATTTTATTGGAGAACAAGTGTGGAATTTTGCTGATTTTGCTACAAGTCAAGGTATTATAAGAGTTCAGGGAAATAAAAAGGGTATATTTACTAGAGAAAGAAAGCCTAAGATGATAGCTCATTCTTTACGTGAAAGATGGACTAGTATACCTGAATTTGGATATAAAAAATAAAATATTAATATTTTATTTTTAAATTAGGTATACAGTGTATACCTAATTTTTTTTATGTTATAATGTAATATACTAGTGTACTAGAGTTCAAAGTTAAGATTTTTAAGGAAATATTATTAGGGGGTAATTTAAAGTGATTCTTTATGACAAATTAGATAAAGAAACTGGTAAGGATTATGTGTATAGGGTATTAAAGGATAATATTATGTGCTTAGAATTAAAGCCTGGTGAGCTATTAAGTGAATCAGATTTAGCTAAAAAATTAAATGTATCAAGAACACCTATAAGAGAAGTGTTAATAAAGCTTAAGGCTGAAAAGTTAATAGAGGTTAAGCCACAAGCAGGTACTTATGTTTCATTAATTGACTGGAACTTAATAGAAGAAGCTATTTTTATTAGATATAATTTAGAAAAAGAAGCACTAAGAGAAGCTTGCGAAAATTTTTCTGAAGATATATTAATGGAAATGGAAAAATGTTTATTCGCTCAAAAACTAGTTGCGCAAAAAGGTAATAATTTATTAGAGTTTCATAATCTAGATAAAGAATACCATAGGCTATTATTTGTTGGAATAAATAAATCTAATGTATGGGAATCTATTTGTAATATAAGTACTCATTATAATAGAATGAGATTATTAGCAGAAATGAAACTAAATAAAGAGTTCATAGTAGATCAACATATAACTTATTTAGATATTATAAAAAATAAAGATAGTAATATTATTGATGAAGTTGTATCACATCATATAAAAGATCCAGTTGAACAATGGAAGAAATTAATAAAAGAAGAGCCTGAAATATCTAAATATATAGTATATTAAAAAATGATATATTATATTAATAAAATAATAAGTTTATTAAGAAAAATTAAAAAGTATAATATAGGTAAAAGTCATATAGTATTAAATTTAATATTATATGACTTTTTATTATAGAAAAAAATTTAAATGTTTTCAAAAAAGCTATTGTAATTCATATATTAATATGCTAGTATACAAGTATAGTAGTTGCAAGGAGGAATGGAAAATGAAATTACCATTTAATATTGATTTAAAAGATAAAGTTTGTGTTGTAACAGGTGGGACAGGAATACTGTGCGGAGCGATGGCAGATGCACTTGCAGAGTGTGGAGCAAAGGTTGCAATATTAGCATTAGGACAAGAAGCTTGTGACAACAAGGCAAAAGAAATAAATGAAAAAGGCGGAATAGCAATCGGTATTGATGCTAATGTTTTAGATAAAGAAAGCTTAAAAAAGGCTCATGAAATAATTAATAAAGAGTTCGGACCAGTTGACATATTAATAAATGGAGCTGGAGGAAACCATCCAAAAGGTACTACAACTAAAGAATATTTAGAAATGGAAGATTTAGAAAATGAAGAACTAACAACATTTTTTGATTTAGATCCAAAAGGAGTAGAATTCGTATTTAATTTAAACTTCTTAGGAACATTACTTCCATCACAAGAATTTAGTAAAGACATGTTAAATAAAGATGGTGCAACAATAATTAATATATCATCAATGAATGCATTTACACCACTTACAAAAATACCTGCATACTCAGGAGCAAAAGCAGCAGTAAGCAACTTTACTCAATGGCTTGCAGTACATATGTCAAAGGTTGGAGTTAGAGTTAATGCAATAGCACCAGGATTCTTTGTAACAGCCCAAAATCAAAAATTATTATTTAATGAAGATGGAACACCAACAGCAAGAACTGAAAAGATATTAAATAGTACACCTATGAGAAGATTCGGTGAAGCTGATGAATTAATAGGAACATTATTATACTTAGTATCTGAAGAAGCATCAGGATTTGTAAATGGAGTAGTTATTCCAGTAGATGGAGCATTTTCTGCTTATTCAGGAGTATAGGAGGACAAGTGAAAATGATTTTAAATGAATTAAAAGCAAACGGAATTGTAGCTGTAGTTAGAGGTAAAAGTCATGAAGAAGCTAGAGGTTATATGGAAGCTTGCTTAAGAGGTGGAATTAAATCATTGGAGCTTACTTATACAATACCAAATGTATGTGAGCTTATAAAAGAGTATAGTTCACATGCAGAAGCATTAATTGGAGTTGGAAGCGTTTTAAATGCTAAAATGGCTTCCGACGCAATTGAAGCTGGGGCAAAGTATGTTGTAAGTCCAGGATATAGTGAAGAAGTTAATAAAGTATGTAAGGACATGAATGTTCTTTACTTACCAGGCTGTATGACAGTAGGTGAAATAATGAAAGCTATGGATGCTGGAAATAAAATGATTAAATTATTCCCAGGAGATGCTTTTGGTGCAAAATATGTAAAAGCAATAAAGGCACCTATTCCAAACGTTGAAATAATGCCAACTGGTGGAGTTTCAGTAGATAATATTGAAGAGTGGTTTGCAAATGGAGTTTCTTGCGTTGGAGTTGGAAGCTCATTAATAAAAGGATCTCTTGAAGATATAGAAAATACAGCTAAAGCTTTTATGAAAAAGATGGACAAAATTAACAGTTAATTTTTTTTAACAAGGCTGGTATACTAGTATTCGTAAAGGTATACTGGGAAGTTAAAAAAGGGGATTTACTTAATAAAGGGAGGACAAAATCATGGAAATGACATTCAGATGGTATGGAAAAGATGATCCAGTTAAAATTGAATACATCAAGCAAATACCTGGAATGAAGGGAATAGTTACGGCTATATATGATATTCCAGTTGGAGAAGTATGGCCATTAGAAAGAATTTTAGAATTAAAAAAAGAAATAGAAAGTCATGGCTTAAAGCTTTCAGTAATAGAAAGTGTACCGGTACATGAAGATATAAAACTTGGTTTACCAACAAGAGATAAATATATAGCAAATTATATACAAACAATCAGAAACTTAGCAGAAGCAGGGGTAGATACAATATGCTACAACTTTATGCCAGTATTCGATTGGACAAGATCAGATTTAAATTATAAATTAGAAGATGGTTCTACATGTTTAATATATGATGAAGAACAAGTTAAGAAAATGGATCCAGCTTTAGGTGAATTAGAGTTACCAGGATGGGATACATCTTATGGTGAAGGTGGATTAAAAGCTTTATTAGAACAATACAAAGATATTGATGAAGAAGCTTTATGGAATAATTTAAATTACTTTATTCAACAAATAATGAAAGTTGCTGACGAAGTAAGAATGAAAATGGCAATACATCCGGATGATCCGCCATGGGGAATATTTGGATTACCAAGAATTATAACTAATTTTGAAAACTTAAAGAGATTTATTGATTTATATGATAGTCCATATCATGGAGTGACTTTATGTACAGGATCTTTAGGATGTACAAAGGTTAACGATATGGTTGAAATGGTTAATTATTTTGGTAAGGAAAGAAATAGAATACACTTTGCCCACCTTAGAAATGTAAAAATAACTGGTGAGAGTAGTTTTAATGAAGTTGCTCACTTATCAGAAGCAGGTTCATTAGATTTCTATGAAATAGTAAAAGCATACTGCGATTACGACTTCCAAGGACCATACAGACCAGACCATGGAAGAATGATATGGGGTGAAACAGGTAGACCAGGATATGGTTTATATGATAGAGCATTAGGTGCAGTGTATATAAATGGATTAATTGAGGCAATTAAAAAGAACAATAAAAATTAATTTATAAGGGGATAATGAAATGAAGAATTTTATGGATAAAGACTTTTTACTAGAAAATGAAGTAGCAAAGGTTTTATACCATAATTATGCTTCAAAGGTGCCAGTGTTTGATTATCACTGTCACCTAGTTCCTATGGAAATAGCTACAGATCATAAGTTTAAGAATTTAACTGAAATGTGGCTATACCATGACCACTATAAGTGGAGAGCTATGAGAAGCTTTGGTATAGATGAAGAATACATAACAGGAAATGCAAGTGATTATGATAAATTTTATCAGTTCGCAAAAATGATGCCATATTTAATTGGAAATCCTATTTATCATTGGTCTCATTTGGAGCTTAAAAGATTCTTCGGAGTAGAAGAAACCTTAAGTGAAAAAACAGCTGATATTATATGGGAAAAATGTAATAAGGCTATAGAAGAAAATGAATTAACGGCTAAAAAGTTAATTGAAATGGCTAATGTAGTTTATATTGGAACTACCGATGATCCTATAGATGATTTAAAATATCATAAGGAAGTAAAAGAAGATATCAACTTTAAATGTTCTGTTAATCCAAGTTTTAGACCAGAAAAGGCAATGAAGATACAAAATGAAGGGTTTAAAGATTACATAGATAAGTTAGCTGAAGTTAGTAATATTGAAATTAAATCTTTTGATGATTTAAAGAAAGCATTAGAAATAAGATTAGATTACTTTTATGAAAATGGATGTATGATTACGGACCACAGTTTAGAGAGGGTTGTTTTTTATACTTTTTCATGTGAAGAAATTAACGAAATATTTATTAAAGCTTTAAACAGACAGGATATAACTAATGAAGAAGCATCAAAATATTCTATAGCGTTATTAATAGCTTTAGGAAAAATGTATTCTGAGAGAAAAATGATAATGCAATTACACATAGGTGCATTAAGAAATAATAATACAAGAATGTTTAATAAGGTTGGTGCGGATGCTGGTTTTGATAGTATTGATGATGGAGAAATAGCTTATTCACTTTCAAGAATACTAGATGAATTAGACAAGGAAGATAATCTTCCAAAAACTATTTTATATTGCCTAAATCCAAAGGATAATGAAGTTATTGGTACTATGATTGGTAATTTCCAAGGCGGAAATATATCAGGTAAAGTACAGTTTGGATCAGGATGGTGGTTTAATGATCAAAAGGATGGTATGGAAAGACAAATGATGGCGTTATCACAACTTGGACTTATAAGTCAATTTGTTGGTATGGTAACAGATTCAAGAAGTTTCTTATCATACACAAGACATGAGTATTTTAGAAGAATATTATGTAACTATTTAGGTAATTTAGTGGAATGTGGTCAATATCCTTGGGATGAAGAAATATTAGGGGAGATTGTTGAAAACATTTGTTATAAAAATTCTGAGAAATATTTTAAATAATTAAAGTCAATATTTAAAGGGAATATAAGCATATTAAAATTCCCTTTAAATATAAAATATTATTTTATATTTAATGTAAATGTATACAAGGAAAAAATTATTTTGGGAGGATTGGAAAATGAGGTTTCTTGATTTAATAAGCAAAAAAGAAGAACAAGTGAAATCGTTTAATACTGGGGATAAAATAGGTTATGCATTAGGAGATTTTGGTTGTGCAGCATTTTTTGCATTTGTAAGTAGTTATTTAATGGTTTTCTATACAGATGTTTTAGGAATTGGTGCTGCGGCAGTTGGAACATTATTTGTTGTAGCTAGAATATGGGATGCCATAAATGATCCTATAATGGGAGTTTTAGTTGATAAGGTAGGAGTTACAAGACATGGTAAGTTTAGACCGTATGTTGTTAAGTTTGGTTTACCTATGGTTATAGTTGGAATACTAGCATTTACTGCAATTCCAGGATTACCAGAAGGTATGAAGTTACCTTATGCTTATGTAACATATATTTTATTTGGTATGTTATATACAGCAGTTAATATACCTTATGGTTCATTAGCATCAGTAATGAGTAGTGATCCAAATGAGAGAACGGCATTATCAACATTTAGAAATATTGGATCTATGGGAGCAAACCTTCTAGTAATGTTAATTGTTCCAAAGATAATTTTTAATGCTCAAGGAGCTGTAACTGCTGAAGGGTTTATAATTTGTGCAGTAATACTTGCAATAATTTCTTCTGTATCATTTTTCTTAAATTTTAGATTAACAAGAGAAAGAATTGTTCACCAAGCTAATAAAAACAAAAAGAGCATGGGGCAAACTTTAAAGGGATTAGTAAAAAATAGAGCTTTCATAGGAGTAGCTTTAGCTTCATTTGCTATGATGGCAGGTATGTTAACAGTTAATACATTAAACGTTTACTTATTTAAGGATTATTTCAAGGCACCAGGTTTAACAGCATTTGGAGGAATGGTTGGTATGCTTGCTAGTTTTGTAGTTATTCCTTTTGCAGGGGTGATTGTTAAAAAGTTAGGAAAGAAAGAAACTGCAGTTGTAGGATCTATAATACCAACAATAGTTTATGTAGGAATGTTATTTATACCAAACTTAACAGCTCCAGTTTATATTGTATTATCTTTTGTAGCTGGATTAGGATCAGGATTAATAAACACAATAATATGGGCATTAGTTGGTGATGCTATCGATTATCAAGAATACATTACTGGAGAAAGAAATGAAGGAACAGTTTACTCTTCATATTCATTAGCAAGAAAATTAGCACAAGCTATATCTGGTGGAATTGGTGGATTTGCATTATCTATACTAGGATACCAATCAGGAGCTGCAGAGCAAAGTGCAGCAGTTGGATTAGGAATTAAAAATATAGCTCTTGGTGGAGCAGCAATAGGATATGTTGTAACTGCATTAATTTTAATATTTGTATACAACCTTTCTAAAAAGAAAGTTATTGAAATGAATAATGCATTAATAAAAGTGAGAGAAGCAGTATAGCAAATAGCTTATTAAAATATAAAAATTAAGTTATACATTAAAAAATATATTTTGTAAGAAAAAGCAAGAGACTAGTATACCTCTACAGGTATACTAGTATTCCAAAATAAATTAAAGATGATAATGGAGGAATTAAAGATGGTAAATTTAAAATTAAAACCGTATAATCTTGATGAAGAATCAATAAAATGGGTAGAAGATACAATTGCAAATATGACACTAGAAGAAAAAATAGGACAACTATTTGTAAATATGGGAGCAAGCCGTGAAGAAGATTATTTAAAAAGCATTTTAGATAGTTATCATATAGGAGCTGTTCGTTATAATCCAGCTAAGGCTGAAGAAGTATATGATCAAAATAGAATATTACAAGAAAATTCTAAAATTCCATTATTAATAGCAGCAAATACAGAGATGGGTGGAAATGGAGCATGTACAGATGGTACATATGTAGGTATGGAAGTAAAAGTTGCCGCAACCCAAGATCCACACTACGCTTATGAATTAGGAAGAATATCAGGTATTGAAGCAGCTGCTATAGGATGTAACTGGAGCTTTGCACCAATTGTTGATATAAACAGAAACTGGAGAAATCCAATAATATCTACTAGAACTTGGTCTGCAGATGTTGACCAAACTTTAGAGTTATCTTTAGAATACATGAGAGGAATAATGGAGTCTGGAATTTTACCAGCTGCTAAGCATTTCCCTGGAGATGGTATAGATGAAAGAGATCAACATTTATCATTTGCTCCAAATACTTTATCTGTTGAAGAATGGAATGCTACTTTCGGAAAAGTATACTCTGGATTAATTGAAGCAGGTCTTCCGTCAATAATGGCTGGACATATTGCTTTACCAGAATACGTAAAACACTTTAATCCAGAAGCTACAATTCAAGAAATGAATATGCCTGCAACTTTAAGTAAATATGTATTAACAGATTTATTAAAAGGTCAAATGGGATTCAATGGATTAGTTGTAACTGATGCATCTCATATGGTTGCTATGACTTCAGCTATGAAACGTAAAGATATGTTACCAACTGCAATTGCAGCAGGTAGTGATTTATTCTTATTCTTCAATGATCCAGATGAAGATTTCCAATGGATGATGGAAGGATACAAAAATGGAGTTATAACTGAAGAAAGACTTCATGATGCATTAAGTAGAATATTAGGTTTAAAAGCTTCTTTAGGATTACACAAGAAAGCTAAGAATGAAATATTACAAACAAAAGAACAAGCTATGGCTAAGATTGGCTTAGAAGAAAATAAAAAGGCAGCATTAGAAATAGCTGATAAGGGAATAACTTTAGTTAAAAATAATGAAGTAATATTCCCAATTTCACCAGAAAAGACTAAGAAAGTATTACTTGTAAATGCTAAAGGTTTTGACGGTGGATTTGGTAAATTTATAGCTCTTATGCAAGGACCACAAAAAGGACCTGTTGATATAATGAAAGAATTATTAGATCAAGAGGGATTCCAAGTAGAAATATACGAATCACCAATAGATAAAATAATGAAATTACCAAAGGAAGAAATGGGGGCTGCTCTTGGAAATGTTTATGCTGGTAAGCGTCCAATTTCTGAATTAACTTCAAAATATGATTTAATTATAAATGTAGCTGATGTAGGGGCAAGTGTTGACCAACGTCTTCAATGGCCACCAAGTAAAGGTACTCCAGATATTCCATTCTATGTGAATGAAATACCTACTATCTTTGTTTCAGTACAATGCCCATTCCACTTAGCTGATGTACCACAAGTTAAGACTTATATAAATACTTATGATAGTAAAGATTATACGCTTAAAGCGTTAGTTGATAAAATGATGGGACGTTCAGAATTTAAGGGAGTTAGCCCAGTAGATGCATTCTGTGGTCTTGGAGATACTAGATACTAATAAAATTAAAGAAAAGTATTAAACAAAGTAAAAAACTATTAAATAATAAAATAACTATTACAATTCCAACTACACATTTAAAATATTATAGAGAAAACGAATAATAGATAAAAAGCATTTTCTTCTTTATTAAGAAAATGCTTTTTTGTTTTAAAAATTATAAAAAACAAAAGATAAATTTCATTGACAATAAAAATTAATAACTCTAAAATTAAATAAAGAATGTTTGTTCGAGAGTAAAATATACTATTTCTGACAAAAATAAATAATGAAGTATATTGAAGAGGGTTAAAAGATGAAAGATAAAATTATAGTAAAGGGTGCAAGAGTACATAACTTAAAGAATGTATCATTAGAGATACCAAGAGATAAATTAATAGTATTTACAGGATTATCAGGATCAGGTAAATCTTCATTAGCATTTGATACTTTATATGCAGAAGGTCAAAGAAGATATGTTGAATCTTTATCATCATATGCGAGACAATTTTTAGGACAAATGAATAAGCCAGATGTTGATTATATTGAAGGGTTATCACCAGCAATATCTATAGATCAAAAAACTACAAGTAAAAATCCAAGATCTACAGTTGGAACAATAACAGAAATATATGACTATTTAAGACTATTATATGCAAGAATAGGTATTCCACATTGTCCTAAGTGTGGAAAAGTAATTAGTCAACAATCAGTGGATCAAATTGTGGATCAAATAATGGATCTTGGGGATAGAACTAAGATTCAAGTTTTAGCGCCTATTATTAGGGGGAAAAAAGGAACTCATGAAAAAGTATTAGATAATATTAAAAAGAATGGATATGTAAGAGCTAGAGTTGATGGAGAAATATATGAATTAGCAGAAGAAGAGATAAAAATAGAAAAAACTAAAAAGCATAACATAGAAGCAGTAGTAGATAGATTAGTTATAAAAGAAGGAATTGAAGGTAGATTAAGTGATTCTTTAGAAGCTGCTTTAAAGTTAGGTGAAGGATTAGTAATCATAAATATAATTAATGATAGAGACATACTATTTAGTGAAAATTTTGCTTGTCCTGAATGTGGAATTAACATACAAGAGTTTGAGCCAAGAATGTTTTCGTTTAATGCTCCTTTTGGGAAATGTGAAAAATGTGATGGGTTAGGAACATTAATGGAGATAGACCCGGACTTAGTTATTCCAAATAAAAGCCTAAGTGTAATGGAAGGTGCAATAGCTACTTGGGGTGAAGGTAGATTAAAAGAGGATTCTTGGACTTATGCAATATTAAAAGCATTAAGTGAAGAATATGATTTAGATTTAAAAAGACCTATAAAGGAATTATCAAAAGAACAATTAGATTTATTATTATATGGAACAAATGGACACAAATTAATAGTTACATATACTAAAGATGGAGTAAAAGGCAAGTACTCATATGCATATGATGGAGAAATAAATGCACTTGCAAGACGATATAGAGAAACAAATTCAGATGTAATTAAAGGCGAAATTGAACAATATATGAGTAACAAACATTGTCCAAAGTGCAAGGGGGCTAGATTAAACAAGGAAGTTTTAGCAGTTACAGTTGGCGATAAGAATATATACGAATTTACGCAAATGCCTATTAGAGAGGAATTAGATTTTATTAATTCATTAAATTTCACTGAAAAGGAAAGAATAATAAGTGATCAAATAGTTAAGGAAATTAAGAGCAGATTAAAATTCTTAGTTGATGTTGGATTAGATTACTTAAACTTATCAAGAAGTTCAGGAACGCTTTCAGGTGGTGAAGCCCAAAGAATTAGACTAGCAACTCAAATTGGTTCAGCATTAATGGGTGTTTTATATATTTTGGATGAACCTAGTATTGGATTACATCAAAGGGATAATGATAAGTTGATTCAAACACTAAAAAACCTAAGAGATGTTGGAAATACTGTTATAGTTGTTGAGCATGATGAAGATACTATGAGAGAGGCTGATTTTATTGTAGATATTGGTCCAAGGGCAGGAGAGCATGGAGGACAAATTATTGCAGCAGGAACTGTAGATGAAATTAAGGCATGTAAGGAATCTATAACTGGTCAATATTTGACTGGAGAAAAAGAGGTTAAGGTTCCAGAAGTAAGAAGACAAGGTAATGGTGAATTTATTACAGTTGTAGGAGCTAAAGAAAATAATCTTAAAAATTTAACAGTTAAATTCCCGTTAGGAGTTTTAACTATGGTTACTGGTGTTTCAGGGTCAGGTAAGAGTACATTAGTAAATGAAATTCTTTATAAAGGATTAAATAAGATAATAAATAAAAGTAAGAATCCAACAGGTGCTTATAAAGAAATAACAGGTTACGAAAATATAGATAAGATTATAGACATCGATCAAAGTCCAATAGGAAGAACACCACGTTCAAATCCGGCAACTTATACAGGAACTTTTGATATAATAAGAGAATTATTCTCCCAAACACCAGAGGCTAAGATGAGAGGTTATAAGCCAGGAAGATTTAGTTTCAATGTAAAGGGAGGAAGATGTGAAGCTTGTTCTGGAGATGGAATTATAAAGATAGAAATGCAATTTTTATCTGATGTATATGTTCCTTGTGAAGTGTGTAAAGGTAAGCGATATAATAGAGAAACACTTGAAGTTAAATATAAAGGAAAAAATATTGATGATATCCTAAATATGACTGTAGAAGAAGCTTTAGAATTCTTTGAAAATATACCAAGAATAAAAAATAAGATTCAAACATTAAAAGATGTAGGGTTAGGATATATAAGATTAGGTCAACCATCAACACAATTATCTGGTGGTGAAGCACAAAGAATTAAACTTGCATTTGAATTATCTAAGAGAAGTACAGGAAAGACTTTATATATATTAGATGAACCAACAACAGGGCTTCATGTTGATGATGTTAATAGGCTAGTTGAGATATTACAAAGATTAGTTGATGCTGGAAATACTGTTGTAGTAATTGAGCATAATTTAGATATGATTAAATGTGCTGATTATATAATAGACTTAGGTCCAGAAGGTGGAGATAAGGGTGGTACTTTAGTAGCGCAAGGTAAACCAGAAGAGATAGTTAAAAAGGAACAATCTTATACAGGGAAATATCTTAATAAGTTATTAAGATAACTTAGATGGCTTGTTATTTTTTACAATAAGATTTAATATATAATGGTAAATATACATTAATTTGAGGTGAAAATATGAGTTTGGGAAAAGTAGTCACTTTTATAGCAGGAATAATTTTTATAATTTTGTTATATGTCATTATATATTATGCATTAAAGATAATGTATAAGGATGTTAAAACTGGTGGAAAACGAAAAAATAACAACTCAGGAATAAGGTATGGTATAGAGGTTATTCAAAAAGGGGTAAACTCCACACTGGAGCAAGGCTCTGTAGTACCTATTAGAGGAGTAACAACCTTAGGAAGAAAACAAGAAAATACTATAGTTTTAACTGAACCTTTTGTATCAGGAAATCATGCGAGGATATATACTAAAAATAACAATTTATATGTTGAAGACTTAAATAGCACAAATGGTATATATGTTAATGGTGAAAAAATAGAGGATAAGTTCAAGCTTATTGCTGATGATGAAATTAAAATAGGAAGTGCCATTTTTAAAGTTTTAAAATCAGGTAAGTAAAACTCTAAATCTGTGATTTAGTTAGTTGAACTTTCATCTTTGACGATAGGAAAAGATGTTTCATTTAAAGAATAGAGGTGAATTTATGAAAGCATTAAAGCGTGAAAAAAGATTACTTAGATTAGTATATCTGCTATGCTTACTACTTTTCACAACTTTAGGGTTTTTAGAACAACCTTTTGATAAATTTGCATTAATAATGGGGGTAGTCTTATGTGTTTTAATAGGCTATTCCCACTTTGTAATTAGAAGATTTTATCCGGATGGAGATAAATTCATATTAATTTTTGCAAGTGTGTTGGCGGTAGTAGGAGTAGCAACATTATATAGAATAAATAGAGTAACTGCAATTAAACAATTAGTTTGGATTGCACTAGGAATAATATCTTATATTTTAATTGTGGTAATTTTGCCTGACTTAAGAAGCTTTGCAAAATACAAGAAAATATATATGATAGTAACTTTAGTATTAATGCCATTAGCATTAATATTTGGTACAGAACAATATGGTGCAAAGAACTGGATTATAATAGGAAATGCAATATCTTTTCAACCTTCTGAATTTGGGAAAATAGCATTAGTATTATATTTAGCTTCAGCCTTAGCTACATATGAAGATAAAAATAACTTTAAAGAAGATTTCAAAGAACTATGGAAGCCAGCGTTAGTAGCAGGATTTTCTATGGGATGTATGGTACTTCAAAGAGACTTAGGAAGTGCATTAATATTCTTTGGTATTTCTATAACATTATTATATGTTGCAACATCTAAGAAAAAATATGTGTTTACTGCATTGGGATTAGCGGCAGTTGGATCAGTTGCTGGATATTCAATGTTTGGACACGTAAGAGAAAGAGTAATGATTTGGCTTGATCCATGGAAATATAAATTAGGAGAATCATATCAGATAATTGAAGGAATGTATTCAATTGCAGCAGGTGGATTATTTGGTGTTGGATTAGGTCAAGGCCATTTTCAGAACTTACCTGTTAAAGAAAGTGATATGATTTATGCAATTATTTGTGAAGAGTTTGGAATAATCTTTGCAATTGGATTAATGATAATATACTTTTTATTATTCTATAGAGGAATAAGAGCAGCCTTTGTTACAAATGATAAATATTCACAACTAATAGCAGTTGGATTTAGTACAATGATAGCCTGTCAAACATTAGTTATAATAGGAGGAATATTTGCAGTAATTCCATTAACAGGAATAACATTACCTATTATAAGCTATGGTGGTTCATCAGTGTTAACAATATTCTTTGCTTTAGGAATATTACAAAAAATATCAGAGGAGGCATAAAGGGTATGAATGATTTAGCAAAAAGCGTTAAAAGCGTAATGACTATATTTTTAATTTTCTTTATAGCATTAATATCCTATATTGCTTATTTCCAATTGATTAAAAGTCCAAAGATTAATGATATGCCTGGAAATACTAGGGTTATTGCTACAAAAAATGAAGTTTTAAGAGGAACTATATATGATAGAAATGGAACTCCTCTAACAACAAGTGAAAGAGTAAATGAAACATCTCAAAAAAGGGATTATTTATACAATGATTTATATGTTCATGCATTAGGATATACAAGTGCTGTTTATGGAACTACAGGATTAGAAGAAGAGTATGATAGTGAATTAAGTACTTATAATGCTTTTGGTAATAATTTTAGGCAGTTTTTAGATAGCATTAATATAAATGGTCTTATAGAAAGTATGAAAAATGATAAAGAAAGTACAGGAAGTTTTAATTTTTCATCTAATTTTAAAAACTTTATGAATGGAATAGATTTTAAAAAGTTAACAGAAGAAGCTGATAAGGTTGGAAATGGAGTTGTAACAACTTTAGATACAACATTACAACAAGTAGCTTCAGATGCATTAGGAGATAATAAAGGTGCTGTTGTTGCATTAAATCCTAAAACGGGAGAAATATTAGCGATGGTATCAAAACCTACATTTAATCCTAATAATTTGGCTGATGAAATGAATAAAGCTAATAGTGGTAGTGCAGATGAAACACCATTAATTAATAGAGCTATAAATGGGCTTTATCCTCCAGGATCTGTATTTAAAACTGTTACCTTAACAAGTGCATTAGAAAATATACCAACAGTAGTTGATAGAACATTTGATGATGAAGGAAAAATAAAGTTCCAAGATGGAACCTCATTAAGTAACTTTGGAAATAATGTGTATGGTTCAATAGATTTAAAACAAGCATATAAGGTATCAAGTAATGTTGTATTTGGAACATTAGCAATGGATCTTGGAAATGATAAGTTGAAAGCTACAGCTGAAAGTTATGGATTTAATTCAGTAATTACTGGACCAGGGGTATCTATAACATCAAGTAGATTCCCAACATTAAATAATGCTGAATTAGGTAATATGGCACAAAGTGGTATAGGTCAAGGAAGTGTTTTAGCAACTCCTATGCAAATGGCTTTAGTGGCAGCAACAGTAGCTAATGATGGTGTTATGATGCAACCTAAATTAGTTAATTCTATTGTTGATAAAGATAAAAATACAGTAAAAGCTATAGATGGTAAAGAGTTAAAGCAAGTAATGTCTAGTGAAATAGCCGAAACAATTCAAGAATATATGACATATTTAATTGATAGTAATTTAAATAAATGGCCAGCGTTTAAGGGAACTAATGCAGGTGGAAAAACAGGTACAGCAGATTATACTTTAGCAGATGGAAGTGAAGCAACTCCACATAGCTGGTTTATAGCAGCAGCACCAATGGATGATCCACAAATAGCAATTGCAGTAATAGTTGAAAATGGTGGTACTGGTTCAGGAGCAGCGGCAACAGTTGCTAGTAAGGTTGTTAGGCAAGCAGTTTTAGGAGACTAAAACTATAATTTAATATTAGATACAGTTAGTTGTATAACAAAAGAGAGTCTGATATTAGGATAAAATGAGTTAAGAGTTAAGAGAGAATAGTTAAGAGAAGTGGTGTTAATATTATAAGCTTCTGTAGAAGTTTAAGCCTTCAACTATTAACTCTTACTTCTTAGCTCTTAATTTTTATCTATGAAGGGGGAGAGACATGTTTGATTTTGAGTATCATATAAAAAATTTACCTGATAAACCAGGTGTCTATTTAATGAAAAATTCATTAGGTGAAGTTATTTATGTTGGAAAAGCAAAGATTTTAAAGAATAGAGTAAAAAGTTATTTTCAAAGTTCAAAAAATCATTCGGAAAAAGTAAGAGTCATGGTTAAGAATATTGCTGAATTTGAGTATATAGTTACAGATTCAGAAATGGAAGCACTTATTTTAGAATGTAATTTAATAAAGAAATATAGCCCTAAATATAATATATTATTAAAAGATGACAAGTTTTATCCTTTTATAAAAATAACTATTAAGGATGATTTTCCAAGGGTATTTGTAACTAGAAATTTTGCTAAGGATGGTAGCAAATATTTTGGTCCATATACTAATGGAACAGCTGTATATGAAACAATAAATTTAATATATAAGATATTTCCATTAAGAACATGTAAGTTAGCAATAAAGGAAGATGGAGATAAGGTAAGGCCTTGTTTAAATTATCATATAAAAAAATGCTTTGGACCATGTGGTGGGCATATAAGTAAAGAAGAATACGGAAAAATGATAAGCGATATAATTGATATTTTAAGTGGAAAAGAAACCTATGTTACCAAAATGCTTAAGGCAGAAATGGAGAATGCAGCAGAAAATTTAGAATTTGAAAAAGCAGCATCATTAAGAGATAAAATATTATCAATAGAAGCTATAGTTGAAAAGCAAAAAATATTTAAGACTATGGAAGGCGATGAGGATTTTATTAATATTGATCAAGATGAAAAAGATAGCTGTATTCAAGTATTTTTCTCTAGAGATGGTAAAATACTTGGAAGAGAACATTTTATATTTGAAAATACAGCAAATGAAAGCGTAGCAGAAATTTTAGAAGAATTTATAGCATCATTTTATGGAGGAACAGCTAAAGTTCCTAAAACAATATATGTTCCTGAAATTAATGAAGTAGAGTTAATGGAGGAATATTTAACAATTAAAAGAGGGTCTAAGGTATGGCTTAAAGTACCACAAAAGGGTCAGAAAAAAGAAATGCTAGAAATGGTTAAAAATAATGCTAAAATTACTTTAGAAAAATTCAAGGATAAATATCTAAAGGATAAAGAAATAAACAGAATATCATTACAAGAACTTCAACAATTATTAGAACTTGACGAGTGGCCTGCCAGAATAGAGGCATATGATATATCTAATATACAGGGTGTAGACTCTGTTGGAACAATGATTGTGTTTGAAGAGGGAAGAGCAAAAAATAGTGATTATAGAAGATTTAAAATAAAAACTGTAAAAGGTGCTAATGATTATGATAGTATGAGAGAAATCTTAACAAGAAGATTTAATCATGGACTTGAAGAAGTAAAGGCAATTCAAGAGAGAAATTTAAAACTATCTGCAGGCAAGTTTTCTAATTTCCCAGATTTGATAATGATGGATGGTGGTAAAGGACAAGTAAATATAGCATTAGAAGTATTAGAGAGCCTAAACATAAATATACCAGTATGTGGTCTAGTTAAGGATGATAAACACCAAACTAGGGGGATAGTATATAATAATAAAGAGTTAATAATTAATAGAAGCTCAAATTTAATGCAATTAATAAGAAGAATACAAGATGAAGTTCATAGATTTGCAATAACATATCATAGAAGCTTAAGGGATAAAAGAACATTGCATTCAATTTTAGATGATATACCTAATGTTGGAGAAAAGCGAAGAAGAGCTTTATTAATGAAGTTTGGTAGTGTAGATAATATTAAAAAAGCTACAATAGATGAGTTATTAGAAGTACCATCTATAGATAAGAAATCGGCAAAAAGTATTTATATTTACTTTAATGGCAATAATTAAGAGGAAATTACTTGTTTAATGTTATAATATACTTTATACTATTAAACTGTAAATATTTTATATTTTAAGGAGCTTATCATGAATAAATACGGTAAATTTGTAGGGCTATTTAGAGAATTTTACAATGAAGATAATATTAAAATAGATGAGAAGTTAAGTAGTTATGTCAATTTTAGAGTTGGAGGACCGGCAGATATTCTGTTAATTCCTGAATCAAAGGAGCAAATAAAAAAGAGTATTTGCATTTGTAAGGAAAATAACATTCCGGTTTATGTTATAGGTAATGGTTCTAACATATTAGTTAGAGATGGTGGATTTAGAGGTGTTGTTATATCACTAAAAGGCGTACACAATGTAACTGTAAATGATGAGAGAATTGAAGCTGAATGTGGTGCAATGTTAAAGGAAGTTTCTGATAAAGCAATGGAAAATTCATTAACTGGATTTGAATTTGCATGTGGAATACCAGGAACTATTGGTGGAGCAGTGTTTATGAATGCTGGTGCTTACGATGGAGAAATTGCACATGTTATTGAAAGTGCTGAAGTACTAGATGAAAATTGTAATGTAATAAAGCTTACAAATGATGAATTAGATTTCGGATATAGATCTTCTTTAGTTATGAAAAAGGGATATACAGTTTTATCAGCTATGTTTAAATTACAAAAGGGTAAAGTAAAAACTATAAAAGAATTAGTTAATGACTTAACTAATAAGAGAGAATCTAAACAACCACTTGAATATCCATCAGCAGGAAGTACATTTAAAAGACCAACAGGTTATTTTGCTGGTAAGCTTATTCAAGATGCTGGTTTAAAAGGATACTCTATAGGTGGAGCTGCTGTTTCTGAAAAGCATTCAGGATTTGTAATTAATAAAGGAAATGCGACAGCAAAAGATATTACTGATTTAATAAAGTATATTCAAGATGAAGTAAAAAAACAATTCGGAGTTGATCTTCATCCTGAAGTAAGAATAATAGGTGAAGAATAAGAAGTTACCATTTGGGTAGCTTCTTTTTTTACGTAAAATACAGAAACATAATAAAAAAATGTAACACACCTTCTTATAGTTTCATAGGATGTATTAAGGGGAATTAAGGATATTCTATCAAGCTAATGAGGAGGATTTATATGAATTATTGTATAAATAAGTCATATAATATAAAAAAATATGGATAAGTATTTTAAGAAAGGTGAAAAAGTAGAAGGATATACTATTACCAAGTTAATAGGACAAGGTAGGTATGGAATTGCGTATTTAGCGACTAATGATAAAGGTGAAAAGTGCGTAATAAAGCAGCTAAAGAAAAAAATGCTTAAAGAAACTAGAGAAAAACTTTTTTATGAAGAAAGCATATTAAATAGATTGGATGATCCGAAGTTTCCTAAATTTATATCTAAATTTAAAGATAAACGTAGAGAAGGATATATATTAGAATATGTTGAAGGAAAGGTTTTTGAGGATCTATTAGTTAAGGAAGGAAAGGTTTTTTCAAAGGGTGAAATTTATGAAGTGGCATCTAAGCTTTTAGATTTAGTAGAGGTATTGCATAATGAAAATATAGTTCATAGAGATGTTAGATTGCCTAATGTAATAATAAAAGAAAATAATGAGTTAGCCTTAATTGATTTTGGTCTAGCTAGATATATAAATAATGAGAAATATATAAAACAAGAAGATTACTGGTATATAGGTGACTTTTTAATTCATCTGTACTATTCTTCATATAAACCAGATTCAAAAGAAGAAAGACCCTGGTATGAAGAGTTAAATCTAAATGAAGAGGAAAAAGTTTTCCTAAAGAAATTAATGGGAATAGAGCAGGAGTATGAAAATATAGAACAAGTTAGACAACAACTTGAAAAAGTTAAAAGCACAAATGATGATTAAAATGGGGTGATATTATGATTAAATTGATTGATTCGTCTAAAATATATCCTGAAAGTTTTAGAGTGAATTTATATACTATAAACCCATTCAGAGTTATAGGATTGATAGATGTTAATATTGAGTATGATGATGGATTAGAAAGAGTGACATTGCCATTCTTTAGATCATCAGGAACAAATAGTGGTAAGATTAGGGGGTTATGGTACCCTATAGTTGGAATAAAAATATATGATGGTGATTTTACAGAGTTTACAGACTATATAAATTTTGTATTAGCTAATACAACAAGAGATGGAATTGCAATGGAGGGATGGTTAGCTAAATCAGTATTCTTTTCTAGAAGATCAGGAAACAGAGATATGATAAGAGGATTTTCTAATGGAGAACACCATAACTCTTTATTAAGTATAGGAAAACAATTAAGAGACCTATATCAATCAGGAAATTATAAAAAAATGCATTCTTTAGATTCAGAAACATTAAATAAAATAGTAACTGCAAATAAGGTGTATTATGGTAATAAGCATACTCAAAGGGAAAATTTTGAAAGATTCGTAAAAGAAATATATGAAGAGAGAAATATATAAAAAAAGAGTTTTAGAATTAAAAATGTAACACAAGAAAAGAAATAATCATAATATATATTAAGTATAATAATAAATGATTTATATATTATACAGAAAAATATAGAGAGGTGTTTTATATGAATTACTATAGAAATAGATCATGTAGAGGGCATAGATATTATGGATATAGTCAATCAAGAAGTAATTCAGATTCAAATAGCAGGTCAAATAGCAGGTCAAATAGTAGATCAAACAGCAGATCAAGTTATAGTGGAAGTCAATCACAAAGTAATTCAAATAGTAGTTCAATGAGCAATTCAAGAAGCAGTTCAATGAGTAATTTAACTAGTAGAATAAGTAGTTGGATAAGTAATTGGACAAGCAGAAAATCAAGTAAGTCAGATTCTAATAGTCATTCAAGTAATAGCTCATATAGTAGTTCTTACAGTCATGATTCAAATAGTAGTTCTTACAGCAGTTCTTATAGTAATGACTCAAATAGTAGTTCTTACAGTAGTTCTTATAGTAATGATTCTAATAGTGGATCATATAGCAGATAATAGAATTAATTTAAATAAAGATATTATAAAAATAAAGAAGTATATAATTACTTCTTTATTTTTATATAAATACGATTTTTAAGTTTTATAATGTAATAGTTAAATTTTTGATATATATGATATAATTGAATAAGTTACTTTAAGGTGAAATTCCAAATTAAAAATTTGACAATTTAACTTTCACATTCGAACTAAATTTAGAATGTGTTTACTACATTAAAAAAAGAGATTTTTTGGAGGTATTACATGAGATTTATTATAGTTACAGGGTTATCAGGAGCCGGTAAATCAGAAGCGACTAAAAGCTTAGAAGATATGGGGTATTTTTGTGTAGATAATCTTCCACCAACATTAATAACAAAGTTTGCAGAGGCATGTAGACAAAGTGATGGAAAGATAGATAAAGTGGCATTAGTTATAGATATAAGAGGTGGAGTATTCTTTAATGATTTATTTGAAAGTTTAAGAGATTTAGAAAAAGAGCAGTTTAAGTATGAAATATTATTCTTAGATGCAACTGATGAAGTTCTTGTAAAAAGATTCAAAGAAAAAAGAAGAAGTCATCCATTATCAGGTGGTGGTAGAGTTATAACAGGAATTGAATTAGAAAGAAAGAAATTAAGAGAAGTTAAAGATAAGGCAGATATTATAATAGATACATCAAAGTATAAAATAGGTGATTTAAGAGAAGAAATGACTAAATATTTTGGTGATGAAACATTGCCAGAAAAGCAATTATCAATTACTGTGTTAAGCTTTGGATTTAAATATGGTATACCAGTTGATTCAGACTTAGTGTTTGATGTTAGATTTATACCTAACCCATTCTATATACCAGAACTAAAGCCATTTTCAGGGTTAGATACACCAGTTAAGGATTATGTATTAGAACAAGATGAAACTAAAAATTTCTTAGAAAAATTAAATGATATGTTAGAATTCTTGATTCCAAACTATCAAAAAGAGGGAAAAAGACAACTTATTATTTCAATAGGATGTACTGGTGGAAGACACAGATCAGTAGCTATAGCAAATGAGGTTTATGAGAATTTATATGAGAAAAACTACAATGTGTATATTGAGCATAGAGATATTAAAGAAGATGTTCATAAAGGGGATAAAAAGCTATGATAATGGATTTTTTGATGAAGCCAGGAATAAAAATGAAAAGGTGGATATTCCTTGGCTTTGTAGGGGTAGTGATACTTGTACTAGGTGTTGTTGAAATTTTTTCAAATAAAGATTATAACACAAATATAAAACTTTTATATTTATTTTTAAGTTTAATTGGAATTGTAATGATGTATATTGCATTTTCGGAATTTGTTAAATCATTTATTGCATTAATAAACTCTGAAAAAGTTAAAATAACAATAAATGATAAGAACATAGAAGAACTTGTAGATGAAAAGAGAGTTCATGTAGGTGGTCCTAAAGTAGTTGTTATAGGTGGTGGAACGGGGCTTTCTACAATGTTGAGAGGGTTAAAGTTATATACAAGTAATATAACAGCAGTAGTAACTGTTGGAGATGATGGTGGAGGATCAGGAAAGCTTAGAGCTGACCTTGGGATGTTACCACCAGGTGATATACGTAACTGTATTCTAGCATTAGCAGACACAGAGCCTATTATGGAGGATTTACTTCAATATAGATTCCAAGAAGGGTCGCTAAAAGGCCAGAATTTTGGTAATTTATTTTTAGCTGCCATGGCAGGAATAAGCGAAAACTTTGAAGATGCTGTTCAAAAAATGAGTTCAGTACTTGCAGTTACTGGTAAAGTATTGCCAGTTACACTTGATGATATGAAACTTATAGCAGAGCTTGAAAACGGAAGTATAGTAGAGGGTGAATCTATAATTCCAGAAGAGGTTATAAAACAAAAAAGTAAGATAAAAAAATTAAAAATAGATCCTGAAAGAGCTAAACCGTTGATGGATGCGCTTATAGCTATTAAAGAAGCAGATGCAATTGTTATGGGGCCTGGAAGCCTTTATACTAGCATAATACCAAATCTTTTAGTTGAAGATATAGTTGACTCAATTAATAAAAGTGATGCAATCAAGATATATATATCAAATGTAATGACTCAACCAGGTGAAACAGACGATTTTAATGTATCTGATCATATAAAAACGTTAATGAAATATAGTGGAAAGAATAGCATTCAATATGTTATTGCAAATAATGGAGTGATTCCTCAAGAAATAGAGGAAAGATATTTAAGTGAAGGATCTAAATTAGTAAAGTTAGATTATGAAAACATAGAAGATTTAAATGTAAAGGTAGTTGAGACTGATTTAGTTAAAATTACTAAGGGATACGTAAAACATGATGCGGAACATTTAGCACAAGTTTTAATGACAACTATTTTAGATAAAAAATTACTTTATGATAAAAAGAAAATTATTGAGTATATGTATTTATCTAAAAAGATTGCAAATAAGAAATAAGTATATTAAGCTGTATCAAAATTTTGATACAGCTTTTTTATTTCCATTATTATATTATGACACATACGGCACAGTTTATGATATAATAATTTATATATTTATAGTTAGTTAGGAGAATAATTTATGTCGTTTTCAGCGAAAGTAAAAGGAGAAATATGTAGATATACTGATATATCTAAGGCGGAAGCATTAGCGGAGCTTTCGGCAATAATGAAAGGTAGTGGAACAATAGGGTTTAGTGGGAAAGGTCTTAGCTTTAGAATTACAACAGAAAATCCAGCTTCAGCAAGACATATATTCACTATACTAAAGGAACACTTTAATATACATTCTAAATTAATGGTTAAAAAGAGTAACTCTTTAAAGAAAAATAATATATATATGGTTTTAATTGAAGAAGACATGGGGGTTAGGGACTTACTTCAAGAAACAGGTATTTTTAGAGAAATAGATGGAGTACTAACTATTGACTATAAAATAGATCCTGAAATGGTAAAGACTGAAGAATACAAGAAAGCCTATATAAGAGGCGCTTTTATTGGTGGGGGAAGTGTAACTAATCCTGAAAAGACATATCATTTAGAATTTGTAACTCATAGTGAGGAATATGCAATTGATTTATCTAAGCTTATTAATTCTTTTGGATTGAATTCAAAAGTTATTCAAAGAAAAAATAGCTTTATAATATATATAAAAGAAGGCGAACAAATAGTTGATCTTTTAAATATTGTTGGAGCTCATACTTCATTACTTGAACTTGAAAATATAAGAATAATGAAGGAAATGAGAAATAACGTAAATAGACTTGTTAACTGTGAAACTGCTAACTTAAGTAAAACAGTAAATGCTGCAGTGAGACAAGTTGAAAGCATAAAGCTTATACAAAATAGTATAGGTCTTCAAAGGTTACCAAAGAATCTTCAAGAAGTTGCAGAGCTTAGATTAAGTTATCCAGATGAATCCCTTAAGGAATTAGGAGAAATGTTAGATCCACCAGTAGGTAAATCTGGAATAAATCATAGATTAAGAAAAATAGAAAAAATAGCTGAAGAAATAAGAAGTGGAAACTATTAAAATAGTCAATAATAAAAATATAATATTAAAAATAAAGTCTGCTACGGCAGACTTTAAAGTTATAATTAATATTGTAATAGAATAGTTAATAGTTTAAAATTTCTTATAATAAGGGGGTGTTTCATTGGAAAATAAAAAGTTCTGTCATCTCCACTTACATACAGAGTATAGTTTGCTTGATAGTTCAGCTAAGATTAAAAAAGTTATTAGTCGAGCAAAAGAGCTTGGGATGAAAAGCATAGCCATTACTGACCATGGTGTTATGTATGGATGTGTAGCTTTTTATAAAGAGGCGGTAGCACAAGGTATTAAACCTATACTTGGTTGTGAAGTATATGTAGCAAGTAAGTCTATGAATATCAAAATTAATGATAAGGACAATGGTACATATCACTTAGTTTTATTAGTAAAAAATGAAGTTGGTTATGAAAATTTAATGGAAATAGTATCAACAGCATCTATTGATGGATTTTACTATAAACCAAGAGTTGACCATGATTTCCTAAGAAAGCATAGCGAAGGTTTAATTGCTTTAAGTGCTTGTCTTGGTGGAGAAGTACAAAAAAATTTATTAAGAGATGATTATGAAAAGGCAAAAGAAGTTGCCTTACTGTATAAGAATATCTTTAAAGATGGTTTTTATTTAGAAATACAAGACCATGGCATGGAGGAGCAAAGAAAGGTTACAGAAGGTAATATTAAGTTATCTAGAGAGACAGGAATACCTTTAATTGCAACAAATGATGTCCATTATATTAAGCAAGAGGATTCTAAGGCACATGATATTCTTATGTGTATTCAAACAGGTAAAACGGTGGAAGATCAAAATAGAAGAAGGTATCCTTCAGACCAATTCTATTTAAAGTCTCCTGAAGAGATGTGGGATATGTTTTCTTATGTTCCAGAGGCGTTAGAAAATACATTGAAAATTGCAGAGGAATGTAATTTTGATTATGAGTTCCACGTTTCTAAGTTACCTAATTTCCCAGTTCCACAGGAATATAAAACTCACTTTGATTATCTTGAAGAAGTGTGTTTTGAAGGTCTTGTTGAAAGATATGATGTATTTGAACAATTTAAAGATAAGTTAATTAATGTTCAAGAGGTAAAGGATTTTGCTGAGACTAATGAGGAAGCAAAAGAATATGTAAATAGGCTTAATTATGAGCTTGGTGTAATTAATCAAATGGGATATGTTGATTACTTCTTAATTACTTGGGATTTTATTAAGTATTCAAATGACCATGGTATACCAACTGGTCCGGGCCGTGGATCCGCAGCAGGGTCTATCGTTGCTTATACTCTTGGAATAACAAAAATAAATCCGATAAAGTATAGCTTGCTTTTTGAAAGATTTTTGAATCCGGAAAGAGTAAGTATGCCAGATTATAAATAAGTTTATACTAAGAATAAAATAATTCTTAGAGGGGTAAGGTTTTGAAGCGATAAGAGTTAGATAAATATAAGGAAGATATTATAAAGTTATATGAATATGAAAAATTATCATTTAGTAAGATAGTTTATTCAGTAAATGAAAGTTATTTTTGTAAGATAGATAAAAATCATTAAAAAAAGTATAGGCTCAGATTATGAAATTAGATCATATATATCTAATTCAATTTATGGTAAATGTGAATATTGCAGAATATTAATAAATAGCCCGATGTCAGTTAAAAATATAAAAGATAAGGGTGTTATTAACAATAAATCATTAAAACTTAAATTTCTAAATAGTAAAATATTGGATGTAAAATTATATAAACATTTCATTAGAGGATACTTTGATGGAGATGGAAGTTTGGTTTTGTCAAAAAACTCTATAAATTTTAAGTTTTTCTGAACTAAAGAGTTTTTAGAAGTATTAGTGGATATTTTTAATTCAATTTCACAATATAGATATAATAAAAGACTATACAAACGAAAAGATGATAATAAAAATAATTACTATATCAGCTATGGCGGAAGAATAAAAACATTAAATGTAATGGATTATTTATATGATGACTGTAATATTTATTTAGAGAGAAAATATAAAAGCTTAAAATCTATACTTTAAATTTAATAGTCGTGTATATTAGAAATAATGTACTTAAAGAGCCTCGAATTGCTTGAAAGCCCTTAGAGCTATTAGTGCTACAACGTAAAAATGAAATAAGTTTAAGCGTGAATGCTAAAAAACTAATAGATTGGGTAATGAGCAGCGAAGTCCTTAATAGGGAAACGTTCAACGACTAGTCCAAAGGGACGTAGTTATCTTTAAATGAAATTCCAAATTTTAATTTGGAGAATTGAATTTACTTAGCGACTGAAAGGAGTCGAGTTTCATTATAAAGGGTAGCGAAGTGGGGCAGCCCAAACCGTATAGAGGTCGGTGGGTGAAGATATAGTCTATACCCACTACATAAAGTAGTGTTTAAGTATCTCGAAAGAGAGGGTAGTAATAGATAGATTCGGATTTTTGTTATGAAAGAAGACAGGAAGTAATAGATTATGTTGTTGAAAAGTATGGAGTTAAAAATGTATCACAGATAATTACTTTTGGTACAATGGCCGCTAGATTATGTTTAAGAGATGTAGGAAGGGCTATGAACTATTCCTATGCAGAAGTAGATAGAATAGCTAAAATGATTCCTACAATGCTTGGAATAACCATAGAAAAGGCTTTAGATTTAAATCCAGAGCTTAAAGCAGCATATGACAATGAAGATAGAGTAAAGACATTGGTAGATGTTAGTAAGACTTTAGAAGGGTTACCAAGGCATTCATCAACACATGCTGCTGGTGTAGTTATAGCATCAAAGCCATTAGTTGAATATGTACCACTTCAAAAGAATGAAGATATGATAGTAACCCAATTTGATATGACAACTTTAGAAGAACTTGGACTTTTAAAGATGGATTTCCTTGGTTTAAGAACTTTAACGGTTATGAGTGATGCTGTTAAGATGATTAAAGAAAACCGAGGGGTAGATATTGATTTAGATAAAATAGACTTTGATGATAAAAATGTTTATAACATGATTGGTGAAGGAAAAACAGCTGGTGTATTCCAATTAGAATCTCCAGGTATGACGTCATTCATGAAAGAACTTAAGCCAGACTGCTTGGAAGATATTATAGCCGGAATATCACTATATAGACCAGGTCCGATGGCAGAGATTCCAAGATATATAGAAGGAAAAAGAAATAAAGATAGTGTGCGTTATGAGACACCAGAGCTTGAAGCTATACTGGATGTTACATATGGAGTAATGGTGTATCAAGAACAAGTTATGCAAATAGTTAGAGATTTAGGGGGTTATTCCCTTGGAAGAAGTGATATGGTTAGAAGAGCCATGTCAAAGAAAAAGCACAGTGTCATGGAACAAGAAAGAAAAAACTTTATATATGGAATAGTAGATGAAAATGGTAATGTGGAGGTGCCAGGTTGTCTGAGAAATGGTATAAGCGAAAAAGCAGCAAATGAAATTTTCGATCAGATGATGGATTTCGCTTCGTATGCTTTTAATAAATCCCATAATCTTATAAGTGTGGCAATATAGAGGAATCTATATTGAAAACTCCTTAAATTGCTGGAAGTTCCTAAAGCTATCTAAACTACAACGTAATTTGAAAAGATAAGCGTGAATGTGGCAGAAATGCAGAAAAAATTAGATAGATTATATAGGGGGAGACCCTAAGTATATCAATTTTATCTATTGGGTAAAACAAAATGGATAATCAGCAACGAAATTTCTAAGGTGATAATTTGTATTGATAATAGAACTTTAAAAATTATATATAAACTAAGAGTTAGTAAAGTAAAAGAAAGAGATATAAAAAAAGCAGTTAAATGAAATTTATAATATTAATTGTACAATGCAAGAGTTAAAAAGGATTCTAAATAAGATTTCTATAGTTTATGAAAAATATAGTGAATATGTATAAGCAATCTTTTATTAATAGAAATGATGAGTATAACATTGTTAAGTTGTATAAAGATGTAATTGAATTTTTATGTGATTATTTAAAGATTAGTTATACCGTTATTAAATCAGAATTTAAGGATAAGTATAGAATTGTTTTGTATGGTGAAAAATTAGTAGCAGAAATGAAAAGATTAGGTGTTAAAGAAAGACGTTTTCTTTACAAGGACCTGATTTATACGAACATTAGAAGGAATATTTATCATATATAGTAAGAGACATAATATATGGAGATGGATGGATAAGAAACGATGGAAGAGAATTTTTAATTTCATATGTATCCGATAAATTCATAAAGTGGTGTAAAGATGTCTTAAAATACTTAGGCTTTGAAGATATTTAAGAACGATTTATAGCTAACGAGTTTAATGGAATTTTTATTATAAGAACTGCAAAAAAATATAATTTAGAAGTTTTAAGACATAAAATATATAATAAGCCATTTGGTATGGAGAGAAAATATAAATTATTATTATGAAAGACGCTCAGAGACTATAATAGGAGATACTAATTCTATTAGTATATGGTATAGTCCAGACTACAACTTTATATTTAAAATAAGGGCTTATGAAAGTAAGAGTAGTAAAGGCAGCAGCCTATGCAGTAATAGGCTATCAGACAGCATACTTAATGCATTACTATCCAGTAGAAACTATAGCAGCAATGGTTAACTCTGTTATGGGAATAAGTGAAAAAGTAGCACATTATATAAAATTTGCAGAAAGTTTAGGTATACAAGTGCTACCACCAGATATAAATGAAAGCTATTCAAAATTTACAGTTAAAGATAACAGTATAAGATTTGGTATGGCGGCAATAAAAAACGTTGGAGTAAATGTTGTTGATGGAATTGTAGAAGCAAGAAAAAATAAAGGGAAATTCGAGTCATTAGTTGATTTTATTAATAAAATCGACTTATCTACAATAAATAAAAGAGCTGTAGAAAGTTTAATAAAAGCAGGAGCTTTTGACGAATTTAGGGTATTTAGATCAAAATTATTAGCTGTTTATGAAAAATTGATGGATAGTATAGCAAATGATAAGAAAAGAAATATAGATGGGCAAATTAGCCTTTTTGGTTTAGCAGAAGAAAGTATAAAAGCGCCTGAAGTAAGATATCCTGATATAAAAGAGTTTGCAAAAAATAATTTATTATCAATGGAAAAAGAAATGACTGGGCTTTATATATCAGGTCATCCTTTAGATGAATATGAAAAAAGCATAAAAATGATGACGTCAACTACAGTTGAATCAATTTTTAAATCCTATGAATCTATAATGGATGGATTAGAAGATGATGATCATTTAATTCAAGATAACCAAAGAGTTATACTTGGAGGAATATTGGCAGAAGTAAATCAAAAGGTAACTAGAAATAACTCAATTATGGCTTTCTTAAAGTTAGAGGACTTAACAGGAGTTATAGAAGTTGTAGTATTTCCTAAAACTTTAGATAAAGTAAGAAACTTAATTAATTTAGACTCAATGGTTGTTATTAATGGTAGAGTAAGCATAAAGGAAGATGAAGAACCTAAGCTTATTTGTGAAAGTATAGAGGCACTAGAAAAAGTAAATAGTGATAAGCTTTATATAAGAGTTGATAATTTAGCTAAAGCAAAAGAAATGAAACCAAAGTTAATAAGTGTTGTGGAAGAATACAAAGGAGATTCTGCACTTTATGTATTTACTTCAAATGATAGAAAAAATTATAGAATGCCACGAGATATGTGGGTAGATTTAAATACTGACGTTGTCCTTGAACTAAAAAAAGTTTTTGGAGATGAAAATGTAAAAATAGTTGAGTAAAATTTAAAAAAATATCTTCACAAAAAAGTTTGTGAAGATATTTTTTATTAATTTTATTAATTTTATTAATTTTATTAATTTTTGTAAGAATTCACAAAATTTAAATAGAAAGAATATTTTCTAAAATGAAATTTTTGAAAAAATAAAAAAAATTCAATAAAAACAATGTTAATTAAATAACAATAACTAAAAAAAACATTTAAATTTGAGGTATTTTTACATAAAATATAGTAAAATAGGATATGTATAAAGCTACAAAGAAATAAAATTGTAATCATTAATATGTATATAATTTCGATAAATTTAGGGCAAAATAGACATATAGAGTTGTAAATAAACGATATTTTTAGACATAAGTACATTTATTTTAGTTGCATTAAGAACAGTTTACAAGTAAAATAAAAAAGGTGGTAAAAAGTTTAACAATAAACAAAATAGTAATAATGATAACAAATATTTCAAAATGAGTGGACATGCAGAGTCCTTAGTAGTATCGAGGAGGAATATTTTATGAAGAAAATAGCTGTTTTAACAAGTGGTGGAGATGCTCCAGGAATGAACGCTGCAATAAGAGCGGTAGTAAGAACTGCAATACATAATGGTATTGAAGTTATGGGAGTACAAAGAGGATATGCTGGATTAATTAATGGTGAATTATTCCCAATGAATAGATCATCAGTTTCAGATATAATTCAAAGAGGCGGTACAATTTTAAGAACTGCTAGATGTTTAGAATTTAAACAAGAAGAAGTAAGAAAAGAAGCTGCACAAATTCTTGCAGATAACGGTGTAGATGCTTTAGTAGTTATCGGTGGAGATGGATCTTTCACTGGTGCTAAATTATTATCTAAGTTAGGAGTAAAAACAATAGGTTTACCAGGTACTATCGATAATGATTTAACTTACACTGATTATACAATAGGATTTGATACAGCATTAAATACTGTAGTAGATGCTATAGATAAAATTAGAGATACTTCAACTTCTCACGAAAGAGTATCTATCGTAGAAGTTATGGGTAGAAACTGTGGAGATATCGCTCTTCACACAGGTATAGCTTGTGGAGCTGAATATATAATTGCACCAGAAAAAGGTTATGATAAAGACGAATTATGCAGAGTTATCTTAGAAGGTAAGAAAGCTGGAAAAATGCATAACTTAGTATTACTAGCTGAAGGTGTTGGTGGAGCTTCAGAATTAGCTAAATATGTAGAAGCTCAAACAGGAATCGAAACAAGAGCAACAGTTTTAGGTCATATCCAAAGAGGTGGAGCTCCAAGTGCTTTCGATAGAGTGTTAGCTTCAAGAATGGGTTCAAAAGCAATTGAACTATTAATGGAAGGTAAAACATCAAGAGTTGTAGGTATTAAAGATAATGAAATCTTTGACCAAGATATAGATGAAGCTTTAGCTTTAGAAAGAACATTTGATGAAAAATTATATGAAATTTCAGAAGAGATTTCTAAATAATTTTAATAATTTTTGCTAATAATTTATTTTAAATACATTAAATTTTGAGATTAGAAGGAGAGTTTTAAATGAGAAAGACTAAAATCATTTGCACTATCGGTCCAGCTAGTGAAAACCCAGAAATATTATCACAAATAATTGAAGCAGGAATGAATGTTTCAAGACATAACTTCTCTCACGGAGATCACGAAGAACATGCAGGAAGAATCAACTTAGTTAAAGAGTTAGCTAAGAAGTACAACAAAGAAATCGCTGTTATGTTAGATACAAAGGGACCAGAAATAAGAACTGGTAAATTTGATCCAAAGAAAGTTGAATTACAAGCAGGTGCTAAATTCACTGTACATGCAGGTGGAGATGTTATAGGTAATACAGAAGAGTGTTCAGTAACTTATGCTGGATTAGCTAATGATGTTAAACCAGGAGATACTATCCTTATAGATGATGGTTTAGTAGGATTAACTGTTGAAACAATCGACGGAAACCAAATCCACTGTACAGTTCAAAACACTGGATTTGTTGCTACTCACAAAGGAGTTAACGTTCCAGGAGTTTCAATAAAATTACCAGCATTAACTGAAAAAGATATAGCTGACTTAAAGTTCGGTTGTGAAATTGGAGTAAACGCTGTTGCTGCTTCATTCATAAGAAAAGCTTCAGACGTTGAAACTATCAGACAAATATTAAACGAAAATGGTGGAGAACACATCCAAATAATCTCTAAAATCGAAAACCAAGAAGGTGTTGATAATATAGATTCTATATTAGCAGTTTCTGATGGTTTAATGGTTGCAAGAGGAGACCTAGGAGTTGAAATCCCATTCGAAAAATTACCAGCTGTTCAAAAGATGATGATCGAAAAATGTAACGCTGCTGGAAAGCCAGTTGTAACTGCAACTCAAATGTTAGACTCAATGATGAGAAACCCAAGACCAACAAGAGCTGAAGTTTCTGACGTTGCTAACGCTATATTAGATGGAACAGATGCAATCATGTTATCTGGAGAATCAGCTAACGGAGATTGGCCAGTACAATCAGTTCAAACAATGGCTAAAATAGCTGTTGAAGCTGAAACTAAATTAAACTACGAAACAGCTGTTTCAAGAGCTAAGTCTCATACTCCAGCTATTTCAGGAGTTATCTCAAGAGCTGCTTGCAACGCTGCTAACGAATTAGCTGCTGCTGCAATAGTTTCTTCAACTAAGAGTGGAGCAACTGCAAGAAGAATTTCTCAATGCAGACCAGAATGCCCAATAGTTGCTGTAACTCCATGTGAAAAAGTTGCTAAGAGCTTAGCATTCTGCTTCGGAGTATACCCAGTAGTAGCTGAAGACCAAAATTCAACAGATGCTATGATGGCTAACGCTACTAAATTAGCTGTTGAAAATGGATTTGCTAACTCTGGAGATACAGTTGTAATAGCTGCTGGATTAGATGAAGTTGGTTCAACAAACCTTTTAAAAGTAAGCGTAGTTGAATAGTTAACAATAAATAAGAAGTGTAAATATACACTTCTTATTTTTTTGTTTTTTAATAAAAGTATTTTAGTTAATATAATATATGATTTGCTTTTATAAATTAAAAAGATAAAAAAAACTACATTAAACAGTAAGATATAATATAAAAATGAATAAAATTATTCAGTGAAAAAAGATAAATCTCTAAAAATTGCAATAAATCATATCAAAAACAGGTGTTTTTATAAAAAGTTAACAAAAAGTTAACAATTAATATTGCAAATTTGGGTTATAATTGATAATATCAGATTAAGTTCGAAAGAAATTAAGATGGTAACGGCAACTGATTCATTTAACTTGGCACCGAAAGGTGTCTTTTTTTTACATAAATATATATACAATGTTTATAACAAAAGTAATATGGTATATAATATTAATAATCTTAAAGAAATTTTACGGTATATAAATAATTTTATAATAAAAATAAAAAAACTAATGATAGATAGGTGATAGTTTTGATAGAAAAAAATAAAGAGTATATATTAGATATAATAGCACAAGGATATGAGGGGGAAGGTATAGCAAAGGTTGAAGGAACTTTCCCTATATTTATAGAAGGAGCATTAAAAGGAGAAAAAGTTAATGCTAGAATAGTAAAAGTTAAAAAGAATTTTGCTTATGGAAAGTTAGTAGATATAATTGATCCATCAAAAGAAAGATGCCAAGCAAAGTGTGATATACATAAAAGATGTGGAGGATGTAAATTACAGCACTCTACATATAAGGAACAATTGAATTTTAAGTTTGAAAGAGTAAAGGATTGTATAAGTAAAATAGGAAAATTAGATGAAAGTATAGTTAAATTTCCATTAGGTATGGAAGAACCTTGGAGATATAGAAATAAGGTTCAGTTACCTATAGGAATTATAAATGGAGAACTAAAAATAGGATTTTTTGCTCCAAGAAGTCACGAAATAATAGATATGGAAACTTGTTTAATTCAAGATGAAATAGCTGATAAAGTAGTAAGTTTAACAAGACATTGGATTAAAAATAATAATATTAAGCCATATAATGTTGATGGAAACTATGATGAATCAGGAATACTTAGACACATAATGATTAGGCGTGGGTTTACAACTAATGAAGTAATGATTGTAATAGTTACTAATGGATATAAGTTACCTAATAAAGACGAGTTTATTAATTTAATGGTTGATAATATACCAGGAATAAAAAGTATAGTACAAAATATTAATTCTAAGCCTACTAATGTAATATTAGGTCAAGAGTGTATAACTTTATGGGGAGAACCTACTATAAGTGATTATATAGGTGACTTTAGATTTAATATATCACCATTATCATTCTTCCAAGTTAATCCTACACAAACAGAAGTCTTATATGGTAAGGCACTTGAATATGCAGAATTGACAGGAGGAGAAACTGTTTTTGATGCATATTGTGGTACAGGGACAATAACATTATTCTTATCTCAAAAAGCTAAGAAGGTTTATGGTGTAGAAATAATTCCTCAAGCTATTGAAAATGCTAATATAAATGCAAAAGAAAATAATGTTGATAATGTTGAATTCTTTGTTGGAGAGTCTGAAGTTATAATTCCAGATTTAATAAATAAAGGTATAAAGGCAGATGTAGTAGTTGTAGATCCACCAAGAAAAGGTTGTGATGTTAAACTACTAAATGCTATAACTAACATAAATGCAGAAAGAATAGTATATGTAAGTTGTGATCCAAGTACACTAGCAAGAGATTTATCTATTTTAGAGGAAAACGGATATAAGACATTAGAGGTTCAACCTGTAGATATGTTCCCTCATACAGCACATATAGAAAATGTTGCAGTATTAGTAAGTAAATAAGTTAATAAAAAGTTTAAGAATATAATTTAGGGTTTAATTTAATAATAAATAATTAAAAGGCTATCGCATTAACAGGTAAAAAAATCTGTTAGCGATAGCTATTTTTATTATTGATAATTATAAATTGAAATCTTTATTACTAGTGCAATTTTTTTTACGATATTCTCTTGGAGTCATGCCAGTTATATTTTTAAATTGTTTTGAAAAATAACTATGGTTCTCAAATCCACAACATATGCCTATTTCAATGATTGGTAAATTTGTAGAAACTAAAAGTTTTGAAGCTGCACTAATACGACGACGAGTTAGATACTGCATTGGAGTTATATGAAGGATTTTGGAAAAACAACGCTGACATTCTCTAATGCATATACCAGTAGCATTTGCAAGATCTGAGATAGTTATTTGTTCCATATAATGTTCATCAAGCCATGAGAGCATCTGTTTCATTCTGAGTTCCTGTTGAGTAGATTGTTTACAGGATATTCCATTTAAATGTCCATTTAATAATAAAATGATACTAGAAAGAGCATCACGTATTATAAATTCGTATCCAATATCTTTATTTTCGCAGGCCTCAAAGGCAGTTTGAAAAAGTTCAGAAATTACTGTGTCATTGCACTTATCGTCTGGACGAAAAATCCAGGCAGAACTACCCTGCTCAATAAAAGGACGAATATATAGTATATCATAAGCGCTTCCAGAAGCTCCAGATATAATACATGGGTCAAATACTATAGAGTGATATATCAAGGAAGTATCAGGAGCACAAGAAATTCCGTGAAGTACATTAGAGTTAACAAAATAGCCTTCCCCAGGACGTAAGTCAAATTCAGAATCCACTAGGGATATGTGTGCATTGCCCTCAATGAGAAAGAATATTTCCATTTCGTAATGCCAATGGGCAGGAATTTCACAAGTGATATACTGTCTAATATCTCTGTTATAAGAGGAACATGGAAAAAGAGGTGTTCCACGTTTTAATATTTCTTGCCCATTTTTATTCTTTGGAATTGAATAAATAGCGTCCATAAAATTGAACCTCCAACTTTTTATAGTGAAATAATTGATAAAATTTTTTAGTCTTAAAAGAATATAGAATATAAAATTGTCGTTTTTATTATATTATATGCCGTTTTTACCGGAGAATCAACGAAAAATAATCGCTATAATTATATTTGAGGATAGGGTAGATAACATCATAGGATATATTTTTAGTGTTACTAGTATTTGATTATATTTGTGTGTATTAGAAAGCAGGAAAGGAATGATTTTTTTATGATGAAATGTATAAAGGAAGTTACTAATTCGCTAATTATCTCAAATCTTATATTTATGACACAGGAATCTACATCTAAATCTAATTATCAGATGTATTTAAATTATTTAGTTGAATTAATGAAAAAAACAAAGGGGAGAGAGCTTGAGATGGAATATAAGCATATTATTTTTGAGCTTGATGGAACATTAATTGATACAGAAGAATCTGTTTTAAATACTTGGAGATTTACTTTAGGGGAATATAATTATGATTATTCTTTAGAAGATTTAAGAACTGTGTTAGGAGTTACTACACGAAAAGCTTTAGAACAACTTAATGTGAAAGTTGATGAGAAGTTTGAAAAGAGATGGATACGAAATTATCGAAACTTTGCTGGAGATGCAACTTTCTTTAATGGCGTAAAGGATATGCTGATGGTATTAAGAGGTCAGGGGTATTCCCTAGGAATTGTAACTTCAAGATGTAAAGATGAGTATAATGACTATTTTCATTCATTCAACCTAGAGTCTCTATTTGACTTAATTGTATGCGCAGATGATACAGAAAAGCATAAACCAAATCCAGAGCCATTATATAAATATACTCAATTAGCAAAAACTGAGTTAGATTCATGTATTTATATTGGGGACATGCTTACAGATATCGAATGTGCAAATAGAGCAGGAGTTGCTTCGGGATTAGTAGCATGGAATAATTCAGGAGTTTTTTGTAAGGAGGTAGATTTTATATTTTCTTCACCAGAGAAACTTCTTGACAATTTCCTTTAATGAAGGCATCAGAAGTTGGTAGTTAATTATAAATAAATATTATTTTAATTAGTTAAGCTTAATATATAAATGCTAGTAAAAGTAAATAAAATAAGCATTATGATTTAAAGTTACTGTTATGAACTTTATTTATTTAATGTAAAATAAAAAGAATAAAAATGAACATAATAATATTATTATGTTCATTTTTATTCTTAAAATTTATAGGAGGAAAATATGGCTGTTCAATTTGTTCAAGGAAATCCACTTTTTATAAATATAAATAAAGTAAATAAACAATACAATTATCTAACAAAAGATATAGAAACAGAGGTCATTATAGTAGGAGGAGGAGTTACAGGAAGTATATTAGGATACTATTTTTCAAAAGAAGGAATAAAATCTGTAATACTTGAAAAATCAAGAATAGCTCATGGAAGTACTTCAATAACAACATCATTACTTCAATATGAATTAGATAGCAATTTAATGGCATTAACAGAAACTGTATCCTTAGATCATGCTATTAATTCATATAAATTAGGAGTAAAGGCATTAGATGAAATAGAAAAGTTTATTAAAAAATATGGCAACAAGTGTGATTATATAAAGAGAGATACATTGCTATATACAGCTAAAAAACTAGAAATAGAAGAATTATATCAAGAGTATAAACTTAGAAAAGAAAATGGATTTAATGTTAAATTTATTAATGAAGATGAGAATCCATTTAGTTTTGACTTAAAAGCAGGTGTATATGGTATTGAAGGTGGAGCTGAATTAGATCCATTTAAGTATACTCATCATCTTTTAGAAGTAGCTTGTAATAATGGATTAAGAGTATATGAAAATACTCCAGTAATAGATGTAAGGTATAATAAGGATTATGTTGAGGCTATAACTAGCTATAATCATAAAGTAAAGGGAAAGATATTAGTGTTAGCAACTGGTTTTAATACTAAATTATTTACAGATAGAAATTTTGGAGTAAAAACTTATACATATAATATAGTAACTAAGCCATTAAATAATATAGAGGGATGGTTTAATAATGTATTAATTAGGGACAATGAAGATACTTATAATTATTTTAGAACAACTCCAGATAATAGAATAATAGCAGGTGGAGAAGATACACCTTTTACAGATAACTTTAATCCTAAAATTGCAATAGAGAAATATGATATTTTAGAACAAAGAGTAAAAAATATGTTTAATAAAATAGATAATATAGAGATTGAATATAAATACTGTGGTGTTTTTGATTCTACAAAGGATAACTTGGGATTTATAGGTAAAGATCCAAAGAATGATAAGCTATGGTATGGATTAGGGTACGGAGCTAATGGAATATTATTTGCTATTTTAGGTGGAATGATGCTACCAAAGCTATATAAAGGTGAGGTTAGTGATTCTATAAAATATTTTAATGTATGTAGATTTGATTAAAAATTGTAAAGTTTAATTAGAAATAGTTATTAATAAAAAGTAATAATGTGTGCAAAAAAATTATATTATAAAATAAGTAGTTTTAAAAATATCAATTGATTTTTACGCTTTGTTTGTTAGTTCATTGGCATATATGGTATAATTTTCATTAGAAATATGTTAAATTAATGTTTTGAATATAAAGCAATTGTGGGTGGATTATGAATAATAAAAAAGAAGATGTGCATACAGCGTTACAAGATAGTTTTAAAAATTTAATACTGAAGCATAGCTTTGATAAGATAACAATTAAAATGATAACTGATGGTGCAGGTCTTATTAGACCAACGTTTTATAATCATTATGCTGATAAACATGAAGTATTAGAAGAGATTTGCTATGATGATATATTTAAAGGTAGTGAAATGCTTATAGAAAATAAAATGCCATATGAAGCAATATATTATATGTTTTCAAGAATAGAAAATAATAAAGAATTTTATATTCAAGCAGCAAAGGTAGAAGGGCAAAATTCCTTTGAAGAAATAATAAATAATAATTTAATTAAAATTTTTAAAGAACTATTTGAGAAATATGGAACGAATAGTAGAGGAAAAGATAAGTTTTCAGCTAAGGATATAGCAGAATATTATTCTAGAGGATTAACATTTATAATACTAAGATGGATAGAAGAAGGCGTAAATATATCTGCAAAAACATTATCTAATAAATATAAATTATTAGTAACTAATTCATTAGATGATATAATACATGATTTAATTAATTAAAGATATAAATGATAATATAAACACAATGTATATTAAAATAGATTAATCCACATTGTGTTTTTTATTACTATAAATCCACATTTTAAATTAATTGTAAGAGATAAAAATACAAATTAAAGTGTTTGCAAAAAGACGACTACAAAGTTGTCTTTTTGTTTATTTATATAGACATTAAGCTAAAATTATAGATTTATTTAATTTCCTAAATTTACTAAAATAAACTTGTAAGGGGGAGTTGGATGAATGAGCTTATGGGAAGTGATTATAGTATCCTTTGGATTAGCTTTAGATTCCTTTACAATAGCAGTGTGTAAGGGATCTACACAAGGAAAATTAAGAAGGTCAACAGTTACAATAGTAGGATTAATATTTGGTGCTATACAAACAATAATGCTTGCTGCTGGAATGATAGTTGCAATATATCCTATGTTAAATATACAAAATGAAAAAATAATATCAATTAATCAATGGTTTTCAGCAGTTATATTAATTTATTTAGGAATAAAGTTTTTTAAAAACGCATTTAAGGTAAATAATCTTAATGAAAGAAGAGAAGAGTTTTTTGGATATAAAGGAAGTGTAGGATTGGCATTAGCTACTAGCTTAGATGCATTTATTTTAGGAATAGGCTTTGGATTATTAAGAACAGGAATTATAAGTAATATATTAATTTTATTTATAGTAACAAGTCTTTTAGTTTCTTTAGGATTATGGGTTGGTTATTGCATGGGAAATAAATACAAAAGGCAGATAGATATCTGTGGGGGAATTATTCTTTTAGTTATTGGTATAAAGGTTATTTGTAATTATTTTAATATTATGTGAAGGGGAGAGATAGTCGAATGTTAAGTCCAAAGTATAAGATTCAACAATTTGCTTTAAAACAAGTTTTAGGATATTTAAAAAAGGATCCAGAAAAGAATTTACCCAAAATTATAAGTTGGGTAAGAAAATTTGACACAGAGAAAATATATGTAGATCAATATGATATGATAGATGAATATTTAAAAGATCCAGAAAATAATTGGACTAAGTTAATGCGTAATTTAATAAATAATGTCCATCCTAATATTGTACAAACTGTATTTACAAATTTTTTGTTAAATGCATCAATTAGAGGATGGGCTGAAATACAAAGAAATAAAGATAAATATGGTCATGAAATACCATTTACAATACTTGTAGATCCAACTACAGCTTGCAATAAACATTGTGTAGGATGTTGGGCAGCCGATTATAATAAGGCATTAAATTTAAGTTATGAACAATTAGATAAACTATTTACTGAAGGAAAAGAATTAGGAATATACTTTTATATAATGACTGGTGGAGAGCCATTAGTTAGAAAGAATGATATATTAAAATTAGCTAAAAAACATAATGATTGTGTATTTATGTTCTTTACAAATGGTACATTAATAGATCAAAAATTCTGTGATGATTTAATAGCGGTAGGTAATTTAGTACCAACAATAAGTGTTGAAGGTTTTGATGATGCAACTGATGGTAGAAGGGGAGAAGGTTCTTGGAAAGATATCATGAGAGCTATGGATCTTATGAAGTTAAATAGAATCCCATTTGGATTCTCAACTTGCTTTACTACTGCAAATTGCGATAGTGTTTTATCTGAGGAATTTATAGATTTAATGATAGATAAAGGGGCATACTTCTCTTGGTATTTCACATTTATGCCAATAGGTTGTAAAACAGATACATCATTAATGGCGAATCCAGATCAAAGGGAAAAATTATATAGAACTATTAGATCTTGGCGTAGTACAAAAGCTATATTTAATATGGATTTTTGGCATGATGCTGAATATGTTGGTGGATGTGTAGCAGGAGGAAGAAGATACTGTCATATTAATGCAAATGGAGATGTAGAACCATGTGTATTCTGTCATTATTCAAATGCAAATATTAAAGATGTATCATTAATAAAAGCTTTAGGTCAACCACTATTTATGGAATATCAAAAAAATCAACCATTTAATGAAAATCAATTCAGACCATGTCCAATATTGGATAATGCTCCTAAAATTGCAGAAATGGTTAAAAATTCAGGAGCTAAATCCACTGAATTTATAGATCCTGAAGATGTAGATGAGTTATGTAAAAAGACTGTTAATTATGGATTAACTTGGGCAAAGAGAGCAGAGCCATTATGGAAGGAAAACCTAGAGAAAAAAGAGCATGATAAAGAAGCTAAGAAAAAGAAAAATGAAGAAGAATTAATAAGGAATTAATTTAAAAGCAGTGATTAAATTCACTGCTTTTTTGTATAAAATATATATTTATTGGAATAATTTAATATATAAGGCGAATCAAGCCTAAAACCATTGTTATTAATAATATATTTATAAATTCTCATATAGCGCCATAAATATATTTATTAATTACAATGGTTAATTTATTTTACAATTTTATGAGAGGAGTTAACTATATGGATATAGAAAAAAGCTTTTTTAAAACTTTTCTAAAGAATTTCGATGAAATTTCTTTTAGATTAAAGTTTTGGGATGGTGAAGAAATAAAAATAGGACCAGATGAACCTAAATTTAGAATAATATTAAAGAAACCATTAAAGAAAAAGGATTTATTAACTAGTACTTCATTAACATTTGGTGAAGCATATATGAATGGAGATGTAGAAATAGAAGGTGACATGTTCACTGTATTTAATGAACTATTAAGATGCATAGATAAATTCTCAACAAACTTTAGTAGTTTAAAAAACATATTCTGTGGATCAACATGTATGAAAAAGCAAAAAGAAGAAGTTTCATCACATTATGATATAGGAAATGATTTTTATAAAATATGGTTAGATGATACATTAAGCTATTCATGTGCATATTTTAAAAATGAGAATGAATCATTATATAATGCACAAATGAATAAGATTAATCATATATTGAAAAAGCTTAATTTAAGTGAAGGGTTAACTTTGCTTGATATTGGTTGTGGCTGGGGAGGGTTGCTTATAGAAGCAGCTAAGCAATATAAAGTGAAAGGATTAGGCATAACTTTAAGTCGAGAGCAATATAAAAAGTTTAAAGAAAGAATAAAAAAAGAAAATTTAGAAGATTTATTAGAAGTAAGAATGATGGATTATAGAGAATTAGAAAAGAGTGCTCTTTCATTTGATAGAGTTGTAAGTGTTGGTATGCTAGAGCATGTAGGTAGAGCAAATTATGATTTATTCTTTGAAAATATTGATGCTGTATTAAAGAATGGTGGATTATTTTTATTACATTACATAAGTGGACTTAAGGAATCTGAGGGAGATGCATGGATAAAGAAATATATATTCCCAGGTGGTGTTATACCAAGCTTTAGAGAAATAATAGAGATAGCAGCAGATTATAATTATCATACTATAGATGTAGAAAGCTTAAGATTACATTATAAAAAGACTTTATTAAATTGGGCAAAGAACTTTGATGATAATATAGATGAAGTTAAAAAAATGTTTGATGAAAAATTTATAAGAATGTGGAGAATGTATCTATATTCTTGTGCAGCTTCATTTAATAATGGAGTAATAGACTTACATCAAATACTATTTGTAAAGGGAGTTAATAATAATTTGCCTATGACAAGAGAATACATGTATAAATAGATAAAAATAATATTTTAGATATTAATAAATACTAATTAAAAAAAGTGGCTGTTAAGCCACTTTTTTTAACTCTAATATTTTAAATACATTAAATCTTTATATTAATAATATTATTCACCAAGAATTTCGTTTATAGCATTTTTGTAAGCATCTGCTTTTGCACCGAAGATAGCTTGAACTCCGTTACCAACTTCAACAACACCAGCAGCACCAAGGTTCTTTAATTCTTCCTTGTTAACATTTGCTTTGTCTTTTACTTCAACTCTTAATCTTGTTATACAAGCATCAACAGATACTATGTTAGCTTCTCCACCTAAAGCAGCTAATACTAAAGGAGCTTTTTCAGCTATTTCACCTTTAGCTGAAGATTTTGGAGCAGCAGCTTCTGTAGCACCACCCTTAGCGTTTTGGTAATCAGCCTTAGTGTAAAGTTTAGTTTCACCTTCGTTTTCGTCTCTACCTGGAGTCTTTAAGTTCATCTTAGTGATCATGAAGTAGAATACGAAGTAGTAAATTACTGCATATATAGCACCAACTATTAATACCCAGTACCAGTTAGTTGGAACTCCTGCACCTGCTGGAAGTAAACCGAATAATGAGTAGTCAATTACACCACCAGAGAATGTCATACCGATAAATACGTTGAATATATCCATTAACATGAATGATAAACCTGCTAATACACAGTGAACAACATATAATACTGGAGCAACGAATAAGAATGTAAATTCTAATGGTTCAGTTATACCAGTTAAGAATGAAGTTACAGCAGCAGCTAATAATAATGATCCAACAGCTTTTCTCTTGCTTGGAAGAGCTGCTTTATACATAGCAAATGCAGCAGCTGGAAGACCGAACATCATGAATGGGAATTTACCAGCCATGAATCTAGTAGTTCCACTAACGATATCGTTCATAGTTGAAGCTGAAGCACCAACTAAATCAGTCATGCTTGATAATTGAACGAAGTAAGCAGTGTTAGCACCAGCAACAGTTTGAACAGCACCGTTAACTAAAACGTTAGCTTCAACGAATGATCCAAACCAGAATGGAGTATAGAATACGTGGTGTAATCCAAATGGAATTAACGCTCTTTCAATTACTCCGTAGAAGAAAGTACCGATTGTACCAGCTTCTCTAACAAGGTTAGCAACAATAGAAATACCATCTTGAACAACTGGCCATGCAAATGCAAGTACTGCACCAACTAAAGCCATTGTAAGTGAAGTTATTATTGGAACAAATCTTGCACCTGAGAAGAATCCAATAACTGGTGGTAATTGAATTGTGCAGAATTTGTTGTGTAATAATGAAGTAACTATACCAGTTATAATACCACCAAATACAGACATATTTAATGTGAATATACCTAAGTTAGTAGTTATATAAGTTCCATATTCACCAACTGAATCTGGAGTAAGAACTCCTAATTGAGTAACTCCTAAAGCTAAAAGTGTAGAAACAACTTGGTTCATTACGATAAATCCAAATACTGAAGCTAAAGCAGCAGTACCTTTATCTTTTTTAGCTAAACCAACAGCAACACCAACAGCGAATAGTAAAGGTAAGTTACCGAATACTATATCACCTATATTTTTCATAACAGTTAAAACAGCTGTAATAGCTGGGATGTTAACAAATGCTATTAATGGTTCATAAACAGCAGGTGGATTGTTTAATCCAGCTATTCCTAGTAATGCACCACCAACTCCTAGTAAGATACCAGCGATTGGAAGTGCTGCAATTGGAAGCATGATTGCTTTACCGATTCTTTGTAAAAATTGCATCATTTTATTATTCCTCCTAAAAATTATTAATTTAAAATTGAACTATAATGACATGAGCCTAAAGCTTTTTTGAAAAATAAAAAAGGCTCAAATATCTATAAATTAATATAATTATCCTCCCTTATTATTTGAGATAAAAATATAATTTATACATATTTAAGCCTTGCCTGCTTTACCAGTAACACGCTTGCTATTCAATTTACAAAAGTAATGATAGCATAGTAAAAAAAAACTGTAAAGGTTTTTTGAAAAAAATTTTATTTTCATAAAAAAATTTAAATAAACTTTGAATAAACAGTAAAAAAGTTTTTAAAATTATGAATAATTCAATAAATCCATATTATTCATATTGAGATTTTTAAACTTATTCTATAAAATAGAAATTACTAAATACTAGGGGGATGACCAAATGGCATACATAGTTTCATATGCATTATTAATAGCAGCTGGATTTTGTTCATATAAATTAGCTAAAGAAAAATTACAAAATCATGTTTTATGGCCTATATTAACAATTATTTTAGGACCAGGAATATTTATAATTCAATACTTAGTAACAATATTTAAGAAAAAGACAATAGTATAATTAAATTAAAGCTGTAGCTAATATTAGATAAAAAAATCTGATATGCTACAGCTTATTTTTATGTTCAAAAATATAAAGTTTTAATTTAAATATGATTATATGAATTTGATTAAGTAATAATAAATGATAAATTTATTTATAGAAAATGTGTATAATTTTATTGTTGTGTGTAAAGTGTCTTAATAGTGTTAAAAGTTATCCACAAAATGTGGATAACTTTAAAAAACTGTTGAAAACTTTTTAAAACCTATTGACACAACATATTAGGGTATCAGAAAAATATACAACAAGATAGGGGGGATTGTAGAAAAAACACATAGAATGTTGAAATAAAAAAATCGAACAAGCATTCTATTAAAAAGTTATCAACAATATTAACATAATTGTGGACAAAATCTGTGGATAACATGGCTTTTTACTAAATATAGAAATAAAAACTTTAATTTCAAGATGAAAAGTTGTGGATAACTCTTATTAAGAGATATAATAATAAGAAAATAAATGAATAATATTAATATAAATTGTAATATTTTAAGGAGAAAAGATGAAATATAATAAAAAAATAGTTAAAGCGGAATTTATAAGTAGACCTAATAGATTTAATGCTATTGTAAAACTTGATGGAGAAGAAATAAAAGTTCATGTACCTAATACAGGAAGATGTAGAGAAATATTAGTACCTGGATGCACTGTGTTTTTAAGAGAAGAAACTAACCCTACAAGGAAGACCCCCTATGATTTAATTGCAGTATATAAAGAAGAAAAACTTATAAGTATAGATTCTCAGATACCCAATAAAGTAGTTGATGAAGCATTAAAGAATAAAAAGATAAAGGGATTAGAAGAGTATACTAATATTTTAAGAGAAAAAACCTTTGGAAAAAGTAGATTTGATTTTAAAATAGCCACAGAAGATAATAAAGAGTATTATTTAGAAGTAAAAGGGGTTACTTTAGAGGAAGATGGATATGCAAGGTTTCCAGATGCACCAACAGAAAGAGGCGCTAGGCATTTATTAGAGTTAGTTGAGGCAAAAAAGCAGGGGTATGGAGCAGGTGCAATGTTTTTAATACAATTAGAAGCTGTTAATAAATTTTCTCCAAATGATATAAGAGATAAAGAGTTTGGAGAAGCTTTAAGGTTTGCAAAAGAAAATGGAGTGGATATTTTTGCATACAATTGTATAGTAACTGAAGATGGAATAGAAATAAATGAACCGGTAGAAATTATTATATAGAAAAATTAAGAGTTGCATAAAAGCAACTCTTAATTAGATTCTTCTCTAATTATGCTAATTTTTAAGATTCCATCTTTATAAGAGATTTTAGCGGAGTTTATCATCATACCAACTAATGTAAGTTCAGAATCAAATTCACATTCACCACCAAGATTCCAATAGTAATTTTCAACTTCATATTGTCTTGGGGTATTTAAAATATTAGCTAAAGACTCTAATTCATCTTTTGAAATACTACCAACTTGTCCATAAATATTAAAATAAGAATTTTCATTATCAGAGCTTAAATCAATATGAACATCAACAGTTCCTAGCTTATAAAAGTAAGCAATTAATTCATTAATAATCTTAATGTTTTTTTCAATTTTAAATTTCATAAGTTTAGATCTCCTTTTTAAAGGTAGTTATTAATGGAATTAATATCATTGCAACAAAACCTCCAGCTAAACCATTATTATAAAGATTAAGACCACCATGTAAATACCCTATGTTTGTAACTATATTAACATGAATTATACCAGCTAAAACACCATATTTCCAGCCAAACTTCCCACAAATAGGAGCAAGTGTAGTAGAAAATAATATAGATAATAATAAAGAAGGTGAAGTAACTCCATTTACATTAAATATAGCAGCAATTGTAGCTCCTATAATTATAGGAATAGTATTCTTAATATTCTTACCAAAACAACTAAAACCTATTATGGTAAAAATCCCACATATGGTAGCACCATTTAAATCACCACCGATTAAAATAACAAAACAAGTTGCTAAAATACCTAAGACCCCCATGTTTATATAGGTAGTTTCTCCAAAAACAATATAAAAGTCACTTATTAATCTACCAGTTTGCTTATTAATATTAATAAGGTTAGTTTTTTTATTCTTACCATAAATTACTCCAATAATGATTAAATAAACGCAACAAATCATAAGAAGGATAAATAGAATTTTATTTGATCCAGTATGCCAGACAAGTCTAGAATCTAAATCTATACCAAAGCCTCTCATCATTGACATTAATAATGTTGCAAGTAGTCCACTAGCAAAGCCTATATTATATAAATTATAACCATTATGAGCCTTAATGCTATGTGAAGCTATAGGTGGCAATATAAATCCAACAGCAATACCAAGTAATATACCTAATATTAATGGAATAGGCCCTGTTATATTATTACTAAAGCTAACCTGACTTACTACTGGAGAAAGAGAAGTACCTAATAAAGCAACTAATATATAATTAAGAAAAGGTTCTTTTTGATATTTAGAAAATAAATATACGCCTAGTATTATAGGCCATATATTAAATATATTTTTACCTAAAAATGAAAAACCAGTCATAAGCCATAGAGACATTATAGTTGATCCATTAGGCTTAATTCCTATAATCATTAAAAGTAATAATGATAATAAACTTGTTAAAGCAGCATTTACTAAAGCCGCTCCAATTCCTCCAACAGCCATATAATCAGTTATTAATATATCTGATGACAGTATTATAGCTTTTAGTCCAGAGAAAATTTCTGAAGGTGTATCTAAGCAAAAAGCAAATACAATAAGAAATAAATACAGAATGGAAAGGATTACATAGGGAGGGTAATAATTTTTTAATAATTTCATTCAAACACCTCATAAGTCATAACCAAAATTTAAATTTGATTAATCGATATTAAATATATTTTATCAAATAATTGTTAAGATTTATATAGAATGTGTTAAATTTATGGCATTTTAATATAAACTTCTTTAAAATTTAATTTAAAATAGTATAATAATACTTATAAATTTATTGATAGGGGTGTTTTAATGGAGATAAAAAAGCATAAAACTGTGCCTGAGATTAAAGGACTTCTAAGAAGCCATGTAGTAGAAGTACCACCTTGTATTAGAGATTGTTCAGGGATAAAAATATTTGGAAAAAGAATAAAATCATTACTATTTACAACTGATGTTGCAATTATAAGAAATACAAATGCAGATGCAATAATAGCTGTATATCCATTTACTCCTCAACCATTAATAACAGCAGCATTAGTTATGGCAGCGGATGTACCGGTTTTTTGTGGTGTTGGGGGAGGAATAACTCAAGGTAAAAGAGTAGTCAATTTAGCACTAGATGCTGAGTTTAAAGGAGCTATGGGAGTAGTTGTAAATTCACCTACATCAAATGAAGTAGTTTCAAAGATAAGAAAAACAATAGATATACCGTTAATAGTTACAGTAGTTTCAATTCATGAGAATATAAGAGAAAGAATAGAAGCAGGGGCAACAATATTAAATGTTTCAGGGGGAAAAAATACTCCAGAAATAGTAATGAAGATAAGAGAAGAGTTCCCGGACTTCCCTGTAATCGCTACAGGAGGGCCTACTGAAGAGACTATAAGAAAAACAATTGATGCAGGAGCTAATGCTATCACTTATACACCACCAGCAAATGGAGATACTATGAGTGGGTTGATGGATAAATATAGAAGTATATAATTAAAATGGAATAAAGATTAAAATATGGTTGAATAATTTTAGTTATATGGTATCATATTATTAAACATGAACATACAATATAGAAGCTAATAGAATACCTATGTTAGAGGAGCCGTTTATAAAGAGTAATAAATAGGAGTCGACGGGCAAAGATTATTTATGAAAGGTATAATGGCCGAAGAAATAATTTATGTAAAAAGTTATTTCTGGGTATACATATAATATATGTATAACTGTCACGGAAGTGGAGTGCTAAAAAGGTGCGATTATTAAATTGTTCAATTGTATTTATTGAATTTATTTTGAAAAAATTGCATTTTAAATAAGCATAACTACCATTATAGGTTTTTCTATAGTGGTAATTTTTTTATGTTTTTTTAATATTAAAAAAGAAGTTAGAACTTCAAAGTTAGCAATTTTCAAAAATTTTAAATTAATTGTTAAGGAGTGACTACTAACTAAATTAAGTGGAGGCAATAGCAATGAAATTATTTGGGGCAATGGAAATTAGAGAAAATGAACTATTTATTGGGGGAGTTAGTTCAACAGAATTGGTGAATAGATTTGGGTCACCATTATATGTAATGGATGAAAGTCTTTTAATAGACACATGTAAAAAATATTATAGAGATTTTAAATGTTTAGAAAATAATAATAGAGTAGCTTATGCAGGAAAAGCATTTTTAACAAAGGCAATGTGTAGACTTATATATGAACAGGGGCTTTATTTAGACGTTGTATCAGGGGGAGAATTATATACAGCTTATAAGGCAGAATTTCCTTTAGATAAGGTATATTTCCATGGCAATAATAAGAGTGTAAATGAAGTTGAATTAGGAGTTAAATTAGGTGTTGGAGTTTTTGTTGTTGATAATTTAGATGAAATGAAAAGATTAAATGAAATAGCTAAAAGATACAATAAGAAGCAAAATATTTATTTGAGATTAACACCAGGAATAGAAGCTCATACTCATGATTATATAAAAACAGGTCAAATAGATTCAAAGTTTGGTTTTGCACCAGTTGGTGAAACAATAATGGAGGCTGTAAAATTAGCTTTAGACTGCGAAAATTTAGATTTAAGAGGACTACATTGTCATATAGGCTCACAAATTTTTGAGATACAACCATATGAGGATGCAGTTGAAGTTATGCTTGGATTTATAAAAGAAATAAAAGAAGAGACAGGACATATAATACCTGAATTAGATTTAGGTGGTGGATTTGGTATACATTATACCGATGAAGACAAACCAAAAGAAACAAGGGATTATTGTACTTCTATTTTAAATAAGGTTGATGAAGTATGTGAAAAGCTAAGAATAGAGAAACCTATATTAACAATAGAACCAGGTAGATCAATAGTAGGAAATGCAGGTACTACTCTTTATACAATTGGAGCCATTAAAGAAATTGAAGGCATTAGGACTTATGTTTCAGTAGATGGAGGAATGACAGATAATATAAGACCTGCATTATATGGGGCAAAGTATGATATGGCTATAGCAAATAAAATTACTGATAAATGTAATGATAGAGTTGCGATAGCTGGTAAATGCTGTGAATCGGGCGATATATTTGTTAATGATATCTGTATTCAAACACCTAATATAGGAGATATATTAGCAGTATTTTCAACAGGTGCATATGGATTTTCAATGTCAAGTAACTATAATAAGAATCCAAAAGCAGCAGTTGTATTTGTAAAAGATGGAGTAGCTAGGGTAGTGTCAAAGAGACAAAGCTATGAGGAACTTTTAGCACTTGAAGTTTAGATTCTGCTTAAAATATAGTAAAGCTATATCAAAATATTTTGATATAGCTTTTTTTTGTAACAAAACTGACATAATAATGATATATAATGGAGAGTAATACTATTAGTTATTAATTAATTGTGATATACTTATAAACAGTTATTGAAGTTAAAGTTAAAAAAACTTTGATTAGTAAAAAATTTATGTAGTAAAGCTTTAGATTAAAGTTGTTTCATGATTTAAATATTTAATTAATGGAAGTTATGAAAGGTGGATTTAGCAATTATTGCTAGTTGTTATGAGGAATAAAAAATTTATAGTAGATAGAATAGAAAATAAATCTGTTGTTTTAGAAGATGAGAAACAGGATATAATCTTAATAGATATAAATTTATTTGATAAACAACCTAAAGATGGCGATGTAGTGATAATGAATAATAATTCATTTTATGTAGACGAAGATGCTACAAAAGAAAGAAAAAATAAAATTAATAGTTTAATGAAAGGTATGTGGGAATAGTGAGTCAAGAAGTAAAGAAATCAAACTTCTTTAGTGACTGGATTGTACCTATAGTAATAGCTGTAATATTAGCTATCTTAATAAATAGATTTTTAATATTTAAGGTTAAAATTCCATCAGAATCTATGGTACCAACATTAAATGTGGGTGATAGATTATTTGTTACTAGGGTTTATAAACCAGAGCATTTAAAAAGAGGAGATATAGTAGTTTTTTATTCAGAAGAAAAGAATGAAGATATGATTAAAAGATTAATTGGTTTACCAGGAGACAATATTGTAATTAAAGATGGAATAGTAACTGTTAATGGTGAAATCTTAAAAGAAGATTACATAGGAACAGCAGATAATTATAGTGGTGAATTTACAGTACCAGAAGGAAAGTATTTCTTTTTAGGAGATAATAGATATTGGTCATTAGATTCTAGGTATTGGAAGGATCCATATATTGATGGAGATGAAATAAAGGGGAAAGCTCAAGTAAAGGTATATCCATGGAAAGACTTTGGAAAAATAGAGTAAAGAGCCTTATAAATTGAATTCTTAGTTTTAGTAGGAGATTTTAAAAATATGAATAATGATGTAAACAATAGAAAAGATGGAGAAAAAAAGAACAATAATAAAAAGTTTTTAATAATTTATGCAGTAATAGCATTCCTATTTTTATACTCATTTTCAACAGCAAAGGAAATGTTAACGACAAAAGAAATTTCTTATAATGAATTTGTCCAAATGGTTGAAAATAAGGAAGTTAAAGAAGTTACTGTTGATGGAACAGCACTTGTAATTAAACCACAAGATTCAAGTGAGATGAAAGGTAAAGTTCTTTATACTGGTAATGCAGATAATCCAGATTTAATAAAGTTATTACTGGATAATGATGTTAAATATTATCCGCAAATAACAAAACAACAATCTGTATTTATGGATTTCATAATACTTAACGTATTACCATTAGTATTAATGTTCTTCTTAGTTAGATTTGTATTTGGGAAAATGGCTAAGAAAATGGGTGGCGGCCCAATGGGAATGGGCATGGGTAAAAGTAATGCCAAAGTATATGTTGAAAAAGATATAAAAGTTAGTTTTGAAGATGTTGCAGGGCAAGATGAAGCTAAAGAATCATTGACAGAAATAATAGATTTTCTTCATAACCCTAAGAGATATACAGAAATAGGAGCTAAATTACCTAAGGGTGCGCTTTTAGTAGGGCCTCCAGGAACAGGTAAGACTCTTATAGCAAAAGCAGTTGCAGGTGAAGCAAAAGTACCATTTTTATCAGTTTCAGGTTCAACATTTGTTGAAATGTTTGTTGGTATGGGTGCAGCTAAAGTAAGAGACTTATTTAAAGAAGCAGAAAAGATGGCACCATGTATAATATTTATAGATGAAATTGATTCTATAGGTAAGAGTAGAGATAATCAAATGCAAAGTAATGATGAAAGAGAGCAAACTTTAAATCAATTACTTACTGAAATGGATGGATTTGATACCTCTAAAGGAATAGTTATCTTAGGTGCTACAAACAGACCAGAAATATTAGATAAAGCACTTTTAAGACCAGGTAGATTTGATAGAAGAGTTATTGTTGATAGACCTGACTTAAAGGGAAGAATTGCAATATTAAATGTTCACTCTAAAGATGTTAAAATGTCTCCAGAAGTTGATTTAGAATCAATTGCAAAAGGAACACCGGGTGCTGTAGGGGCTGATCTTGCTAATATAGTAAATGAAGCAGCTTTAAGAGCAGTTAGAAGTGGAAGAGAATTAGTTATTCAAGAAGATTTAGAAGAGGCAGTTGAAGTAATAATTGCTGGGAAAGAAAAGAAGGATAGAATACTTTCTAAAAAAGAAAGAGAAATTGTTGCATTCCATGAAGTTGGGCATGCACTTGTTGCTGGACTTTTAGAAGGAACAGACCCAGTTCATAAAATAACTATAGTTCCTAGAACAATGGGTGCATTAGGTTATACAATGCAGCTTCCAGAAGAGGAAAAATACCTAGTTTCTAAGGAAGAGCTAATGAATCAAATAATGGTTATGCTTGGTGGTAGAGCTGCAGAAGAAGAAGTGTTTAACCTTGTATCTACAGGAGCTTCTAATGATATTGAAAGAGCAACTCAAACTGCAAGAAATATGGTTACTGTTTATGGTATGACTGATAATTTTGATATGATGGCTTTAGAATCAGTTCAAAATAGATACTTAGATGGTAGGGCAGTTAGAAATTGTAGTGAAGAAACATCAACTTTAGTAGATAAAGAAGTTTTATCTATAATAAGAGAATGTCACCAAAAAGCAAGAGAAATATTAAGAGAAAATAGAGATTTATTAGATAAGATATCTGAATATTTATTAGACAAAGAAACAATCTTCGGAGATGAATTCTTTAAGTTTGTATATGAAAAATATCCAGAGTTAAAGATAAAGAGAGAAGAAGAAAAGAAGAGTAGAGAGCTTGAAAATAATGAGAATGCTTCTGAAGAGGTAGTAACTGAAGTAGAAGAAGAATTGCAAGATAAAAAAGTTGCACAAGAAGTAATCGAAGCAGTTGAAAAAGAAGAAGAAGATATTATGAAAGAAGCATCTATCGAAACTGTAGAAATATTAGATATGGACAAAGAAGAAGAGTCAAAAGATAAATAAGAAAATATAAAGATAAGGGGTTAAGACGGTATATCGACTTAACCCCTAATGTTAGTTAGAAGTTAATATATAACTACTAATAACTAGCTAATCAAAGGAGTGTGTTGTTTTGAATAAATTTGAATTTTTACAAGAGGAACAAAATCTAGAGGTAACTTTAGATTTATTAAGTAAAGAAATATTAAATTACATACAAAAAAGAAAAGATGTTGCAGATTATATATTAGAGTATAGAAAAAAATTCATAGAAGAATATAGAGATGATGAAGATAAAGTAATGGAATACTTCGATCATGAGAGATACGTTAAGGAAGAAATGTATAGAACTATAGATAGAAAGTTAGCAGAGTTTACAAAGCTAAAAGAATCACCTTACTTTGGAAAAGTTAATTTTGAGGATAATGGTTATGCTGAACAAATATATGTTGGTAGATATGGTTTAACTCCAGAAGGAAGCTTTGATGCAGCTGTTGTAGACTGGAGAGCTCCAGTAGCATCCTTATTTTATAAGGGAACATTAGGTGAAACAAGTTATAAATCACCAGATGGAGAAGTACCAGTAGATATTTTAGCGAGAAGACAAATAATGATTAAAAAAGGTAAACTAGAAGGATTCTTTGATTCAGATGTTGATGTAAAAGATGATATTCTTCAAATGATTCTATCATCAAATGCCGGTGAGAAACTTAAAGATATAGTTATGACTATTCAAAAAGAGCAAGACGAAATAATAAGAGAAGAAAGAATGAAGGTTGTAGTAGTTAATGGAGTTGCTGGTTCAGGAAAAACTACAATTGCCCTTCATAGAGTTGCATACCTTCTATATAATTTTAGAGAACAATTAGGAGATAAGGTACTAATATTAGGACCTAATGATATCTTTATTGATTATATTAGAGATGTACTTCCTACATTAGGAGAAAGCAATGTTAATCAACAAACATTTGCTCATTTTGCAATGAATGAAATAGAGTTAAATGAGGCTGTAGTTGATTTTACTGCTTATTTAGAAGAAGTTTTAAAAGGAAATGAAGAAGTTATTAATGAAATTAAGTATAAAGCTGGAGAAGAATTTATAGATGTTTTAGATAAAAAGTGTGAAGAACTAGAAAGTAATTATTTTACATTTAAATCAGTGAAATTCTTTGATGAAGAGGTAGTTTCATTAGATGAAATAAATGAATTATTTGAAAAGCATTATAAATACATGCCTTTATTTAGAAGAAGTCAAAAGATTAAGAGAGTTATTATTTCAAAGCTAAAGGATAAGAGAGACGAATTAGTAAGAAACTTAAATTCAGAAGTTAAGGATAAGCTTGCTAGTCTTTCGGAAGAGCAATTAGCAATTGAACAAAATAATATAGAATTCCAAAGAAGATTAAGAGTTAGAGAAATTGTAGGAGAACTTATGGCTCAAAAGGATAATTTAGCTCATTGGATAGATAATAAAAATATAGTAGATATTTATAAAGAGTTTACTAATACTGATCAGCTATCATATTTAGATTTACCTGCAATTCTGTATATGATGATTAAACTTGATGGTAAAAAAACTAAACAAGATATTAAGCATATAGTAATTGATGAATCTCAAGACTATAGTATGTTACAATTCATAGTATTAAAAGAATTAACTGGTTGTAGAAGTTATACTATTGTTGGAGATGCAAATCAAAGATTAATAAAAGTAGAAGAAGAACCAGCAATGCTTAAATTAAAATCTCTATTTGGAGGCTTTGTTAAGAATTATGCTTTAAATAAAAGCTATAGATCAACATTCCAAATAATGGAGTATGCAAGCAAGTTGTTAGATGAAAATGCTATAGTTCCATTTGTTAGAAAGGGAAAATTTGATGTTGAAGAAGTTAATATTAATGATAAAGATGATTTAATTGATACTATTTTAGAAACACTAGAAGAGTATGATGATGAAAATTATGACAATATTGCAATTATAACAAAGGATAAAGAAGACCTTAAGAATATAGCACCAGAACTTAAAAAGTTTACTAAACTTTTATCTTTTGATAGAGAAGAAGTTATGTATAGAGGTGGTAAGGTTATAGTTCCATCTTATTATGCTAAAGGATTAGAATTTGACGGAGTTATAATAGTGAATTTTGATGATAAGACTGATGATTTAGTAAAATATATTATGGCAACTAGAGCACTTCATAGATTAAAAGTGATAAATTATAAATAATTGAAAAAAGCTGTATTTTAGACAAAATACAGCTTTTTTATGGAACTTTTACAATTAAACGTTTAAGATAAAAATAATAGTTGCAAATTTGAATGAATGTCTAAAAATTAAAATATTATTTTTTAAAGGTAATTATTAATTAATTTAAACTATATGATTTTATAAAAGATTTTAATAAAAATAGACTATAAATTTTCAATTTGTATATTGAACTAAAATTAGAATTTTGTTGACAACGATTACTTCTGGTGATATTTTATATCTTCAGAAGGACTTTAATTAAATTTTAAGATGAGGAGGGGCCAAAATGATTATAGAAAAAGTTTTAAATAATAATACTATTGTAACTATTGATCCAAAAACTAATAAGGAGATTATTCTAGTTGGATGTGGTATTGCCTTTAATAAAAGGACAGGTCAAGAGGTTGATGAAGATAAAATAGAAAAAACTTTTATTATAGAAAATAAAAGGATGGGAAATAAGTTAAAAAAGCTTATTAATCAAATACCAGATGGCATTTTTGAATTATCACATATTATAATTAGTCATGCAAGTAAAGAGTTGAATAGAAATCTTGATAAACAGGTTTATATTTCTTTATCAGATCATATAGCTTTCGCTATTAAAAGATATAAAAAAAATATAATTATAAAAAATCACTTTTTAGATGAAATAAGAAGAATTCACAAAGATGAATATAAAGTTGCATTATGGGGAGTTAAGCTTATAAATGAGAAGCTAAATATAAATTTACCAGAGGATGAAGCTGCATTTATTGCATTACATTTAGTTAATGCAGGTAATAATGACAGTTCAAAGGAGTCTTTAGAAACAACTAACATAGTAAAGGGAATACTAAACATAGTAAGATACTACTATTCTGTTGAATTTAATGAGGATGATTTAAATTACGATAGACTTTTAACTCATCTTAAGTTTTTTGCAAAGAGAATATTTACTGAAAATCAACATAAAGAAAGTGATGGAATGCTTTTAGAGATAGCTGAAAAAAACTATCCAGAAGCATTTGATTGTGCATTAAAAGTTAAATATTATATAGAAAATAATTATAATTATGTGGTTGTTGATGATGAGTTAGTATATTTAACTATACATATTCATAGGGTTATTAGTGTTTTAAGGGATGAACTTAAATGAGTATAAGAGAAGTTTTGAAAAATTCCTTTGGTGGATTACAGAAAATAGGGAGAGCACTTATGTTGCCAGTTGCATTATTGCCGGCAGCAGGGTTATTAGTAGGAATTGGACTAATTTTTAATAGTAATGAAATTACACTAGATTCATATTGGATTAATACTTTTGCTAATATTTTATCAGCAGCAGGAAATATTATATTTGATAATTTACCACTTTTGTTTGCAACAGGTGTTGCTATTGGATTATCTGACGGAGATGGAGTATCTGGATTATCAGCAGTAGTAGGATTTTTAGTTTTTAATATGACAATGTCAGTATGTATAGGGTTAACTCCAGGAGCAATTAGAGGTAATCCATATTTTGATATGGTTTTAGGAATTCCAACATTACAAATGGGAGTAATGGGAGGAATAATTATAGGGGTAGTAACATCAATCATATACAAAAAGTTTTATAGAATTAGATTACCGGAATGTTTAGGATTTTTTTCGGGAAAAAGGTTTGTACCAATTATGACTGCAATAGTAGCTGTATTTTTAGGCTTAATTCTAGTAGGAATTTGGCCTAGAGTACAAACTTTATTAATGAGTATATCAAGAAGTTTAATAAATACAAACCCTAATTTATCTACGTTTATTTTTGGGACTGTAGAAAGAGCATTGGTTCCAGTTGGATTACATCACATATGGTATAACCCGTTTTGGTATCAATTTGGTGAATATTTAAATTCATCAGGACAATTAATTATAGGAGACCAAGCAATATTTTTTGAACAGCTTAAAGATAATGTAGCTCTTACTGCAGGTACTTTTATGACAGGGAAATTCCCAATAATGATGTTTGGATTACCAGGAGCTGCTTTAGCAATGTATCATGAAGCTTTTGATGAAAATAAGAAAAGAGTATCGGCATTGCTTTTATCAGGTGCCTTATCATCATTTTTAACTGGAATAACAGAGCCAATAGAATTTTCATTTTTATTCTTAGCACCAGTATTGTTTGCTATTCATTGTGTATTTGCAGGGTTCTCATTTATGATTATGAATATCTTAAATGTCAAAATTGGAATGACTTTTTCAGGTGGATTAATAGACTTCTTATTTTTAGGAGTACTTCCAAATAAAACACCATGGTATTTAGTTATTCTAGTAGGAATAGGATTTTTTATTATATACTATTTAGGTTTTAGGTTTATAATCAGAAAATTAAACTTACAAACTCCAGGTAGAGAACAAGATTATGAGCTTGAAGCAATAAATGAGTTTGAAGTAGAAATTGATTTAAATGGTGAAGAATTAGCTAAAAATGTTTTAAATGCATTAGGTGGAAAAAATAATATAAAATACCTAGATGCTTGCATAACAAGATTAAGAATAACAGTTAAAAATATAAGAAAAGTACAAAAACAAAAATTAAAAAAATTAGGTGTGGCAGGAATTATGGTAGTAGGAAATAATATTCAAGCTATTTTTGGACCACAATCAGATCTTTTAAAGGATCAAATAAAAGATATAATGGCAGGAAAAGAAATAAAGTTACCTAAAGCAATGAATAAAGAGCTTCCAATTATGAAAAAAGGAGAAGATACTGGGAAAAAATTATTTGTTCCTATTTCTGGAACTATAACAGCGTTAGAAAATGTTCCAGATGATATTTTTTCTCTTAAGCTTATAGGTGATGGCTTTGCAATAGAACCGTCTGAAAATATAATAGCTTCACCGGTTGAAGGAGAAGTAATATTTATATCACCTAATAATCATGCTATAACAATAAAATCAAATGATGGATTAGAAATACTTATTCATATAGGAATAGATAGTATTAAGATGAAGGGCAAAGGATTCAACTCATTAGTTAAAGTTGGAGATATAGTAAAAGTTAATGATCATCTTATAGAATTTTCATTAGATTTATTAAAAAAAGAAGCTAAATCAACTATAATTCCAATAATATTTAAGAATTTATCAAGAAAGGAATTTATATATTTTATACCAGATAAAACTGTTGAAAGAGGTATGAACAATATAGTTCACATACATAAAAAACAAGATAATTCTAATAATAATTTAGATAAAATTCAGGTTTCTGAATAAATATGAAAAAAAATTCACATAACATGTTGACAATGTTTACAGTACATTGTACAATGAAATCAACTTAAAACAATTTATAAATATTAGGATTGTTACTGAAGAAGGCGATACCTAAACAAAGAATAATTTTTAACGAAATTATTATTCTTTGTTTAGGTATTGCCTTTTTGGCTTGTATTAATTATGTCGCGACTTTTAATAATAACAATATATTTAAAGAGGAGAGAAATTTTATGGCATTAAAATTAGGGAAAAAATCACTTATGGCAGCAGCTTTAGCTACGGCATTAACTTTAAACTTAACAGCGGTAAATGTACTTGCTACAGATAAAAGATCAAAAGTTGTAGATTTTAGCAATGTATTAAATGTAACAGCAAACCCAACAGATTTATTATATGGATCATATTCAACAAATAAATACAACAACTTCTCAGATCAAGGGGCATGGCATGGATACTACTTACCATCAAAGGATGCTACTAACATCTATGGAGGATTTGCAGGACCTGTAATAATAGCTGAAGAATATCCAGTAAACTTAGGTGACACAATAAGTAAAATTACAGTAAGCAATGTAGAAGATGGACAAGTGTATGATTTAACACAAGCAGAAGTTTCATTTGATTATTATCCAGGAAAGTTAGTTCAAACTTATGATTTAACAGATTTTAAATTAACTTTAGAATTAATATTTGCTTCTAATAGAACTGCATTAATAACAACTAAAATTGATAATAAAACTGATAAAGATTTAAACTTAAACCTAGAATGGACAGGAAATATATTTAACCAATTCAAAGAAAAAGAAGATGGAAAAGTATATGAATTAGGACAAAGTTTACAAGCTACTGAAAATGGAGTACAAGTTAACTTCTCTGAAATGAGAGAAACTTGGAGATATTTCTCAACAGAAGAAACTAAATTTGTAGTTAATTATGAAGGTGATGTTGAAACTACAGTTGAAGGAAACTCTTATACAACAAGACTTACAACGCCGGTAACTATTAAGTCAAATGAGTCATTCACAACAGATTCAACTCAAACATATACATTTACAACGGATGAATTAAATAAAGAACAATCAAAGATTCAAGATATGCTTGATAATTCAGAAAAATACTTTGTAGAAAATAACACTCGTTGGCAAGGTTACTTAGATAAGACTTTTGCTAATGTAAAAGGAAAAACTGATGAAAGCTACAAAAATGCAGCTGTAAAATCTATCGAAACTTTAACTACTAACTGGAGAAGTGCTGCAGGAGATATATTACATGATGGTGTTGTTCCTTCAATGTCATACAAATGGTTCATTGGAATGTGGGCTTGGGATTCTTGGAAACAAGCAGTAGCTACAGCAGAATTCGATGGAGAATTAGCTAAAAATAACATAAGAGCATTATTTGATTACCAAATTACAGAAGATGATGAATTAAGACCGCAAGATGCTGGAGCAATAATCGATGCTATATTCTATAACAAAGATGGCGCTAGAGGCGGAGATGGTGGAAACTGGAATGAAAGAAACTCTAAGCCAGCATTAGCAGCATGGGCAGTATGGAATGTATATGAAGCTACTGGAGATGAAGCTTTCTTACAAGAAATGTATCCAAAATTAGTTGCTTACCATGATTGGTGGTATACAAACAGAGACCATGATAAAAACGGTATAGCTGAATACGGTGGAATGGTTCACGAATTCAATAATTCAAAAGAAGAAATTATATTAGCAGCAGCTTGGGAAAGTGGAATGGATAACGCTCCAAGATTTGATGTTGAAGGATTTGGAGAAGGAGATACAGGTGTAGATGTATTTGAAAACAAATCTGAAGACGGAACTCTTTTAGGATATTCTATAAACCAAGAATCAGTAGACTTAAATGCATACCTTTATGCTGAAAAAGGATTCTTAAAATCAATGGCAGATGCTTTAGGAAAAACTGAAGATGTTAAGAAGTACACAGAAGAAGCAGAACACGTAAGAGAATACGTAAGTGATAACATGTTTGATGAAGAAACAGGATTCTTCTACGATTTACAAATAAATGAAGATGGTTCAGAAAAGAAATTATTAGTTAACAGAGGTAAAGGACCAGAAGGTTGGATACCACTATGGGCTAAAATGGCTACTCAAGAAGAAGCAGATCAAGTTGTAGAAAATATGTTAGATGGAAACAAATTCAATACAACTGTACCATTTGGAACAGCTTCTCAAGATAACCCAAGCTTCAGCGCAAGCAAATATTGGAGAGGCCCAGTTTGGTTAGACCAAGCGTTATATGGAGTTGAAGCTCTTCAAAACTATGGTTACTATGATCAAGCAGTAACAGCTGCTAAAAAGATGTTCAACAACGCTGAAGGATTAATGGGAGATGGACCAATAAGAGAAAACTATAACCCATTAACTGGAGAAGGATTACACACTAAAAACTTCAGTTGGTCTGCATCAGCTTATTACTTAATGTACAAGAACACATTAGAAGGTGATGAAACAACTTCTCAAAAAGGATTTGCTATTCCAACTAATGTTGAAGTTCCAGAGGTTCCAGAAACACCTGAAACTCCAGATGTTGATGTTAAACCAGAAACACCAGAAACTAAACCAGAAACTAAACCAGAAGTTAAGCCAGAGGTTAAGCCAGAAAACAAACCACAAAAACCAAGTGGAACACTTCCACAAACAGGTGCTGTAGTTGGTTCAGGAATTTTAGCTGCAATAGGTGCAGTAACTGCAGGGGTAGGTTTCTACTTAAATAAAAAGAAAAAGAATAAATAATTAATTAGCCCTATATCCTATTAAATATATAAAACTTAAATACTTATGGAAAAAATAACCTATACAGATAAACTCTCTTTTGAGAGTCTATCTTATAGGTTCTTTTTTTTATCATATATTTTAGGAATTATAAATCAATATTTTAGAAACTTAATTCTATTTGATTGATAATAAAAATTTGTAATAATATATATGAAGATTAAGAAATCGATTTCTTTTAAAAGTTTAATTAAACGGGTATTACAAATTTTATTATAAAATATAGAGGTGATGGTTTGAATACTACGATAAATAAAAAATTGATAAAAACAATGATATTTCCATAAAAACTTTACTTACTTATAGTTGCGGAAGCCTAGGGAATAATATGATATATGCATTAATTAATTCGTATCTTTTAATTTTTTTAACAGATAATTTTGGCGTAGGTGCAGCAGCGGTAGGAACATTATTTTTAGTAGCTAGAATTATAGATGCCATAACAGATCCTATAATGGGTGTTATAGTTGACAATACTCATGCTAAAATTGGGAAAAGTAGACCTTATTTATTTGCTATTCCAATATTTATATCAATTACGACTATAATGTGTTTTTCAACACCGGATTTAAGCTATAGTAATAAAATTATATGGATATATGTAGCTTATATTTTATGGGGGATATCTTTTACTGCTATGGACATACCATATTGGTCACTATCTGCTAATATTACAAGATCTTCTGAAGGAAAAACTAAGATTGTTACATCTGCGAGAACAGTAGCATATGTTGGTAGTTTTATAATTTTTACTCTTACTATTCCACTTGTATCACTTCTTGGAAGTTGGACAAAGGTAGCTATAATTTATGTATGTTTTGCTAGTATTTTCACATGGATTACAGCCTTTGGTATTAGAGAAATTAATACTAGTGATAATAAGAAGAAAAAAGAAAAGCAAGGTTTTAAGCAATTTATAAATTTATTAAAAACAAATAAGCCCTTAAGAATAGTACTATTATCAATGTTAGTATTAGAATTAAGTGGTTCAATAAAAAATACAATATCTATATACTATATAAAGTATAATTTTAATGCAGAAATGATGATTCCAGTAGTAAGTTCAATTGGTATGGCGGCAAGTATATTGGGTGGTTTAATATCTCCATATTTAACAAAAAAACTAGGAAAAAGAAATACGGCTCTTTTAGGGTTATTAGTTAGTTCAGTTGGGTCACTTTTAGTATTTTCACTATCATACTCTTCTTTATATGCAATGATTGCTATAAACTTTATATGTGGAGTTTTTGATGGAGCTGGATATATTACCTTAACTTCAATGGTTGCTGATTGTGTTGAATATGGTGAGTGGCAAACAGGACATAGATCAGAAGGAATGATATTTTCTCTAAATATATTTAAAAGTAAGATTTCTAGTGCAATTGGTGGTTCTTTATGTGGATACATTTTAGCTTATATTGGATATAAAGCAAATTCCACTCAATCTAAATTCACATTAAATGGAATACACATTATCCAAACTTTAATTCCATGTATAATTATATTAGTGAGTTTCTTATTATTAAGAAAATATAACCTATCAGAATCAGAATATGATGCAATAGTTGATGATTTAAAAAATGGTGTTACGAGAATAAGTGAATAATAAATTAATAGAGGTATAAATGAAGTTAAAGTCAAACTTCATTTATACTTTTTATATTTTGAATATAAAAATAACCATTAATATAAGTTTAATCAAGACTATTTAATTGATCGTTTCTATAATTTAATGGAGATATTGAAAAATATTTTGAAAATGTTTTTGAAAATAATAAAGAATCACTATATCCTACCATATTTGCAACTTCACCTATAGGAAGTTTAGTTGTTCTTAGTAAAATTGTTGATTTATAAAGCCTAAGATTTATTAAATATTTTTGAGGAGAGATTCCAAGATTTTTTATAAACATTTTATATAAATAACTTCTACTTAAATTAACATGATTAGCAATTTCGTTAACAGTTATACTATTCATATAATTAGAGTTAATAAAGTTAAGAGCATCTTGAATATATGTATGTAATTCTTTGTCCTTGAAGGAAAATGGCTTTGGAAATTCTTCTATAAGTGAATAAAGTAAGGAATAAAGTTCTTTTAATAATAGCATATCATCAGAAGATGAAGGGTTATAAGTTTTTGAGATTTCACACATATTTAATATTGTTTGTGGTATTTTTGAATTAGTTTTACAAGTTACAGCATAAGAATTTATAATAGAAGTTCTGTCTAAATATTCATTAGCATTTGAACCACTAAATCCTATCCAGTAGTATTCCCAAGGATCATTAATAGAAGCTGTATATTCAACCTCCATTCCTTTTAAAAGTATAAATATATCGCCTTGCTTTAAGTTATAGACTTTATTATTAAATTTAAAAGTACCAAATCCCTTAGTTATATAGTGGATAACAGCATTTTTAGATACTTCATATTTATATCCTAGTCCTGGAATACCTTGTTCTATACCACATTCATCTACATTCATTTCAAAATTTTCTTTAACGTATTTTTTCCAAAGTATTTGCATGGGCACCTCCTAAATTTATAAAATTAACTTATTTAATCGAATATAGAATAGGTGAATAAGATAAGAAACATTATAACATATTTTAGAACGTTATAACTATTTTAAAAGAGTTATTTACATATTAATATGAAAATAAAGTTAAAAAATAATGTTTTTAGCTTTATATATGGAATTATGTTTCGTGATTATATAATTATGTTTCATGAATATATGATAATAATAAAGTATTTAGGAGGAAAGATATGATACTAAAAAATGAATATCATGAAGATATTTCTAAACTACATGTAAATATGATGCCAAGAAGAAGTTATTATGTTCCATTTGTAGATATTAATGAAGCTATTACTATTAAAGATAGAAATAGGCAAAAGAATTTTTTCTCGCTTAATGGAAAATGGAGATTTAATTATTTTAATAGCTTACAAACAGTAAAAGAGTTTAATGATATTAATGAAGTTAATCTTTCAGATAATATTGAAGTACCTTCTGTTTGGCAATTAAAAGGATATGATTATAATCAGTATACTAATGTTAAATATCCTATTCCTTATGATCCACCGTTTGTTCCTAAAGACAATCCATGTGGAATTTATAAAAAGGATTTTGAATTTGAAATATTTCCAGAGAAATATGATTATAATATAAACTTTGAAGGTGTTGATTCATGTTTTTATTTATGGATAAATGGAGAATTTGTAGGATATAGTCAAATAGCTCATAGTATATCAGAGTTTGATATTACAAAATTCTTAGTAAATGGAAAAAATACAATTACCGTATTAGTTTTAAAATGGTGTGATGGAACTTATTTTGAGGATCAAGATAAATTTAGAATGTCGGGAATTTTCAGGGATGTATATATCTTAAGAAGAGCTAAGTCAAGAATAGTAGATTATAATATAACTTCCAATATAGATTTATCTTCAAAAGAAGGAAAGCTAGATATTGAAATTTTATCTAATATTGGGTGTAAAGAAGTTCAATATTATTTATTTAATACTAACAATGATATGATTTCATCTGGGAATATAGATAATAATAAAGTGGAAGTAACTATTAAAGAAGCAAAGCTATGGAGTGCAGAGACTCCTAACTTATATACATTATTAATAAAAACTGATGATGAGGTTATAAAAGAAAGAATAGGGATTAGAGAGGTTAAGATAGAAAACTCTATTTTAAAGATTAATAATACTCCTATAAAATTAATAGGAGTTAATCACCATGATAGTCATCCAACTAAAGGATATGTTATGACATATGATGATATGATTTTAGATTTAAAATTAATGAAAGAATCTAATATTAACTCTATAAGAACTGCTCATTATCCTAAGTCTCCTATTTTTTATGAGTTATGTGATGAGTATGGATTTTATGTTATGAATGAAGCTGATATTGAAACACATGGTGTTGTTGAATTATATGGATTAGGCTATTTAGATAATTATAATATGATAGCAGATGATAAGGTGTATGAAAATGTTATCATTGATAGAATTGATTCCTCAATAGTACCTTTTAAAAATAAAACTTGTATTTTTATGTGGTCACTTGGAAATGAGTCGGGATTTGGGTGTAACTTTGAAAGAGGAGCAGAATATGCTAGAAAATTAGATTCTACAAGACCAGTACATTATGAAGGTGCATATTATGCAAGTAAAGAAAGAAAAAATGATTTTAGTAACCTTGATGTTATTAGTCGTATGTATCCAAGTATAGAGGAAATTAATGAATACTTTAAAAATGGAATAGATAAGCCGTTAATATTGTGTGAGTATGCACATGCTATGGGGAATGGACCTGGTGGATTAAAGGAGTATGATGAAATAATTAAGAAGTATGATCAATTTGCAGGAGCATATGTCTGGGAGTGGTGTGATCATGCAATACTTATAAAAGAAAATATTAATGGTAAAAAGGCATATGGTTATGGTGGAGATTTTGGAGAAAAAAATCATGATGGGAATTTCTGTGTTGATGGTTTAGTCTATCCAGATAGAAGACCTCATACTGGATTACTAGAATACAAAAATATTAATAGGCCAATAAGAGCATTAGAATTTGATGAGGATAATGGAAGAGTTAAACTTAAAAACATGCTTGATTTTAAAGAGGTTGATGAATTAGTTGATGTTACCTATAAAGTATATTTAGATGGAGGAATAACCTTTGTAGATAAGTTAATATTAGACAGATTAAAGCCAAAAGAAGAAAAATGGTATGTTTTAAAGATGCCGGAAGTAGAAAATAAACTTATTACTATATTATTTGAATATGGTATAAAATATAGTAATTCTCTTTATGAAAAAGGAGTTATTTTAGGTCATGATCAATTTATTATAAACAATGAAGTATCTAATATAGCATCTATTAATAGGTTAATAGATACTAAAGAAGATGTTGAGTTTTATATTGAAGAAACAGTTAATAAAATTAAAATTTCAAATGCTGAATTTAATTTGATATATAATAAAAACATCGGATCTTTTGATTTTATAGAGTCAACAGGAGAAGTGTTTGTGGATAATCCAATGAATTTTATTATTTGGAGAGCACCTACAGATAATGATAGAAAGATTAAAAATGAATGGATAGAAGCCGGGTTTAATCAAGTAACTACAAGAGTATATAGTACTAAGTTTGAGGAATATTCAAATAAAATTGAAATAATTAGTGATTTAAGCTTGATTCCACCATATAGAGATAGGGTTCTTGATATTAAAGTAATATGGAATATTTACTCAAAAGGATTAATTAAGTGTCATATTAAGGCAAATAAGAATATGATTACACCTTATTTACCACGTTTTGGTGTAGAGATTAAGTTAGATAAATCATATGAAGATGTAAGTTATTTTGGATTTGGACCATATGAAAATTATATAGATAAAAATTTATCTTGTTATTTAGGTAGATTTAATTCAAAGGTTTCTGAAATGTATGAGGATTATATAAGACCACAAGAAAATGGAAGTCATCATTTCTGTAGAGAGGTATCCATAAATAATAAAAAAGCAAAAATTTATGTTTTATCAGAAAATGATTTTGCGTTTAATGTATCAAATTTTTCAATTAGTCAATTAACTAATGCAGAACATAATATTGAGTTGATTAAAGAAAATATAACTTATTTAACTGTAGATTATAAACAAAGTGGAATAGGCTCAAATAGTTGTGGCCCTGAGTTAGATGAACAATATAGATTTAACGAAGAGGAGTTTTCATATGACTTTTATTTGAAATTTGAAAACTCTAATAAATAAATTAATATAGTTAATATATAGCTGTCTCATAAGTTATTTTAAAATAACTTATGAGACAGCTTTATTTTGGTTAAAAGTTTAGATAGTAATTTAAATGTATTTAGAAAAGCAATAAAATTATCTTAAATGTATAGTTGAAATGTATAGTTTGAATTAAGGAATATATATATATAAGAGACGATTTTAGTTTTTAGGGTATAATTATTACTTAAAAAGGGAAAACTGTAATGAAAATGTTTAAAAAATTTTTATAAAACCACTTGAAATGTCTATACAATTAATATACAATGTATACATAAGGTGAGAAAACGAATACATTATTAAATAAATGTTTGGAGGTATATATTATGATTAAAATTATGTTAGCTTGCTCAGCAGGTATGTCAACAAGTTTATTAGTAACTAAAATGCAAGAGGCTGCAAAAGAAAAGGGAGTAGAATGTGAAATTTGGGCTATTTCAGAAGTAAATTTACAAAATGAAATAACAAAGTGTGATGTTTTACTATTAGGACCACAAGTTAGATATATTTTAAGTAAGGCAAAAGGTTTGGCAGATCCACATGGAATTCCAGTAGAAGTTATCAATATGATGGATTATGGAAGATGTAATGGTAAAGCTGTTTTAGAAAGAGCATTAGAATTAAAGAAATAGAATATAAAAAGTGGTATTTAGGTATTGAGAATTAAGAAAAAAGTATATAAAAAATGTAAGGTAAAGGTAGGGGAAGAACATGGAAAAGTTTATGGCTTTTATGGATAAATATATTACTCCATATGCAGCAAAGATGGGAGCACAAAGACATCTTGTAGCGGTTAGAGACGCTTTCGTTGCAATGATACCGTTAACAATTATCGGATCTTTAGCAACACTTATAAATAATGCACCAATAAAAGCATTAAATAATTTTTTAGCAGAAAATACATTCGGACAACAAATAAAATCATTAAATGGAGATATATGGTTTGGAACATTAGCTATTATGGCATTACTTTTAGTAATAGGTGTTGCATATAATCTTGCAAAATCATATGAAGAAAATGGTCTTCAAGCATCAATGATAGCAACCTCAATATTTGTTCTTTTAATTCCACAAGTTGCAAAGATTGCAGTAGATGGACAACCTGCAGTAGAAGGTTGGGGATTCATTGGAGTTGCATACTTAGGAACAGGAGCATTATTTACAGCAATTATAATAGGTATATTATCAACAGAAGTATTTATAAGATTAGGAAAAGTAAAACAATTGGTAGTTAAAATGCCTGATGGGGTACCACCGGCAGTATCAAGATCATTTGCGAAGTTAATACCAGGAATGTTAACAGTAGTTATATTCGCAGTTGTAGGATTATTAATAAGATTAGCAGCAGATGGACAATTCTTAACAGATTTAATAAACAAATACTTAGGAATTCCATTAAGTAATATAACAGATACATTACCATCAGCTATATTAATAGCATTCTTTATTCATGGATTATGGTTTGTTGGTTTACATGGTGCAAATATTGCATTACCTTTCACAGGAACAATGTTAACTAACTTAGGAGCACAAAATGCAGAAATGATTCAAAATGGAGCTCCATTAGAACAATTACATGTATTAGCAGGACCATTCTTCGATGCTTTCATATTCATGGGAGGATCAGGAGTAATCATCGGTTTATTAGTTGCTATAGCAATTGCAGGTAAAAGAAGAAGAGATATGCTTGCTTTAGGATTAGCACCAGCCATATTCAATATTAGTGAACCAGTAATATTTGGATTACCAATAGTATTAAATCCAATATTCGGAATACCATTTGTAATTGCACCAATTGTTACAACAGTAATTTCATATCTTTCGATTTCATTTGGTTTAGTTCATCCAGTAATAATGGCAACTATGCCTTGGACTACACCTCCAATACTAGGTGGATTTATGGCAACAGGACATTGGTCAGGTGCAGCATTATGTGTGGTTAATATAGTAGTTTCAATATTAATATACTTACCATTCGTAGTTATGGCAGAAAAGATGGATGCTAAAAAAATGGACATGTATCAAGCAGCTTAAAAAGACTTAGTTAAACACATAAAAATAGAGTTTGAGTTAAAAGAAAAGTAAGGCCGATAATTAAGTCGGCTTTACTCTAAACTCAAAATGTATAGAAGTTTGTATTTTGCTTTTTATTCATTTATATAGTGAGTAAAAATCAGCATATAAAGTGCTATCTTAAATGATACTTTAAAAATAAATATAAAGATAATCAAAAGAGAATTAATACATATAGCTTAGTTAGAGCAAAATTTATAAATAAAAAGTTAGGATGGTGGATAGTATGAAAAACGGAATAAAAATAGTTACTATAGGTGGAGGATCAAGTTATACACCTGAATTAGTAGAAGGTTTTATAAAGAGACATAAAGAACTACCAGTAAGAGAATTATGGTTAGTTGATATAGAAGAAGGTAAGCATAAGTTAGAAATAGTAGGTAATCTTGCAAAGAGAATGGTTAAAAAAGCAGGAATAGATATGGAAATACATCTAACTTTAGATAGAAGAGAAGCATTAAAAGATGCTGATTTTGTAACTACTCAATTAAGAGTTGGATTATTAGATGCAAGAATTAAAGATGAAAGAATTCCACTTTCACATGGAGTTATAGGTCAAGAAACTAATGGAGCAGGTGGATTATTTAAAGCACTTAGAACAGTTCCAGTAGTATTAGATATTATAAAAGACATTGAAGAGCTTTGTCCAAATGCATGGCTAGTAAACTTTACAAATCCAACAGGAGTAATTTCGGAAGCAGTATTTAAATATACAAACTTTAGAAGATATATTGGTTTATGTAATGTTCCAATAGGTGTTAAGAATGGAATGGCAGATATATTAAAAGTAGAAAAAGATAGACTTGAAATGGATTTTGCAGGTCTTAATCATATGGTTTATGCATTAAATGTAAGATTAGATGGAAAGGACATAACTAAAGAAGCAATAGAGAAGTTTGTTACTTCATCATTAACAATGCAAAATATAAAGGATATTCCATTAAATGCTGATTTTGTTAGAGCATTAGGAGTTATACCTTGTCCATATCACAAATACTACTATAAACATAAAGAAATGCTTGAAGAAGAATTAGAAGGCTTTAAAGATGGAAAAACTAGAGGTGAAACAGTTAAGGCATTAGAAGATGACTTATTTGAATTATATAAAGATGAAAACTTAGCAGTTAAGCCACCACAATTAGAAAAAAGAGGTGGAGCATATTATAGTGATGCAGCTTGTAACTTAATTAACTCAATTTACAATGATAAAAAAGATGTTCAAGTTGTAAATACATTAAATAATGGGGCAATAAGAGACTTTAGAGAAGACTCAGCAGCAGAGATGAGCTGTGTAATAACTAAAGATGGACCTAAGCCTTTAGCAGTAGGATATTTACCAGTTGCAGTTAGTGGATTAGTTACTGAAATAAAAGCTTTTGAAATATTAGCAGCTAAGGCAGCTGTTGAAGGAGACTATAATGCAGCATTACAAGCATTATGTATAAATCCATTAATACCATCAGATGATTTAGCTAAAACTATATTAGATGAAATGATTGAAGCACATAAAGAGTATTTACCACAATTCTCAAATTAGTTAGAAGTTTAGAGTTAGAAATAGATTAAAGTAAATTCCATTAGGGGTTTCTTCCTAAACTGATAACTCCTAACTAAAAACTATTAACTGCAGGAAAGGGTGTTAGTATGACAAAGATAATAGTAAATGCAGATGATTTTGGATTAAGTGAAGCTGTTAATTATGGAATTATATCAGCTTATAAAAATGGAATAGTAAGGTCAACGACTATAATGCCTGGTATGCCTGCTTTTGATCATGCTGTTAGTTTATTAAAAGAAAATAAGGGTTTAGGATGCGGAGTTCATATGACATTAAGTGCAAATAAACCTATTTTAAATTATCATAAAACAATAGTAGATGAAAATGGAAACTTCTATAAGAGATTAACTAATGAAATTATAGAAGAAAAGTTTAATTTAGATGAAGTATATGAAGAGTTTTCTGCTCAAATTGATAAAGCAATTAATAGTGGAGTTAAGGTTGATCATTTAGATTCTCATCATCATGTACATACATTAAAAGCTTTAAAGCCTGTAATAGAAAGAATATTAGAAAAATATCAACTACCTATAAGAGGTGGATTTGAATATGAAATTCATTATGATAAAGTTATTCCAATGACAGAAAGTTTCTATAGCGATAATGTAACAGATGATTATTTTGAAAAATTTATAAATGAACTTAAGGAACATGAAGTAATAGATATTATGTGTCATCCGGCATTTATAGATGAAAACCTAGTTAACTCAACATCTTATGTAATGCAAAGAATAAAAGAGTATAGTATTTTAACATCTAAAAAAGTAGAAGAATTTTTAAGAAGAAATAATATAGAATTTATTAATTATAGTAGATTATAGGAGAATATAAATATGAACGAAGAATTAATGGAAATATCATTTGGATTAATAGCAAATGCAGGAGAAGCAAAGGGATTAGCTTTTGATGCTTTAAGTAAAGCAAAAGAAGGAAACTTTGAAGAAGCTAGGAAGTTAATAAAGAAATCAAGAGAAGAGATGCATAAGGCTCATGCATTTCAAACTCAGCTTATAACTAAAGAGGCTTCAGGAGAAAAATTGGAAATAGGTGTATTATTAATACATTCTCAAGACCATTTAATGAACGCTATGAATTTTCAACAATTAGCTGAAGAGTTTATAGATATATATGAAAGATTATCAAAGTTAGAAAATAAATAATTAAGAAGATAAACCATTTAACATTTTAAAAATATATATTATAAAGTAACGATGTAGTTGTAAGGGAAAGTTTCTTATTAGCTATGTCGTTATTTTTATGTACGTTACAAAGTAAATAAAAAAACATTTATAGTATTTTAGTAAAGTTTAATAATTAAATTACATTATATTATAAGTAATTAAGTTTAGCATTATGGTACAATAAATAGAGAGAATATTTGAATTTGTATTTAATATAGTGCAAAGAGGAGTTTAGTAAATGAGTGAGCCAATATATATAAAAATAGAAAAATATTTAAAAGATTTAATTGATTCTGGAGAAATAAAGCAGGGAGAATTACTTCCTTCTGAAAATAAATTATGCGAAAAGTTTAATGTTACGCGAATGACAGTAAGATCAGCATTTAATAATTTAGTTAAAGAGGGGTATATATCAAGGAAAAGGGGTATAGGAAGTATAGTTTTAGTTAATAGAATTTCTGATAATATTGGTACTATAGAAAGCTATACAAAGGAAATGGTTAATAAGGGATATAGTATTATAACTAAATTAATAAGTTTAACTATAGTTGAAGCGGATAATATAATAAAAGATAAGTTAAATTTAGATTTAGGGGAAAATGTTTGGGAAGTTAAAAGAGTTAGATATGCAGAAGGATGCCCAGTGTCATATATGATAACTTATATGCCAGTAAAAATGTTTCCTAATTTAAAAAAATCTGATTGTAATTCACTATATAATTACTTAGATCAATGCGGATATAAAATATCAACAGCACAACGTGTAGTTGAAGCATTAATATCAACAGAAGAGTTAATGGAATTACTAGAGTTAGAGTGTGAATCACCAATATTACATATAGAACAAGTTGGAATATTAGAGGATGGAGAAGCTTTCGAGTATTCTCATACATATCATTATGGGTATAAATTAACTTTAAATGCAGCAGTAGATAAATTTTAGTATTATATTCAGATTAAAGTTTATATTTATACAAAATATCCTTTACAATATGTATAAAAAATTGTATATTATAAGTGACAAGTAGATATGAAGTAGATAGAGGTTGCGATATTTAAGAGTATGTTTACGGAGGTAAGCACAAGGATGTAAACAGAAAGGAAATTTCGCCGAAACCTATAGTTAATGCTTTGAAACTATAGCGTTGGGGTTATATAAAATATATATAACACTGTCACAAATTCATTTGTGAAGAGCTATCACTTAACGGTTATATTATTTATAATAAGTACTTTAAATTAAGTTGTTTAGTATTTAGTGATTGTATAGTCTTGAGTGAATAAGCTCAAGGCTTTTTTTGTGTATAAATATCAAATGAAACGTGAAGAACTATCACTTATTAGTTAAAAACTTTTAAAAGATTATCTCCTTCAACCTATCATGTCAAGATACAAAAATTTAGGGGGATTTTAAACTAATGCAAAATGTAGCAAATAACGAAAGAAAAGGGTTTTTTAAGAAGTTTAGTGGGGGAATAAAGATTCCACATACTTTAGTTATTATTTTTTCAATAATAGTTTTAGTAGCTATAGCAACTTACATAGTTCCGGGGGGATCTTATGAAAGGGTAGTAACGGAAGTTAATGGACAGAGTAGAACTGTAGTTTTAAATGGATCATTTACATATGTTCAGAATGAAGCACAAGGATTATTTTCTGTGATGCAGGCACCAGTAAAAGGGCTTGAACAGTCAGCAGAAATTATAGCTTTCTTATTCATAGTTGGTGGTGCATTTAATTTAATAACAAGAACAAAGGCAATAGATTCAGCTATTGCTAAAGTTGTTAATGTTTTTAAGGGAAATGAAATATTAATAATTCCTATTATATTTACATTATTTTCTCTTGGTGGTGCAACTTTTGGTATGACAGAAGAGGCAATACCATTTATAACAATATTAGTACCATTAATGCTTGCCTTAGGGTTTGATAGTATATTAGCAGTTGGAATAAGTTATTTAGGTTGTATCGTGGGATTTGCAACAGCTATGCTTAATCCATTTACAGTTGGAATAGCACAATCAATAGCTGAAATTCCATTATTTTCAGGAGTAACATATCGTACTATTGCATGGGTTATAACAACAATTATAGGAATTATATTCTTAATGGTTTATGCAAGAAAAGTTAAGAAAAATCCTGAATTTAGTCCAATGTATAAAATAGATCAAGAAAAACGTGAAAAGTTAAGTGATATTCAAAGTGAAGAGGTTAAATTTACATTTGCACATAAAATTATTATTGCTTCAATTGGTGTTTGTTTAGCAGTTATTATATGGGGCGTGTTAAAGCAAGGTTTCTGGATTCCAGAAATAGCAGCAGTATTCTTAATAACAGGAATATTTGCAGGAATAGTTGGTGGGTTAAAGGCTGATGAAATGGCAGAATCTTTTATAGCTGGAGCTAAGGATATGATTGGAGCTGCAATGATAATTGGATTTGCAAGAGCTATAGTAATAATAGCTGAAAATGCTCAAATTATAGATACAATATTATATGGCTTATCATCATTTATTGGTAAGTTACCATCAATGTTAGCTGCATGTGTGATGCTACCAGTTCAGATGTTTATAAACTTCTTTGTTATTTCAGGTTCAGGACAAGCGGCATTAACTATGCCTATATTAGCACCACTTGGTGATTTACTTGAAATATCAAGACAAACAACAGTATTAATATTCCAATTAGGAGATGGTTTTTCAAATGCTATTTTCCCAACATCAGGAGTATTAATGGCGTGTCTAGGAATGGCTGGTATACCTTATTCAAAATGGTTTAAGTGGATAATGCCATTACAAATTATTTTATTTGCACTAGGTATAATATTTATAACTTGTGCTATGATGATGGGATGGGCTTAGTTTAGAGTTAGTAGTTAGAACGATTATCAAATATTAACAAATAATATAACATAGATTTAAAATTTATTAATTTATAGTTATGTAAGAAAATATATAGTAAGAATATGCTCGATATCTGTTATAGAAAATTGTTGTAGCTTTTTTATTACAGGTGGAGGGCATATTTCTTTAATAACATAATATGGGGGGAAATAATAAATGAAAGAAAGATTATATAATGAAGGTCAATTAATTAAGGAAAGATTAGCTGAAATAAGTGATTACATATATAGAAATCCAGAGCTAGGGAATGAAGAATATAAGGCAGTTGGAGCATTAACTACTTTTTTAAGAGAGCATGAATTTGAAATAGAGTGTCCTTATGCTGAAATGAATACCGCATTTAAAGCTACATTTGATAGTGGAAAAGAAGGTATGACAGTAGGGTACTTATGTGAATATGATGCTCTTCCTAAAATAGGACATGGATGCGGACACAACATGATTGGTGTTATGTCAGCTGGTGCAGGAGTTGTTTTAAGTAAAGTTTTATCTGAAATTGGTGGAAAGATTATAGTTTATGGAACTCCAGCAGAAGAGACTAATGGTGGAAAGGTTATATTAACAGAAGCAGGCGCATTTGATGAGTTAGATGCTGCTATGATAGTTCATCCAGATGGAGAAACTAGAGCTAGTGGATCAAGTAGTGCATTATATCCAATAAGATTCATATATAAAGGAAAAACTGCTCATGCAGCATCATGTCCAGAGAAAGGAATAAACGCTTTAAATAGTGTTATTCAATTATTCAATGGAATAGATGCACTTCGTCAGCATGTAACACCAGATGTAAGAATGCATGGAATAATAACTAAAGGTGGAGTTGCAGCAAATATAGTACCAGATGAGGCAATTGCAGATTTCTATTTTAGAGCAGCTACTAAGGAAAGAGTAACTGAAGTTGTAGAAAAGGTTAAAAAAATTGCAGAAGGTGCAGCTTTAATGACAGGAGCAACTCTTGAAATGGAAAGATATGAATTACCTTATGATGATTTAAAAACAAATGAAGCATTATCAGAAATGTTTAATAATAACTTAAGAGAATTAGGAATTACAGATATAAAGGAAGCTAAGGCAACTGGAGGTTCAAGTGATATAGGAAATGTTAGTCATGTTACACCGACAATTCATCCGTATATTGGAGTAACAGATTGTCCCATTGTTGGACATAGTGTTGAAATGGCAAATTCAACAATAACAAGTAAGGCACACGATAGATTATTAATAGCAGCTTTAGCTATGGCTTATACAGGTTATGATATAATAGTTAAAAATGAAAGTTTAAGATAAAAAATCTACTTACGGGGTCAATCGAATATAAGATTGACCCCGTAGGTAGGTTTTATTACTTTACAAGATATTTAATTCCACGAGTTGAAATTAAGCACTCCTCATCATTAATCATATGAGCTATTCTATCCTTTTTATTAATTTCTTTGATTTTATCTTTGTTTACTATAAAAGAAGTATGACATCTGCAAAATCTATCATCTAATATTTCTTCTAATTCTTTCATTTTTTTATAGAATTCTATTTTCTTATCCATACAATGAACTATGACTTTATGAATAGTTGATGATGTTTCAAAAAATAAAATTTTGTCATAATCAATATTTTGTATTTTATCATTGGCCTTTATAGTAAGTACTTTGTGAAATTTAGTTGCTTTTGATATTTTATCATTAGCATTTTTTAGGCAGTCTTTTATTCTTATGGGTATAATTTTAAAATCGGTTTTTAATATATAATCCATAGCTTCAACTTTATGAAAGAATATTGTACTACTTTTACTTGGATCAGCAGTTATGAATATTATAAAGCATCTAGGATCATAATAACGTATTTTTTTAGCAAGATTTATTCCATCAATATCTGAATTTAAATGTATATCTAAAAAGTATATTCCAGTATAATTTGTATCTTTTATAATATCTAATAACTTATAAGGATCAGAAGTTACTAATGAAAGCTCCATATCATAATTCTCAATACAAATAGTATTAGATATTATCTCCTTTAGATAAAGTTGTTGATAATATTCATCTTCACAAATATAAACTTTAAGCATAATAACCTCCTTTTAACAAAATAGAAAACGTTACCAGAATATTTTATCATGATTTCAAAGCTTGGTTCAATAAATAAATGTAAAAAAGAGTATTATTTATTACTTTTTGTAAAAATATACAAAATAATAACAAAAATGCAATGAATTTTATTAGAAATAAAAGAATTTTATAAGATTTAGATAAAAAATGATAAATTTAAAATAAAAAGTGAATCTTTTAATAGCATAAATCGCAAAAATTAGAAAAAACAAATAAAGTATTATATAAATGAAAATATGTGTAAAAAAATGGTTATTATAAAAGTGTGATATCGATATCAAAAAAAAGTTAAGTTCGGGGGGACAAAATAATGAAAATAAAAAATATTAAAAAATCAATAACAGCATTAGTTTTAGGGGGAATAATTTTATCAAATTCAGCAGTAGCAATGGCTGCTAAAAAGAATATTGGAGGAGGGATATTATATTATGGGGTAACATTTACAGAATGTTATTCAAATTATTATCATTCTACAAAGACTCATATGTCAACAGCTGTAAATGGTAAAGGATATATGAAGAAGAGTTACTGGATTAATTCTAGATATACATCTTATGCAAGTATAGATAGAACATTAACTGGAAATGCATCTTATTATGATACTAAATAAAAAGTCATAATATAAAAGTTACATTCCTACCTAAATAAATTTTTAGGTAGGAAATTACTAAATATAGATTAAGAATTGGGGGAAATTATGTGGGGAAACTTAAAAGTATAGTTAATGTTTTACTAATAAGTATAGTAATCTTAATAAATATTGCTGGATGTTCAATTGAGGAAAAAAATGTTATTTCAGATAATTTGTTTATAGAAGAAAAAATAATAGTTCCAAGAGAATTAAATCAAATATTTAAAGTTGTTAAAAAGGATTATAGCTTAGAGGTATTAGGAATTAGTGAAAATAATGATTTAGTATATTTTGAAGTTGATGATAATTTTAACTCGTGGAAAAGTATAGATATAGATTTTATAAATGAATTAATAGAGGAGAAAGAGATAATTTTATCTACTGATATAAATTCAGAAGGGGAAATAGTTATTCATTATGTAGACAATTATGAGGAAAAGGAAAAGATATTATTGATTAATCTAAATACTTCTGAAGTATTTAAATTAAGTTTAGAAAATCAAGCTAATAAAGTATATATACATAATAATGGAGAAATAATAGTGTATTTCCAAGAAGATGAGAAAATAAAGCATTATGATATGAAAAGTAATACTTTAATTAGAGAATACAATAATATTGTTATGGCAGATATAGAAGTCGTAGATAATGAATTAATTATTAATGACAGTGATAAAGAGGAAATAGATTTTTACAATATAGAAACTGGTGAATGTGTAAAATCTATTGATAAATTAAGTAAATATAATAATTGTTTTATTTTTTTAGATAGATATTCTAAGGATACTTACTTTAAAAGTAATGAAGGAGTATTCAAATATAATTATGATAATAATCAAGTAGAATT
>NZ_JADPEL010000129.1 GCF_015667795.1 Clostridium sp. D53t1_180928_C8
TCTTCCATCGGAACTTCAATTACAGCTATTGTAGCCTCTGCATTCTTTTCCTTATGGAATTGAAGCATTTTATCATATTCACTTTTTTTTACTGCGGAAAATACGGAAGCGGAAGCGGAAGCGGAAAATACGGAAGCGGAAAATACGGAAGCGGAAAATACGGAAGCGGAAAATACGGAAGCGGAAAATACGGAAACGCGCGGGAACATACAAAATATACCTTTCTCACACAAGAAATATATGCTACTTGCAAAATATCATACCAAAAAACTTTTCACAACCGAAACCAAAACCAACGGATATCATACATTACACTACCACCATTCAAACTTTACTACTATCCTCCCTTCAGTTTCCCTTTTTCTGCCTTTTTCGGTGACGGAAATACGCTTCAGAGACCCTAAAGGGAAATCCATGCCATAACAGGAAAGTAACATCCCAATGCGGACTATACCACCCCACCACACTCCTACCAATAATGGTAACTATTCTATGTTTTCTTACTCCTATGTCTATTCATCTTTCATCTAACTACCTAATACTATGCAAAAATGTAAAATTATCACACAAAACATAAACAATCAAAATCAGCCATTTCCGCACCTTTGCCTCTGTCCACTTTCAACCGTCCCTCCAAATGTAAAATGGCCTATCGGAATACATTTCCTACATCCTAACTACTATAAAACAACCTTTAGACTTACGTTTGCTACTCTCATGGTCTCAATACTGCCGCCGAAATTCTGTCCCACATACTAAATCTCTTCCCGTCATTATCGCCCGCATCCGGTGCCGTAAATGCAAAACAAATACCATCTATGTCTTCCACACCATCATTTTACTATGCCTGCCACCATCCATTTGTCTTTTGCACCATATCTTCATAACCTGTCACCTTGAAACTACCTCTGCATGCCACCTACCGACCAACTTTCATGTTCTGTTTCGACCTACCTCTTGTAAATGACAAATCACCTTTTTCATCGTATGCACCTTATTCTCCACATCACAATGCACTATTGCTTTTGCTTTTTCACCTCTCATATCCTATTGCTATTAGATGAAATATAATAAAAATTGTCCTCCACCCATAACACCTCTCACTCCCACCTACTGAACATGTCTGGACCCTGCCCTCATATCACCTGCGTTTCCGTTAAACTATCGGTTGCGGCCATATCTACCAGAAAGCACCGTTTCCCGTCCGATCAACTGTAGTTAAGCTGGTAAGAGCCTGACCGAGTAGTGTAGTGGGTGACCATACGCGAAACTCAGGTGCTGCAATCTTTATTTCTTTTTTTTTTTTTTTTTTTTTCT
>NZ_JADPEL010000130.1 GCF_015667795.1 Clostridium sp. D53t1_180928_C8
CTAAACTACTATTATCCATATTGGATACCTCCTTGTATTATAGTTGTGGTCGGCAAACCTACTATAATTTTACAACGGAGGTTTTTTTATTTCTACTCACCGCTAGAAGCTTTCCGGAACCACAGGTCGAACCTGTGGTATTCTAAATACAAAATAATAATATAAATTCTTAGCGAAATTATATTACTTAATGGAGGTTATATCATTAATTTTCAGCATCGCGGCATCTAAGCTTTAGTTCGCAGTTTATTTCAAGTGTTCTATACGGTAGCCTATTTCTTTATTAGCCATTCTATATCCTTCTTCAATCATTTCATCTCTATTTATACTATCTCCAGTTAAGTCCGCAATAGTCATCTGTCCTCTATTACTAAAATATTTATCTAAAAGCATTTCCTCTATATCTTCCTGTACTGCAATGGAATAATCATCTAATATATGCTTAACATTAAAACCGTATGTTTTTAAAGCCTTACCTACTAATACTGAACGATGACACCTTATAGGTTCTTGCATTGCTCCTAATAATGCTATTTTATATCCCTTATTACAACCAGTCTTTAATCTTTCTATACCTTCTATAAACTCCTTTTCCTTTACTACTTTTTCAAAGTCAGAATATCCTTCTTCATTATAAGATTGCTTATTTATTCTCTTAGCTGCTAATTCTTTGCCCATATATATGTAAATAAATCCAGCCTTATTTAAAGTATATTTTATAGCTTCTTTATCAAAATGAATATTATATTTTGAATAAGGTGTACCTCTGATATCAACAACACAATTAATATTGTAATATTTTAACATATCAATAAGTCTTTCAATTGAATAATTAGAATGTCCTATAGTATATATATCCATGTCTCTCTCCTAATAAATTTTATTTTATATTATAATTATGTTTATATTAATTTATTTTTATAACAAAAAAATATAAAGCACCTATACTAAGTACTTTATATATTAAATCTTAATTTATTTTAACTCAAAAAGATACCTAGTATAAACTAAGTATCTTTTTACCCGACAACATTCATTAGAACAATTTTTTAAGATTCGATTAACCTCCACTAAATTGCTCCAAAAAGACATAACATGTCTTTTTCTTCTCGCAGCTGAATGTAAAACGTTGATATTCTACTATTTTTTAATTTTAAACAAAAAAGATACCTAGTATAAACTAAGTATCTTCTTACCTGGCAACGTTCTACTCTCCCACACAGTCACCCGTGCAGTACCATTGACGCTGTAGAGCTTAACTTTCCTGTT
>NZ_JADPEL010000131.1 GCF_015667795.1 Clostridium sp. D53t1_180928_C8
ATTTATATATATATATTTCTGTTTTGATTACGTTATCATAAAAATTTTAAATGGTTTTTATTAAAAATTCTTAAAATGGTACATATACCAACTTTAATTATTATATTTTAAAATTATCTTCACAATTCTTTATTTTTCTTCTTTTTTTGAATTAATACACTCATATACTTTGTAAAATTTCAGGACTATAATGAAGAAGTCGCATGAACTTTTTATAAATACGGAGGTATTATTATGAAACATAAAATAGGATTAGTATGTTTATCTATTATGGTAATTGCACTTGCTGTAGGTTGTTCTTCAAACAAAATTTCATCTATGAGAGCTAATGCTTCTACTAATGAATCTTCTAGAGAAGGTCGTTCTGAAGAAAAAAGTAGACGTAAAGATGAAAAGGAAGTTTCATCTGATGAATTTTTATCAGTTGGAGAAAGTGCTATTGTTTCAAAAAATATAACTGATACAAAAAATAAAATTACCCAAGAAAAAGTTACTATTACTTTAGATAATGTTATAAGAGGAAATCAAGCAAAAAACGAAGTTGATAAATATAATTCAACTAACCCTACATCTAAAATTCCTCAACTAATAAATGATTCACTTGAATATGTAATTATTGAATATACAACAACATTAGCTGATGACCTTAAAGCAACAGACCAAGGACAAGCTTCTCATTTAGGGATTCAAGTTTGTAATTTAGATGGAAATACACTTCACGCTAACGATAATAATTATATTATAAGATTTATGAACTTTGAAAAGAGTGAAGGACTACAAGCTTCTGATTCTGGAGTTACAAGAACAGTTATTACAATACCTAAAAATATTACTGAATTTAGTGTTAAAATTGGGGACAACCCTTCAGATATGTGTTCTTATATTATAAATTAGTTTTTAGAGTTACAAAAATTACTTTATATTATAAAAAGGTAACTCCTATTTATATTTAAGAGTTACCTTTTTACATATTAATTGCTATGCACAAAAATTTTCTTCTTTATCCATTTTAGAATAATAATTTATTATGTTTATTATGAAATTTCTTGTATCAAAACTTAAATTTCTTGTACTAGAAATCTCATTAACTGAAAACTGTCTTGTAAAAAAACTATATGCTAATTCTACTAAAAATCTTGATGTATTTACTATTCTTGAATCATTTAATAACTCCTTAAACATTATATTTGTTCCTATTATATATTCTTTAGCTACTACAGAT
>NZ_JADPEL010000132.1 GCF_015667795.1 Clostridium sp. D53t1_180928_C8
AATGAAATTAAAATGGAGAATTTGACAGATAAAAAAGAAGAGGTAAGCAAACTACAGCAAGAACTAAATAATGATAATTGGGTAGCAAGACTTCAAGAGGAATGTAATAAACAAGGATTTAGTAATCAAAAAGTAGATAATTGTCCAGGACCTAATACATTAGCTGGGTGTCCTACTTTAAGGAAAGGTACAAAAGGAAATATAACTAAGTTACTACAAGAAAAGTTAATAAGTTTAGGGTATGATTTAGGAAAGTATGGAGCAGATGGAGTTTTTGGAATGGCTACTTATAATGCAGTAGTAAAATTTCAAAAAGATAAGGTATTAATACGAGACGGAATTGTTGGTCAAAATACTTGGGAAAAGTTATTGAATTTATAATTATTAAAGGCTAGATATTAATTTAATTAGTATCTAGCCTTTTTTGTTTCAGATAAAAATATTTAATTTTTATAATAAGCTCAAGATTAAAAATTATAAGATATAAGTATTAAAAAAGAATATTATTATGTAACTTATTTATTAATTACTACATAGTATATAATAAGAAAACATTAAGAGGAGGGTTGATTAATTTGAATACTGAAGAGAAAGTGAGAAGAAATAATAAATATGCCAAGGCATATATAGTACCCCAAAGATATGAAAAGTTACTTCCACCTACTATTGCTTTAAAGATAGGGACAATTTTTAAGGATCTTTATAGACCTTATGTAGAAAGTGAAAAATAAATTATTATAGAGGTGATATTATGAACGAAAATGAATTGTTATTTAAAATTATGAAATATATTTTTTATTCTGTAGAGCTTAACTTATATTTAGATAACTTCCCAAGAAATCAAAAAGCTATAGATGATTATAATGAGATTTCTAGAAAATTAGATTTTCTAGTTTGCAAATATGAAAAATCCTATGGGCCATTAACTAACTTTGGTTTTGCGTCAGTTGAGGAACCAGAAGCGTGGACATCTAATCCTTGGCCTTGGGAAAATAAATAAGGAGGTATGACTTAATGTGGTATTATGTTAAAACATTAGAATATCCAATAAATTTGAAATCTAAAGATTTGAAAATGGCAAAATTTTTAATGTCTCAATATGGAGGACCAGATGGAGAATTAAGTGCAGCTCTTAGATATCAAAATCAACGTTACACAATGCCGACTGGAAAATCAAAAGCATTATTAACAGATATTGCGACAGAGGAA
>NZ_JADPEL010000133.1 GCF_015667795.1 Clostridium sp. D53t1_180928_C8
AAAACATTTTTCTATACTTTTATTCTCATTACATATCTTTTCTGCTGCTTCTCTGTTAATCTCTACTTGTTTTAATAGATAATCTCCAATCGCTTGGATATTTGGATTTCCTTTTTTATCTTGTATTTCCTTTTTTATTTTTTCTATTGCTCTTTCTATCATCTTTACACCTCTTCACTTTCGATTCTGAACTTTAAATACTCTTTTACTTCTTCCCAGCACTCACTACACAAAGATGTTTTACACTCTTCAAATGTAAACTCAAACCCTAAATCCTTTGGACAAAAATATAACCTTTTAGTTTTTATATCCATAGCTTGTCCGTTTTTAATCTTAAATCTTTCCTTAAACTCCTTAGTAGTTAAAATCTCTTTAGCTTCTACCATATTAGCTCCTCCTTATCCTTACTTTTTTATACACTTTAAATACTCTTCTATAACGTCTTTAGCTTCTATCCATCCATAACAAACTTCAGCTTTATACCCTTGTTCCTTAAGCATATTTATCCATTCCTCTTGTTTGGGACTTGTCTTATTTCTTCCCACTTTAAGCTCTATATACAATCCATGATATGAACCTCTTGAAACTGGCAAAACTATATCTGGTACTCCTGCCTTTACACCTTCTTTTTTTAAGTTTGCTGCAGTTCTTGCATCTCTCTTTCCTCCATTTGGAACATGGTGCAATAACTTTAGTTCTGGAAACTGCTGCTCTGCATATCCTGCCCATTGAAATAAAAATCTTTGCTCTTGTGCTTCTGTCATCCCTATTTCTCCTTTAATCTAATTTCCGCATTTTTATATAGATATAAGTTCCAGAGTTTATATCATTTACTTGAACTTCATGACTTGTATAAATATATCCAGGATATAACTTTTCAAACTCTTCTTTATCACCTTGATTTCTTGACAATGCATATACCTTTTTATATGTATATTTATAGTCATTAATTTCAGCTTCTGGAATTATAAGATTTCTACTTGGAGAATACCTCTTCTTTCCTTTAGGATCTTTAGCTATATAATTGGCCAACTCTTCAAATCCTAACTCATTAGGTTGAAGCCTATCAGCATTTGCTCTCCCTTTTCCCCATAACTCTTCTGCCTTATCTCTATCCATTCCACT
>NZ_JADPEL010000134.1 GCF_015667795.1 Clostridium sp. D53t1_180928_C8
ATGTAATGCTTGCTATTTTTATATAAAATAAAAATAGCAGTAAACTTTCTAAGAAAGTTTACTGCTATTTATTTTATACATTAAGTAATTTATATAATTCTTTACATTTATCTTTATCCATTGCTGGAACACCATCTAATCTGTATTTTATTTTCATGTTTTCATATTTGTTTACACCAAGTAAATGATATGGAAGTAATTCTATTTTTTCAACATTATTTAAAGTCTTAATGAAATCTCCTAATGAAGTTATATATTCTTCACTATCTGTCATTCCTGGAACAACAACTTGTCTTATCCATATTTTTGTATTACATTTCTTACATGCCTCTAAGAATTTTAAACTTTCCTCTATATTAATTCCAGTCATTTCTTTATATCCTTCTTTTGTAATATGCTTTACATCAAAAAGAACTAAATCTGTATACTTTAATATTTCTTCATAGTTTCCAAATCCTACGCCTGATGTATCTATTGTAGTATGTATTCCTTTTTCTTTACAAAGTCTTAAACACTCTTTTAAAAACTCTGGTTGTCTTAAAGGATCTCCTCCTGAAAAAGTAACCCCTCCTCCAGATCTCTCAAAATAACTTCTAAATCTAGCAATTTTATTTACTAATTCTTCTGGAGTAAATTCTAATGCTTCATCACTTTTATCACTCCAAGTATCTGGATTATGACAATATTGACATCTTAATGCACATCCTTGCATAAATACTACAACTCTAATACCAGGTCCATCAACTAATCCCATTGTTTCTATTGAATGTATTGTTCCTTTTAACATATTCCATCCTCCATATTATCTATAAGTTTATGTTAAATATTCTTTTGATTTATTAAATAATAAAAGAAAAAACTATTCTCTCATAAAATTACTTTTTTATTTAATTCATTATTATTATACAACGTAACTCTAATTTTGTTAATACCTTCATGTAATCATTATCTATTCATAATTATTATTGTTTATTTCAATATTAAAAATCACTTTTTTATTATTAAATTTTATAAATTTTACTTTTTTATAATTACATTTAAACTAAATTAATATAATTTTATCTTTATTGATTTTATATGTATTTTTTTCTGTTGTTTACC
>NZ_JADPEL010000135.1 GCF_015667795.1 Clostridium sp. D53t1_180928_C8
CCGCCAGCGTTCGTCCTGAGCCAGGATCAAACTCTCACTAAAAAGTTTAATCATTTGCTCAAATTACTTTGAGTCTTGTTTTAAGACTCTCAAAAGAATTGCTGGTTTACTTTAACTATATTCTGTTCAATTTTCAAAGACCATTTACTCTGTCGCACCGAAGCGACTTCTTTATCTTATCACTATCTTAACATATTGTCAACATCTTTTTTTGAAGTTTTTCGATGTTTTTTTATGTTGTCGCTGACGACTTCTTTATATTATCATTATACTATATTCATGTCAACACTTTTTTTAAATTAATTTCAATATTAGATGTTTTTACTTTTAATTCCCCTATATTCGTTATCTTTTGTTTATTTTATAATAATATTTCCTAGTATAAAGCAATTAGTTTTTAAAAATTTTCTCTATTATACTTAATAAATCTAAAAAATTAATATATGTATTAAAAGCTAAAATGATATTATATACTCCCTTCACCAAATAACTATTTAATTTCTTATATAAATTTATGTAAGATCTAATCTGGCATGTTAGTCAATAATTACACCAAATTTTATTAACAATATATATATGTACTTATTTTATCCATTAAATTTCGTTACAACCCTTTCTTAATCTTTACAGATAAGACTTAGTTTATACTACCTCTTAATCTAAATATAGCTATTTATAAATTAATATTCCTTTATACAACAAAAAAGCTACGATATAAATCGTAGCTTTGGTGGAGGTAAAGGGATTCGAACCCTTGACCCCTTGCGTGCAAGGCAAGTGCTCTCCCAACTGAGCTATACCCCCAAATTACCTGGCAACGTTCTACTCTCCCACACAGTCACCCGTGCAGTACCATTGACGCTGTAGAGCTTAACTTTCCTGTTCGGAATGGGAAGGAGTGTTTCCTCTACGCCATCATCACCAGATCTTTGAGATTGTTATCTCAAAATTGCACATGAATTATTCTATTTTATTGGTCAAGCCCTCGACCTATTAGTATCAGTCAGCTACATACGTTACCGCACTTACACCTCTGACCTATCAACCTT
>NZ_JADPEL010000136.1 GCF_015667795.1 Clostridium sp. D53t1_180928_C8
ATAATTTAACTGCTGAGAAGTATAAGGTTTCTTATCAACAAGTTTACACTTGGGTGAAAAAGTATAAAGAAAATGGATATGACGCGCTAGTCGATAGACGCGGAAAAAATAAAGCATTTGACGAGCTAAGTGAGTCAGAAAAGTTTGTTGCACAATTAAAGCTTTTAGAAGCTGAAAATAGACGTTTGAAAATGGAGAATGACTTCTTAAAAAAATTAGACGAGATAGAAAGGAGGTAGATAATTACACTATTTCATCTACAGATAAGTATATTGCAATTAAAGAATTACATGAATTAGGGTATTCAATATTTGAACTATGTAAATGTGCTGAGGTTGGACGGGCTTCTTATTATAAGTGGTTAAATCGTTCCGCAACTAAAAGAGATAAAGAAAATAAAGTTATTTTAAATGAAATTACTAAATTATACTCTGAAGTTAAAGGGATTTATGGCTATCGACGTATAACGTTAAATATTAATAGAATTTTTAACTCAAATTATAACCATAAACGTATATACAGACTTATGAAATCTATAAAACTTACTGCTGTTATTAGGAGAAAAAAGAAAAGATATATTCAAAGTAATCCACAAATTACCGCTGAAAATATATTAAATAGGGAATTTATGGCTGATAATCCAAATGAAAAATGGCTAACAGATGTTACTGAGTTTAAGTTAACTAATGGAAGTAAAGCATATTTAAGTGCAATACTATATATTGGCGATAACATTATTATTTCATATGTATTAGGTAAGTATAACAATAATAAATTAGTTTTTGACACCTTAGATAAAGCCGTTGAAGTTAATCCGACCGCAACGCCACTATTCCATAGTGATCGCGGGTTTCAATACACATGTAAAACTTTCAAGGCGAAACTAAATGCAATTAACGCAGTTCAAAGTATGTCTAGAGTAGGTAGATGTATTGATAATGGTCCTATGGAGGCTTTTTGGGGTACTTTAAAATCTGAAATGTATTATCTAAGAAAGTTTTCAACCTTCGAAGAACTTGAACAAGCTATTGA
>NZ_JADPEL010000013.1 GCF_015667795.1 Clostridium sp. D53t1_180928_C8
GATAATATCTTATTATTATATTTATATTTAAAATCAAAAAATATTTTTATATTTTTTTGTATACATTTCAATTATTAAATTGTCTTACATACATAAGGCCTTAAAACTTTACATAGGGGGATGAATGGACGCAGATATAGTAATAAACTTATATAAAAAACAATTTAAAATAATTTGCTTATACTTAGTTAAATGTGGATGTTCAATTAGTGATGCTGAAGATATTGTCCATGATAGTTTTATAAAGGCAATTGAATATATGGATGGTGTTGCTATAGAAAATCTTTCTTCTTGGTTATTTAGAGTTGCTATTAATAGATATAAAAATCATATTAAACGGACTAAAATAATAAATTCTGTTTCTATTGATGAAGTAAATTTTTATGAACAATTGATTCACGATTTAACTGTTGAAAAGGAAATTTTATGTAAAGAAAAGTGTAAGGAAATTAAAGAAACTCTTAATAGTTTAAAAGAAGAATATAAATCATTACTTATATTTAAATATGAACTTGATTTAAGTTATAAGGAAATTGGACTTTTATTAGGTATAAATGAAGATACTGTAAAAACTTATTTATACAGAGCAAGAAATAAATTCAAAGAGGAGTGGATTAAAAAGTATGAACAATATTGATGATATTTTTGATGATAAAAAACTAAGAAAATCTGTTAAAAAGGCCAAGCTTAAATCTACAATAAAAATAATAATAATCGCCTTAATTATTTTTATAATTGGAACTTTTGCCAATATAATAATTAGTCTAAATTTAAGTGCAAAGAAATATGAAGCTGATGAAGCTTATGTAAAATTAACTGTTCCTAATGGATATATAAGTGAATCAAATGATATTATAGGATTCTTAGGCGGGAATGGAACTTATAAAATAGCTAAAAAAGTTTGTGATAAGTCTGTTATTTTAGAAGATAGAATTTCACTTTTTGGTCTAATACCTCCAATGAATTATTTTAGGGGCACTGGCAATGGATATATTGTAGGAGGAGAATGGCCTGTTCATCTTTGGGAAAATAGTTATAAAAAGCTAAGTTTTTTTCACCCTGAACTTAATTATAAGAAATATCAGAATGATTTAGCTAATTTAGATACAATTCCTGATGGAAAAATAATTGAAATGGCTATATCCTTTGATAAATCATATAAAATAAAGGACTTATATACTATTCAAACAGAACTACAACCTTCAAAGATAACATGGGCATGGTTAAATGAATTCACCGAAGAAAAAATGAATGAATATCGATATTCAGTTGAGAATTATGATGCTAAATCAGCTGGAATACCAGAAGAAGATACTATAGGAATACCATTATATAGTGCTTATACTTTTGATAACATTTCATATACTCAATATTATGATGAAATTATAGAAAATTTAGAAAAAAGCTACTCATCAGACCATAAAAAATTATATAAAGAAATTATGACTAAAGGTAAAACATCTTCAAATGATGCTGAAATACTTGGAGTAGTTATTCAAGGAACTAAGGAAGATTTAAAAAAAATAATAGGAAATCCTATTATTAAAGCTTCAAGCTTTGGTGTAATAACTGATCCTATATATTAAATTAAAAAGTGCCATAAAATTTGCTCTCTACAAGCTTTATGGCACCCTCTATTTCTATAATCTAATATATTTAATTAACATCCTTTGTTTCATCTACCTCATAATTAAAGAAATCAAAATCAGCATAATGCTTATGAAGTACTCTATCTGCACAAGTCATTCCAACGAAGGTTCCTGTAAATTCACCATACTTACAATATTCATCTGAGAACTTAGTTGTATCAAAAACCTTTCCTATTTTATTATAAGCTTCTCCATCATAACTCCACTGAAAATAAGACTGACGTCCTTCTACATTTAATCTAAGATATATAGGACACTCTTCTACTGGAATTCTTGTATTTAAAAACTCAGTTTTTTCTCCATTTTCAAGATGAATTACAGATAAAGCACTTTGACCTAATGTCTCACTATAATACTTTCTTAAATAAATATAGTTCATATTGTCATAATACATAATAAGTCCTGCACTATGTTGATGTACCTCTGGCTTAAACTCCATCTTTGTAGTAACCTTTGCATAAACTGATGTTAACTTTCTAGCTAGTATACTAACCTTATTTAAAGAACATCTAGATTCTTGACCTCTAATTCTTACATAACCTGGTCTAGCTTTAACATCTGCAAATGATGAAGGTGATATTCTTGGAGCATAATATTGAATTCCTAGCTCTTCCCCATTAAAATCATCAAAGTTTGTTATTTGAGGCACTTTATATTCTGGAAGCTTACTTTCCGCTACATATTCCTTAGCTAAATTTGAATCATCATACATTCTTAGCCAGCCATCATCTGTCCATTTCATTTTTTGAATTGCAGTTTCACGTCCAAGAGTACATCTTAATTCTGGTACAAATGGTCTTGCTGTGTGATGAACTAAATAAACTTCACCTAATTGAGTTTCAACATAACTTCCATGGCCTGATTTTTGAAGTACTGATTCTGGATTAAAATACTTAGGCTTTAAATGATCAGGATCATGTCTTTCATAAAAATCTCCAGGTATAGATATAAACAGGTTCACTCCAAGGCCCTTTAATATCTTTTGCTGTAATTAAATAGTTGTCCACATCAAAGTATCTAGCATTCATAGAGTTCATTACTCCATAAACTACATAAAATAAATCTTCCTTTTCACAATATGTTAAACATGGAGCCCAAATCCCCTTTGCTGATAGTAATTTCTTTAAATCTACAGCCACATCATCAGTTAATACATGACTATATAACTCCCAATTTTTCAAATCTTTTGAATGATAAACTGGAATTCCTGGAAAGCATTCAAAAGATAATACTACCATATAATAATCTTCACCTTTTCTACAAATACATGGATCTGGATTTAACCCTGGTAATAAATGAAGCTTTTTACCTGAAGAATTACATCCATTTTTGATATTAATTCAGGAAATGTTCATTCAACTCGCTGTATTGATGGAAATACGTCAATTTTATTACAAATACCCTCTGGATTATTAAAACGTTATATACCTAATTATAAAAATCACTATTTTGACTTAAGTATTAATTCTAACGATGGTAGTAATAATGAAAATTTAAATAAAATAAAAGAGATTTTGAAAAACATGAAAGATTTGAAAACGTATCCTTGCGAAGTTGGACACTTAAGATTTGCCAGTCTTTTATTTGAGTTTCTTTTTTTGTTATATAATAATTTTAGAATTACAATAACTAATGATAAATTAAATCATTCTAATGTATCTCTTTCTAATTTAGAACCAGTACTAAATTTCACTAGGCAAAATTATAATAAACATATTTCTATTAAAGAAGTAGCTGATGTAGCTCATCTTCAACCGGAATACTTTTGTAGAAAATTTAAACAATTTATGGGACAAACCTATTTAGATTATTTAAATGAAATTAGACTTTCTCACATTTATATGGACTTACTTAATACTAAAGATTCTATATCTAATATTATGGAAAAACATGGTTTTAACAACTATAAGTTATTTTATAAAATATTTAAAGAAAAGTTTAACTGTACTCCTAGAGAAATTCGTAAAAATAAATAAGTCAAATCATATAATAGCTTAGTACCTCTAAAAAATTAAAGAGTCTTAATATATTTAACAAAAAAATCCAGCACAAAGTATAACTTAAAACTGGATTTTTCTATGCTTTTATTACTATATATTTTTTTCACCATCTTATTTATAATTTATCTCATCATATTTATTTATAAATTTTGATCCCATTACATCTATATACTCAATATCAGCCTTAATTACACATAAATTTCTATGCTTCTTTTTTTCATCTCTAAGCCTTCTTAAAGCATCAATTTCATAATCATAAACACCAAATACTTCTTCATAATCTGTATCTCTTTCCTTTATAACAATGTATTTTCCATATTTGTATTCATAAGGGTCTTTATCTTCTTGAAATAATCCTGCTTCCTCTAATTCACGTTTCATCATTTCTAAAAATTCATCTTTTGTTTTATCCATTTATATTTTCTCCCTTTATTTTATTTATCCTAATATTATATCCTATTATATATTAAAATTTACCTTTTTTAAATTTATATATGTAAATTTATTCACAAAAAGTTCATATTTTTATTAATAACCTTGTTTACTATACTAACACTACCTTTAAAGAGGGTATGTTAATGAATGCAACTATTGTTATTATCGTTATTATTTATCTATTAGTAATGCTTGCTATAGGTTATTACTCATCTAAGAAAATTGAAAGAAACGGTGACTTTATGGTTGTAGATCGTCGACTAAGCCCTATACTTATGGTTAGAACATTGTAGTGTTGTGTCTTTACTAATGTAAAGAAAATTTATACCTTTCTTTGTATTAGATTCAACAATGCCTGAATTAATATTTAGCTTTATATTTTTCAAATTATATCCTTCCAAAAAGGAAACTATTGATTTTATAGAATAACATATTAAAAGCGTCATAAAAATATGATACTTTTCTTATTTATATTAAGACTACACATAACATTTTAATGGTTCACTGAATATAATATAGTATTATTACTAAAGAGGTGAAATTAATGAATACTATTAATGAAACTGCATATAAAGCAGCACCTGGTAGTACAGGTAAAGGTGTACCATATATTTATTGGATTAACTTAGGACAAAACTTACTAATAAAACCTGGTGAAACTTATCAACTTACAAATGCACTAGGTAATACGGGCTATACCTTCCACATGACAATAAATGGTGTTGGTAACATGAACTTAGTATCTAATAAGTTACCTACAGAATATGGTGATTTAGGCCGTATTGATTATCAAGGTATTCAAGGCTATCCTGTTTTTTATCCCTATAACTATAGTTATAATGGTCTTAATGTATGGAGGGTTGACCTTGAAGATATTTATATTACAGATTCTGATGGAAATACTATAACTAATTATTCATTTGTAGCCGCTGATGCTGAACAAACTAATCTTTTTCCATATGGTGCAGAAAGTAATACTTTTGTAACCTCAAACGGTGTATGGAGTTTATATGATACTGTACAAGTAGCCCCAACACCAGCTTGGCCAGATCCTGGCGAATTAGATTTAATAGGAATAGACTCAAACACTGTACAAGAACTTCCAGTTAAAGAGGGCTATAATTATGCTCCAATTTTTTTATGTCAAGCTACAGGTAATTGCCAAATAACTATGATTTCTCCACACCAAAGACAAGCTGTTGCAGTAGGAGTAATGATACAAGAAAAAGGTATTAGTATCGAAAAAAGCCCTATAAATCAAATAATACTAAAGCAAAATAATTATGAATTCTTCTTTGATTTTAAGTTTACTGCTTTAACCTCAACAGTTGGGTATACCGAATATAGAATAAGTGATTCCTTACACCCTGGATTGTCTGCTAATCTAGAAGCCACTACTGTTTCTCAGACTATAGGCGGAATAACTACTAACGTAGCTTTTCAAACACAAGTCGTTAATAATACTACTAATATAATTATTCCTATAAATAATGTAACCGAAGGTGCAGATGTAACTATAAAACTATATGTTAAGGTTACAAATCGATTATTACTTCCTGATAAATTTTTAAATGAATGTAGTATAGCTGTATTAAATAATAATTCTAACGAAAATAAAGTAGCCTTATCTAATAAAGTTACCATTGTTTCAAATGAAGATTTCCATAAAGATCCAAAAACCAAACCAATACCTCCTACAAATCCAAAACCATCTCCAATTGTACGTCCTGATCCACATTATCATGTAATTAAGCACTGTAGCTTATGGCATTATTGGTATTGGTACTACTGTTGTAATAAAAAGCATCATATATAATTAATGCTAAAAGTATAAAACAGATACTTAAAAATAAGTATCTGTTTTATACTTTAATATCTTTATATTTTTCCAAATATATTTATTCCTCTAAACTTTATATTTGAATATAAAATTATATTATCACCTGGATTTGTTAAATCTAGATTTCTTACAATAAATTTTCCATCTGGTGTACTAATATCAGCTATTGCATTATCAGCATATATCCATGAGTATCCTAATTTATCTGTGGATGATATAAATTGTCTATATTCATCTACTCCATTTAATTTCACTATAAATTTACCTATATAAACTGCTCCATCTTCTTTCTTGAATTGAACTTTCCTTACTGATGGTTTAGCTATTCCTGGTGTTAATATAACTACAGGATATATTATTACTCTATCTTTACTTATAATTTGTGGATTACCACTGCCAATATCATCTACTGACATTTCACCTCTATTACAACTAATTTCCCCAGAACCTATTATCTTTATTTCTCCTGGAGCACCGTTATCCCCTGCCCCAATTGCTGATGTGTTTAATCCTCCCTTTGCTCCTATATCAAGTTCTCCAGTTATTTCTATTGTTCCAACTGAACCATTAATTCCTCCACCTATTCCGGCTCCATTAATTCCTCCATTAGCAATAAGCTCTCCTGACCCTTTTATTCCTATATATCCTCCTGAAACATTAAAGCCTCCACCTATTCCCGATGCATTTATTCCCCCTGTCGTTATTAACTGCCATCCTACATTTATTTTTATAAATCCTGGTGCCCCTTCACTTCCACTACCTATTCCTGCTCCTCCATCTCCACCTTGTACATCTAAAATATTCATAGCATCTATATCTATGCTTTCTACCGCTCCATTATATCCGCTACCTATTCCAGCTGCTCCATTTCCACCTGTCACTTGCATATTTGCAAAAGTGTTTATGGTTATACTTCCTGATGCTCCATAAAATCCTCCGCCTATTCCTGCTGCATTAATCCCACCTGTTACCATAACTGTTCCTATCCCATTTATTTTTATTTTTCCACCAGAACCATTACTTCCTCCACCTATTCCAGCTCCTCTATATCCACCACGTATATTAATAGTTCCAGCAGTATACATAATTATATTTCCAGCAGATTCATTAGAATTTCCTCCAATTCCTGCCGCTGAAGCATAATTACTTATAAATCCTATACACTCAAGCTTAGTATTGTCATCTTCAAAATAAATAGATAACCTTTGTCCTTCTCCAATATGAATTGCAGCATTAAGTTTCGCTTCTGGATAATTCCCTGTTTTTGATGCTACTATACTGTTATTACCTGAAAACTGTAATGTATTTCCTTCCTCTACAACTTCATTTTGTGCAATATTACCTGCTATATCTATAAATACTCCATTTGTATCATTATCAGGATTATTTGCTGATAATCCTAAATTTATAACCTTACAATTAAAATATGTTTCTCCTCCACCTTCAGCAACAAGAGATGCATATATATAATTAATACTATTAGCTGTATTTTTTCCTATTAAAGTAAACTCCATTATATTATTAGGTATTTTAATTCTGTAGTAACTTGTTTGAGTAGTGAATCCTGATTCACTAAGATCTAATGTTATACCTGTAATATTAGAATCCTGAATTGCCAGCTGCTTCATATAGTTATTTAAATCGTCATTATTATACTTCCATTCTGTTCCTAATAATTTTATTTCTGAAATCATCTATTCTCCCCTTTTAGATTATTATATTGTTATTATTATAATATAAATACTTTAATTTAATTGTTCTATAATTATAATATTAATAAATATATTAACCTGATGGGTCAATCTAACTTTTTACATTTAACTGCTAATTTTGAAGCTAGAAAAGCTGCTATTGGAATAGATAAAACAAGGGCTATTCCGCCTGATATTCCCTGTATAACCTCAATTACTATACTATCAATATTTATTAACTGCATATAAGGGAGATTGTACATAAAATAAATGACAACTATATTAATACTACTACCTGTAAATGCTAATATTAATGTATTAGTCATAGTTCCCATTACATCTTTACCTATATTCATTCCTGATTTAAATAACTGCTCACTAGTTAATTCTTTATTTATTTCAAACATTTCAAATACAGAGGATGTTATAGAAATAGTAGTATCCATAATTGCTCCTAATGAAGCAATTATTATTCCTGCAAAAAGCAAATCCTTTACCCTTAAAGAAGTCTTTTGTGCAACAAAAAGTAAATCCTGTGCTTCATAAGTATTAAAGCTTGAAATATTAGTTATAACTCCAAATAAGTAAGCTAAAACTCCTGCAATAGCTGTACATAAGATACAGCTAAAACAAGCTACCATTGTTTTTTTGCTCAACCCATTTAGGGATAACATCGTAACACCTGTTGATAATATAACAATAATTACTGATGCTACTATTGGATTCATACCTCTTATTATTAAAGGGATAAATAAAAATATTATACATACCATTGTAAATCCTAAGGAAAATAAAGACTTTATCCCCTTTAATCTTCCTATAAATATTACTATAAACATAAAAATTAGTACTAATAAGTAAAGTGCCATTTCTCTACTATAATTCACAATAACAGTTGTAGTAAAATCATCAAAACTAGAAATTATAAACTTAGTTCCAATCTTAGCTGGTTTATTATCTACTCTTCCAATAAAGTTATTTGCAATAACTACTTCATCTTTTCTGTCTCCACTTAAAATTTTAAGCTCTAAATTTTGTTTTCCTATATTAATATAATGAAAATCTGGATCTGGTTCTAACTCTTCTGAATTTATACTTATAACTTCTGCTTTTGCATATTCAATCCCTACTGGTCTATCTTCTGGTTTTTTATAATCCAATGTTTTATTAAATATAATCAAAAATATATAAAAGCTTAACATAAACCCAATCCAAATTACATTTTTCTTATTAATCATTAAATTATTTTCTTTAAATTTAGCCATAAGTATATTCCTCTTTACCCTTATTTTTATTTACCCACTATTACTTTTCATACTTACTTTAAACTTTTTATAATTATAACTAGCTTGTTATTTTAAGGATTCCATCCCTTACTTTTAACTTTCCATAACTATCTTTAGTAGATAGTGTAGTTTTATCTACATCCCCATTTATAGTTGCAAAAACTGCCTCTTCTATTTCAATAACAAGCTCATCATTTGGAATTACTGAATCTTTAAGTTTAAATATTAATTGAAATGGTATATCCTTCTTTTCTTTTTCAAAGCCACTGCTAACATATGCATTCTTTCCTGCTGTTGTATCTAAATACATAGCTTTTATTACACCTTCTTGATTTGCAACCTCTTCATTATATGACCACTGTGGAATTTTATAAGATGCTTCATCATCTCTCTCCTGGTCATAATCATTATAAGTTTCCATAGTTCCTATAGAAATTCCCACAAACTCTAATTTATTATTGTCAAACTTTATTTCTACACTTGCTGCTGGATATTCATTATCAGGTAGTTTACTTAATACAGCAGGTATTATAATCTCCTCTTTATAATTGGATGAAAATTTTTCACTAGAAACTTTTAATTTTAATGTCGGCGTTGTTTTAATACTAAAAATAAATATACTAAGTACCAAAGTTATAGTTAATACTATAATTACTCCACTAATCCATATTTTCTTGTTTTCTTTTATTTTCATAAGCTTTCCCACTCCCTATCAAAGGTTTTTTATTCTATACATATGATACATTATTTTCCTTTTCTCTTCTTTGGTAGTTACGTTAAATATATGTAATAAAAACTTAACATTAATAAACAAGCTACCCCAGGGGTGCCTCTGGGGCGCCCCTGGGGCTACTTGTCTACTTCTTATTATTTAGATAAAACTTTAAACTCTTTACCTGCTACATAATTATCAACTACATCTATAGCATCTCTTGTATTAATTCTTCCATCAGCATTTACGTTTATACTAATAATTTCTTTATTGTTTAATTCAGTTTTTCTTAACCAAGAACTTACTGCTGCTAAAGCATCTTGTGCATCTATTCCATCATTATTAATATCACCAAATAATACTGTTTCTACTTGCTCTGCTGTTTCTGTTAATTTATAACTCTTAATATCAGATAAGCTATCTAAAGAAGTATCTTCTGATACTAATGCAACATAAGTTACCTTTCCTGTCTTCTCTGTAAATTCTGGACTATAGTAGAATTTAGTGTCTCCAAATTTAACATCAGTTGTGTTTTCTACTAATGTAAATTCTGCTGCAACAGCCTTCATATTTTCAGGGATTACATCAACTCCTTCTGATACATAAAGTTCTCTTGCACTAACTTGTGCTACTTCTTTTTCTACAAAAGTAATTGTACTCTTAGCATTTTTAGTATTGTATTCTATATCAACATCATTTTCACATCTTAATACTAGGTCTGACATCTTAATAGCAGTACTATCTTCTGAAGATTTATCTTCCTTTAAAGCAAGTGTTAATGTAACTACATTTTTATTGCCTGATGTGTTGTTAACAAAAATAGGTTCATCATCTAAATTTGCAAGCGCAACTCGTAGCTTTCCATCATCAACATTGTAATCCCAGTTATTTGCTTTAATAACTTTGTTATTTAATTCTACAGCTTTTACTTCTAAATCTTCTGGAATATCAAATGCCATTTCTGAAGCTCTTATTACAGAATCAGTTGGTAATTCATTAACTACAACTGGAACCTTAAATTCTACTCCTGCTTTACCTTCAACATTTTCAACATCTGACATACTTACTGTATAAGGACTTTGTTCTGTATCCCTAACAACAGTTAAAGTATCATATAAATATTTATCTGTAGTTATAGTATCCGTTGTAGTATCATATTTAAACATATATGTGTTTAATGTAAGTTCATTTTCTGAAACTTCCATTTCAACGATTACTTGCTCTTTCTTTACATCACTACCTGTATCAGTTGAATTTACATCTAAGAATGAATATCCTGGTGCAAGTAAATCCCCCTCACCTACAGTATAATTCTTTTTAGAGTACCACTTTAATCCTCCTGCATGTCCACCTACCATATATAATGGTACATTTTCTGGATCTTCTACACTTCCATTTTCATATGTTGTTACCTCTGCTTTATATCCATTTTCATCAACAAATCCTCTTGAATAAACATGGTCATGTCCTTGCATTACCACATCCACATCTAAATCAGTAAATACTGGAGCCCAGTACTTTCTTGCTTCTACTATATCTGAATCAGTAATGTGAGATGCACCTGTATATATTGATTTATGGAAACCAACAAATGTCCATTGTCCTCTTTCCTTTGCCTCATTTACTACTTCCGTTAAATATTCTTTTTGTTGTAATCTTGCATCTGCATCATATCTTGCTGCTTCTAAATTTAACATTATAAATGTTACTGGGCCATAATCATAAGAATATACTATGTTTCCTGACTCTGCTGGAGCATTAATATGTCTAGTTAATGTATTATTATCATGATTACCTTGTACTACAGAAACTAAATTGTTTCCAAACATATCTTGTCCACCATTTGGGAAAGCTCCTTCATTATTAAATAATAATTCCCATTGTGTTTCATTTGCTGCTGTATCAGTTGTATCTCCTGCTAAATAAACAAAATCTAAACCATCTATCTTACTAACTTCATTTAGTGTAGCACCTAAAGCTTTAGCATTTGTAGCATTAGACACTTGTGTGTCTGCAATATAAGCAAATTTAATACTTTCTTTGCTTCCTACTGCAGGAGCTGTTTTAAACTTACCAGTAAAGGTATATTCTCCTGAACCTACAGTATACTCATATTGTGTTCCTGGTTCTAAGTTGCTTACAGATATTTTGTGAAAATACTTATTAGCATTGCCTATTGAGTTTTCACCATTTACAATAATTTTTTCACTATCTCCAATTTTATTTAATACAACTTTAGTTTCTAATCCTGAATTTATTGTTGTATAAGTAATATTTACTTGTTTTGATGGATCATCTCCCATATGAACATTTACTTGTTTTGGTGTTGAATACTCCTCTTCACTAACAGATGTGACATAAGCTTCATTCGATTTTTCTAAACTTTCTACTGCTACTTCCTTATTTGCTGTTAATTTTGATGCTCCTACTTCAATTACTCCACTTGACATAGTTATAGCTATTACCATAGCTATTGATAAGGTTATAGTTTTGTTTCTTCTAATCATAAATATTCCCCTTTTTTTATATTTGAGTTTTTAATTTACAATATAAATGTTACTATGTCTTAGTTATAAGCTTATTAAGTTAATGTTACCTTTTGTTAAATATTGGCTATATTCATTTAACATAAAAGCACCTAATAAATTCTTCTTTAATTTATTAGGTGCTTAATATATTAATTATTTTTCATCCCATGTTAATTTTCCCGTTTTAACCGCAACTTCATATCTTGAAATTTTATAATTAAGTCTTCTAAGTGTTTCTTCTATTTGTTTTCTTTGATGTAAAAGAGATTCTCTTTGCTCTATTAATAATTGTAATCTTGCAGGAATTGTAGAATCTCCCTCTTGAAATAGCTTAACATATTCAATCATTGCCTCAACTGGTAATCCTGCACTTCTCATACATTTAGCAAGTTCAACCCAATTTAAATCTTTCTGTTGATAATCTCTAATACCGCTAGCCGTACGAGTTACAGGTGGAATCATCCCTACACGCTCATAGTATCTAAGTGTATCAGCTGTAATATCATACTTTTTACTAACCTCTGTAATTGTCATTTTATTATCCTCAACTTTCATTATATATCATAATTTCATAATTTAATCATACCCCTTGTAGCTAGCTCTAAGTCAAGTATTTTTACATAATAATTTATAACCTCTTCAAAGAACTTATTTATAATAATTATAAAAAAATAGTAGTTAGATACACTTTACATATCTAACTACTATTTTAATTTAAAACCCTAAACTTACTTTTTCTTCTTCTTAGAAGTAAACATACCTGCTACTATAGAACCTACACCTAATAATGCTACTATTCCACTTCCTACAACAGCACCAGTTTCAGGTAATTTAGAACAATTTGGCTTAGTTGAAGGTTTATTTGTTCCTGAATTTCCTGTAGATCCTGAACCTGAATCACTTCCATTATTGTCTCCATCTACATCATCACCTACAGTATCATCAGAAACCTCTTCATTTAATATTTCTATTATTTCATCTCCATTACCATATGCAACATCACCTGCTAAAATTGAAACTGATGATAACTCTTTATCTTCAATCTTTTCTCCTGCTACAGACACTTCCACTATGTTGCTATTGGCAATTACCTTTAAAGTTTTATCTTCTTTTGCAATTAAGAAATATGGATTTTCAACATCATCAGTATTAACTTCAAATGTTGCACCTTCTACTTCTAATTTAGATTTTATATCTTGATATAAAGTTTCACTTGCAGAATCTAAGTTTAATCCTAAATTACTTGCCATATACTTAGGTAATTCTGTATTATCAACTGTACCTCTTAGCTTTTCAACACCTGCTGGAGCATAAACACCTAAGTAAACATCTCCTCCTGTATGTCCCCCTGTAGTATAACCAAGCTTAGCACGAATCTTCATTACTTCATTTATTTTTCCTGTCTTTGCATATTCAAGCTCTTCAGCAGTAATATCTGAATAACCATAATATTCTTTTATTAATGCTTTAACTTCCTCATCAGACTTTCCTTCTACTAAGGCAGTAAACTTTTCTGCACTTAACTTAAAATCTTTAATTTGCATTATTGATTCTTCAAATGTTAAATCATCATACCCACTTGTTGTACTTTCATTACCTATACTAAATCCACTATTTGCATGGTCTGTTGTAACTACAACAATAGTATCTTGATTTTCTTTTGCATAATCTAATGCAACTTTAATTGCATCATCAAAAGCTAAAATATCTCCAATTGTTCCTGCTGGATCATTAGCATGAGCAGCCCAGTCAATTTTACTTCCTTCTACCATTAAGATGAATCCTTCTTCATCTTTTTCTAAAACTTCAATAGCTTTTTCAGTCATTTCTGCTAAGCTTGGCTCTTCTTCATTACCTTCAGCAACTCTGTCAAAATCATAAGCTAAATCTCTTTCTGCAAATAATCCCCAAAGCTTATCACTATCACTTTCATTCATTTCTGACTTATTTGTAACATAGTCATACCCTAAAGCCTTAATATCCTCTGTTAAATCTTTACCATCATCTCTTTTTCCACCACCAGTAGCTTCAAAGAATACACTTCCTCCACCTAATACAACTTCCATATCTTTATATACTTGCTGCTTCATAATAGAATTATAATCCTGTCTACTTTCAACGTGTGATGAGAAAGCTGCTGGTGTTGCATGTGTAATTTCTGAAGTTGCAATTATTCCTGTAGCCAATCCATTTAATTCTGCTGCTTCTAATATTGTTGCTTTTGGTTGACCTTCTGTATTTAACCCTACAACTCCTGGATTAGCTTTATAACCCGATGATAATGCTGTTCCTGCTGGTGCTGAATCTGTAATTGGACCATTTGCCCATGCAGTTTTAACAAATCCACTTCTAATATCGTCCATAGCTAATTTATCATTACCTAAAGTTCCATCTTGAATATCATTATAATATTTTGCTGCAGTAAGAATTCCATCGCTCATTCCATCTGCAATTAAGTAAATAACCTTCTTAACCTTTTTGTCATCTGCTTTAGTAGTAGAAGGATTACTTAATCCAAATATAAGTGTACATCCTAATAATAAAACTCCTGCTCTTGAAATTAATGTATTTCTTGTCTTCTTTGAAATCATTAGTTTGCTCCTCCTACTTCTTCAGCATTAACTTCTTCCCTAAATTCATTTTCCTCTTTAACAGCATCCTTATTATTTACTGAATCTTTATCATCTTTAGAGTTATCTTCAGTTGATTCAGTAATATCTTCTTTATCTTTAATATCCTCAGTTACTTCTTTAATAACATCTACATCTACAATATTTTCTTCTATAATTTCTATATCTTTCTTAGGTATGTTATTTTCCTTTAATCCAGAAACTATATCTATTAATTCTTGAGGAATAAAGTACTTACCATCTATATATGGAACTACAGTTTTTAATTCTTTTTCTTCACCATTAATTCTATAATTATTAGTGTATATATCTACTTCAATAGTATTTCCTAATCTTTCTATTGTAAGTTTTGGTGAATATTTAACACTTTCATCTACAGAAGTAATTGTTCCTTCAATTTTACCTAATACAGATTCACCATCTTGATAAACTTTCTTTGTATAATTACTTAATATTTCTTCACCAAATAAAACCCTTTGCATATATTTATTTACTTCTGTATTATCAACAACACCTTCTAAAAGTTCTACATCAGATGGTGCATATACCCCAAGATAAATTTGTTCTCCTGTATGACCACCAGTTGTATAACCAATTCCTACTCTTCTAGCAATTACTTCTCTTATTCCTACTTGCCTGCCTTCACCTTGTTCTCCCTTTACTATAGCTAGCTCTTCAGCAGTTAAGTCTATTCCATAGTATTCTAATGCTAATGCTTTTATTTCTGCATCACTCTTTCCAGATGAAATTTCATCAAATCGCTCTTCAGTAATTGTTGCATTTTTTAATAAGTAAGTAGTATTTGCATATGTCGCTTTATCATATGATCCAATATTATCGTTATAATAGTTACTTCCAATAGTTATACCACTATTACCATGGTCTGTTGTTACAACAACTACCGTATTTCCATCTTCTTTTGCAAAATTAACTGCTGCTTCAACGGCTTCATCAAAAGCTAATATGTCTGATACTATTCCTACAGTATTATTAGCATGAGCCGCCCAGTCAACTTTACTTCCTTCTACCATTAAGAAGAATCCATCTTCATCTTTATTTAAAACTTCAATAGCCTTATCAGTCATTTCTGCTAATGAAGGCTGAACATTATCATTATCACTTTGTCTATCAAAATCATATTTTAAATCTGCATCTGCGAAGCTTCCCCATAATTTATTACCATCATAATTATCTAATTCATCTTTAGTAGTGATAAAATCAAAGCCTTCTTCTTTAATATTATTTACTTGATCCTCATAATAAGCTGTAAACTCATCAGTTGAAACTTCTGATGTAAATCCGCTTGCTTTATTGAATCCACCACCTAAAACAACTTCCATATCTTGATTAATTTGTTGTTGTAGTATTTGATTATAATGCTTTCTATTATTAGTATGTGCTGTAAAATCAGCTGGAGTTGCATGAGTTATTTCACTAGTTGCTATTATTCCTGTTGCTTTTCCAACACTTTCTGCACCTTCTACAATGCTAGCCATTGGAGTATCATTAACTGATGTTCCTATATACTTATTATTAGTCTTTTCACCAGCTGCATATACTGTTCCTCCTGGTGCAGAGTCAGTTATTGGCCCATTTGCCCAACTTGTAATTACACTTCCTACAGAAATTTCATCCATAGCTAAATTTCCACCTTTTGTTTGTCTTGCTAATGTGATTCCTTCTGTACTCATACCATCAGCTATAAGCATAATTACATTTTTAGCTTTTCCTTTTTCATTTGCATATACTACATTACTTCTTGATGCATGTATATTAGTGGTAACTCCTGCTACTACTAAAAAGGCAGCAATTATCCCCTTTATTCTTTTACTCATTAATTCATCCTCCCTATGTATCTTTTACATATCTTACATTATTTACTATAAAGGAGTTTCTTTAAATCAATATTAAGAAATTAGTGTTTTTTGTTAAATAATGGTTAACACTATATATTTATACCTACAATATCAACCCATTAATTTACATTTTTATTTTTCCCATTTATTTTTAGAATATTAAAAGTTATATTTTATAAAACTCACTTCTGGTTATCTTCATATCTGCTTTTTAATACTTAAATTTTGTTAAAATTTTTTGAAATTAATTTTTATCAAATTCTCTCTTTTATTTTCTCACTTATAACCGATTATTCTCACTCTTATGACTTTGACTTTCTTTGACCTTGAACATATAATATAACTGTACAAAGAAATAAGAGAGGTAAATAAAAACAATGCTTCTCTAAATAACATTTAAAGTTAGTTAAAGATAATTTATTACCCACTATCCTTAGTATGATAAATTCAACTAACTACATTAAAATTTTAAATTTCATTTAAAGGAGGTCTTTGTATGTTTGGTTTAGTACCTTTCAAATTTAATAATGGAGAAAATAATAGAGGATTAAGCATTAATGACATGTTCAATGATTTCTTTAATGACAACATGTTATCATCATTTAATTCAAGTGAAAACTTTAAAACTGATATAAAGGAAACACCTGAAAAATATATTGTTCATGCTGAATTACCAGGAATTAATAAGGAAGATATAAATATTGATTATAGTAATAACTATTTAAATATTTCTGCTAATAGAAATTATGAAAATGAAGAAAAGAAGGATAACTATATTAGACGTGAAAGAAGTTATGGATCAGTTTCTAGGGGATTTTATATAAATAATGTTAATAAGAACTTAATTAAAGCTAAATTTGATAATGGAGTTTTAACTATTGAGTTACCTAAAAAAGATTTAACTGCAGATAGTGATAGTAGAATTTTAATTGAATAAATTATTATTAGCCCTAAAAGAAGGTGATTCCAATAAATCCCAAATAAAGTAGTTGCAAAAATAAGATTTGCAACTACTTTTTATTTATAATATATGATTTACATCCTGGGATGCTACCATTCTTCCTCTTAAATTATGCTATATCATTTCTCTTTTTCTTTATTAATAAATATCCACTACTTGCTACTAATACTCCAAATAAAACTGCAATAATTGAATCAACTCCACCTGTTTGTGGTAATTTACCTCCATTTGGCTTAGCTGTAGGTTTAGTAGGCTTAGTTGTTGAACTTCCGCCATTACCATCACTAGGCTTATCTATATCTTCATCCTTATCAATATTAGTATCTTTTCCTGCTACTAATAACTCTTCTACATTAGTATCTATTCCATTCTTTCTCCAATATTCCATAATACCATCTCTCATAACAATATTGGTATCATACATATCTTTTGCATTAGAGAAATCATATCCATCTCCACCTGTTGCCATAAAGTCATTTACAACAACCTTATAATACTTATCCATATCTAATTTAGTTCCATCTTCAAGTCTTATTGAAGTTACTCTTTCCCCTGCTACTGCATCTTTATCATACCAAACCTTTATACCTGAGAATTGACCCCATCCCATATTATCTGGCATAATTCCATGTTCAATAGCCTTAACTATATCTGAACCCTTAAGTTCCATTGTAAATAATGTATTATCAAAAGGTAATATAGTATACATATCTCCTACTGTTATATCTCCAGCAGTTAATGGAGTTCTAATTCCACCACCATTAGTAATACAAATATCAGCATCAGCTAAAATTCTCATTGTTTCTGCAACAACTATACCTAATGGTTGTAAGCCTTCTCTTGAATTATAATCTAAATCTTTATCTAAAACTGTTACCTTCTCATCTAATATTGGTGATAATTCTTCTTTATTCTTTGCAACTAAAGCTGCCACATCTGCATCAGCAACTATACTTGCACTTCTCTTATAAACCTCTTCTGTATTTGGAGTTACAGAAACTAAATTTCCTTCCTTATCAAAATCAAAAGATAAAACTGATAATCCTCTTCCATTATATCCAGCTTCAACTATTGGAATATTGTTAACTGTTCCACTTGTAAATTGATGATCATGACCACCTATTATAGCATCAACATTTTTAACAACCTTAGCTAAATCTGCTGTTTCTCCTGTAATTTCACCTGTAGTTCTATTTTGAGTTGCACCTAAATGAGATAATACAACTACTGCATTAACACTCTTTTCTTCCTTTAATTCTTTAGCATATTTATTAACAACCTCTGCTGGTGCTAAGAAAGCAAGATCCTTAACATTCTCAGGCTTAGTTTTATATGCTGTTTCTTCTGTAGTTATACCTATTATTCCTACCTTTAATCCATTACTTTCAACAATTAAATATGGATCTGCAAAATCAACAGGTTTTCCAGTAGCTTTATCTACAATGTTTGCTGCTAAGAATGGGAAGTTTCCTTCTTTTCCCCAATTTATAATCTTATCTGTTCCCCAGTCAAACTCATGATTTCCTAAAGCTGATGCAGTTAATCCTACATTAGCAAAGAACTCTGAAACTGGCTTACCATAAGTTAAATTAGATATTGCAGTACCTTGATATAAATCACCAGCTGCTACAGCAAAAGCTTCATAGTTAGAACCTTTTATATTTTTTCTTTCTTTTAATAGTGTAGCTAATTTAGCAACACCAATATTTTTACCGCTTTCTTCTACATTTCCATGTAAATCATTAAAGCTCATAAATTCAATTCTAGTTGTATCTAAAGCTTTTAATACATCATTCCAAGTTAAGCTCTTAACATTAGGAGTTCTTCCATCTTCTGATGAAGGAAGTTCTAATATACCTTCATTAACAAGTCTAACAGCTTCTGCTCTTAAGGTTTCATTATAGTTAATACCTGTTAACTTCCAATTGTTATCTACATTTCTTGTTATTTTTCCATTCTTAACATTTGTAATATATTCAATGATTAAATCTCTCATATCTGATACTTCATCAGCACCACTATCATAAATTTTCTTATGAGTCCCTGGTTCAAATACAGGATTACTTGAAGAATTTAGTATAGAATCATATCTATAGTTATTAACTGCAAGATAAACTACATCTTCATCTGAAACTTCCTTACCATCCTTTTCAAAATAAAGATTTTCAATTCTTTCACCAGCTGGCTTTGAAATATTAATATCGTAAGTTATTCCATCAAACATATCATATTGATATAATCTTATATCTTCATTAAGAGATACTGTTAAATCTCCAGTTTTAAATTGATTATATATAGAAGCTGTCCACTCCATATATCTTTTTAATTGCTTACCATTAGTTTTTATTATATAAAGTTTATTATCATATTTATAAATATTAGATACAGCTGCCTTTGTTATATCTCCAGCAAACATATTAGAATTAGCATCAAATAGCGCAGCACCTGATACGCTGTATCCAGAGTTTGATTCAATACCTAAGCCTTCAAGATATTTAGCACTATTATATAATTGAACTTCATTAACAAAATCAGTTACACCTTGGTCTTCTACTAAAGATTGTGGAATTCCCTTAACTTCATTTTCATCTGCCAATGATTTATCTAATGTTCCTATTACACCTCTTGCATCTTCAATTGCTCTACTGTGATAACTAGAAAGCTTTCCTTGTAAATCCCCATCAACACTAATACCTTTAGTCGATAAATTAGAACTTGAACTTTCTATAACCTTGTATCCTTCTTCAGTCTTTTCTAAAGTTATATCTATCTTACCTAAGTCTGCCCCATTATTTCCTGGTTGTACAACTATAGCATTATTAACTTTTATTCCAGCTTTCTTTTCATGGCTATGTCCCATAACTATTGCAGAAACTTCTGGATTAGCATTAGCTATGTCAGTAGCACTATCTCCACCACCATATTCTGAAGTTAAACCAACATGTGCTGAAACTATATAAAGATCTGCTCCCCCAGCTACCTTAATTTCAGCTATAACTTTAGTAACCTCTTCTGTAGGATTTTTTGCTTCATATCCTACTAAGTTTGCAGCATCCCACTTTGTTATCCAAGGAGAAACTACACCTATTACTGCAACTTTAACTCCATTTTCTAAAGTCTTAATCATATAAGGATTTAATACTCTATTTCCATCCTTATAAAGATTAGCACATAAAACATTTAAGTTATCATTTGTTTGATTTATAAAATCATTTAATTTATTCATTCCAAAATTAAATTCATGATTACCTAAGTTAAATACATCATATCCAATTTCATTTAACCCTAGTATCATTGGAGACATATCATCATTTAAAAATAAATGATTATAATTTCCTTGAGTAGTATCACCATTATCAATTATTACTGTATTTCCATTTCTATTTTCTTTAATTAAAGTAGATATTTGAGTTAATCCACCATCAGATTGTAAATCTCTTGCATACTCATAATTTGTAAATCTTCCATGTAAATCTGTAGTTGCAAGAATGTGAACATTAACCTTTTTATTTTCTTTTAACTCAACATTATTTTCTTCTGTAACTTCTTCTGCACTAACTAAAATATTAGTAGGTAAAAGGCTGATACAAAACAACGACACTAAAATGGTAGCTAAGCTTTTCTTAAGATTTAATTTGTTTTTCATCTTATTCCCCCTAAGATAATATTTATATCATAAAAACAAATGATATCTTGAAGTTAAATTATTCATCCCTATATAAGTTATATTATATTAATCACATAATATTCCTTACATCATTAATAAGTATTTATATCTTAATTTCCTCCTTACTTAAACTCTACATATTTACAATTATATATTCATAAAATATACTTGTTGTTATAAAGTAGTTAATAAAACATACTTGATGGTATAATTGTATTTTTTAAATCCTAATATTTTTATTTTAATTTAGTACATAATAATATTAAATTACTTTTTAATTTAATATATAGAAAGGAATAAAAATCATGAAAATAAAGAAACTAATCATAGTATTGCTCTTGTTATTATTATCAATAATAGCTGGATGCTCTCAATCTCCCCCTTCAAATGACTCATCTAATGAATCAAATGTAAATTTAAATAAATTATTAGAATATAAAGGGTCTAAAGCTGGTGATAATTCTGCACTAGGAAATATTATCTCAAACTTACCTGGTAATACATATAATAAAGGGTTTGAATTACAAACAAAATCTGAACCACATGAAATCACTATAAATTATAATCAGTTTGAAGATATATCTATAAAATTTGAAGATGGTTCTGTAACATCATGTTCTTTGCCTTTTGTAATGAAAGCTAATGCTGCTATTATACTAGCTTTAGTAGATAATCTTGATAAAGTAAATTTCTATATAAAAAGCCCTAATATAGAGGGTGGAACAGTTACTACATTTACAAGAGAAAATTTAGAAAACAGTTTAGGAATAAGTCTAAGTGAAGTAGTCGAGGATAGATCTTCATTAGAAAGATTTATTATAACTACTTATTAATTCAGTATATTTTTATATTAAATAAATTAAAATAGCAGTTGTAAGATTACCTTACAACTGCTATTTTTTTAATTATATAATTTATATACCTAATGATATTTCATCTATTTTTCTTAATTCTTCTTCAGTAAAACCAGTGCTATTAATAACCTTTATATTATCTAAAATTTGCTCTACTTTAGACGCTCCAATTAATACACTTGTTACTACATTATCTTTTAACACCCATTTTAATGCCATTTGTGCAAGACTTTCACCCCTCATTTTAGCAAGTTCATTTAATTCATAAATACGTTTTACACTATTTTCATTAACATTTTCCTTATTTAAGAATCTTCCATCTGTAACAATTCTACTATCTGCTGGAATTCCATTTAAATATCTGTTTGTTAATATTCCTTGTGCGAGAGGGCTAAATGATATAATTCCTTTTCCTTCTTCTTCCGCCATTTTCTTTAGTCCATTATTTTCTATATTTCTATTAAAAATATTATAAGAATTTTGATTTATTATAAATGGACACCTTAAGTCTGCTAAAATTCTGCATGCCTTTTGCATTGTTTCCCCATCATAATTAGAAAGACCTACATATAAAGCTTTTCCACTTTTTACTGCTTGATCAAGTGCACCCATTGTTTCTTCTAAGGGTGTTTCTGGATCCATACGATGATGATAAAAAATATCAACATACTCAAGTCCCATACGTTTTAAACTTTGATCTAAACTTGCAAGTAAATATTTTCTGCTTCCCCAATCGCCATAAGGACCTTCCCACATATCATAACCTGCTTTAGTACTTATTATAATTTCGTCCCTATATGCACCTAAATCCTCTTTTAGAATTTTCCCAAAATTCTTTTCTGCACTTCCTGGAGCAGGTCCATAATTATTTGCTAAATCAAAATGAGTAATTCCATTATCAAATGCCGTAAAGCATAATTGTCTCATATTTTCATAAACTGCTGTATCTCCAAAATTGTGCCATAATCCTAATGATACTTCTGGAAGCTTCAATCCACTTTTGCCACATCTGTTATACTTCATGTCTTCATATCTTTTACTACTTGCTACATATCCCATTTTCCCTCTCCTCTTTTCGTTAAACATCTTTGTATATACAATTCATTAATACTTAATACACTATCTAAGTTCTTTTTTACTTCTTATATAAATAATATATCTTTCATTCCTTGTATTTCCACTATTTTTAATATTTATGTGAATTTTTACAAGGTCATATTACAAACTCTTTCATCCATATACCTATTAGTAATTTCTCTAATTTCCTCAAACTGCTCGTTAGTATACTCATTTTTAGATTTAAACTCTAAAATTTGTTTTAAATATTGTTGTTCTTTTACTATTTTTATACTTTCATCATAAACAAGTCCAAATAATAGAGATATATGCCCTACTATATTATCTACAGCCGTCCTTTTTAAAGTTCTTAAAATTGTATCTTTTCTTTTAAAGTTTTCTAATACTTCCTTTGTAACTTCTGAATTATATATCTCATCTGTTGTTACATTATAAATTTCTTCTAATGGAACAATAGTATTTACTTTAAGAATATCTATTTTATCTGCATCTCTTAATATATTACAAAAAGTTTTACTTTCTTCCGAAATATCTTCTGCTATCTTATATGCATTATGATTTTCAATTACATTTTTAATTAAATCGTATTTACTTAAATCATCAATAAATTCTCTTATCTTCCCATCTTTAAATAATATTTCTACACCTAACTTAGCATGGTCAACTGATTTAAAATCATTAAAAGTTTCGTATCTTTTCACTTGCTCAAATCTACCTACATCATGAAGCATTCCTATAATCCAAGCAATCTCAATATCTTCATTACTCATATTTATACTTTTAGCTATTCTTTCACACAACTCACTTACACGATATGTATGCTCTATCTTTAACTTTATTTTTTCATCACTGCTATCATAATTTTCTACATAATTATCAAATGCTTCTTTGACCTCAATTCTATTAATTTTCATTATTTCTTTCACCCTTTATTAATTATTTTCTAATATCCATACCAACTACATTAAGATTATCCTTATCAATATAAATTGCTATTGGTCCTAATATCTCATCACATACCGTATTGAAAGTTACTTTATAAACTATTTTACCTTTAAAATCTATCTCTTCTTCATTTACTTCAGCAAAATATTGTTCTTCACGTATTACTTCTTCTACTTTTGCCTCTTCTATATTAATTATTGATTCTTTATTAGTTTCATCTAACCAATTATATGCTATCATTTTAATATTATCATTTGACACTTCTACTATGCTAGTACACTTTCTTATTGTTACATCCTCTTTTGATGATTTCATATTAATACATCCCGTTAAATTAAATATAAGTATTATTGAAAAGATACCATAAGTAATAAGTCTTTTCATAAAATAATCTCAACTCCTTTTACATTATCATACAAATTAGACTATTTATACAATAATAAAGTTCCTTAAAAGTAATATATTTGTATAGGAGTCTACTAATATATTACTATAAATGAATTAGAATCCCTACTCTCCACTTTACAGGAAAATATTTTATAATTTAGAAATTTATTCTTTATATGTAGTATTTAATAGTATATAATAAGTATATAAAAACTTTATTTCCATATAAAAAGGGGAAAAAGCTATGGATAAAAGTATATTAAAACCTATTTGGAAATGTGCTATTTTCGGAATAGTTTGGGCTATATTATTATTTGGAGTTGCACTTATAATTACAAATTTCAAAGATTACACATTAAAAGATGTGCTTTTCATTGAAGGTATAGTCTTGATTATGGTGGGAGTTCTTTCATCTCTTGGTGGAAATCCAATGGGATTATCTATGCAAGGCTTTGGTCAAAATAATGCTCAATATATTGCTAATGCAAATCTTGAAGTAACTAAACTAGAAAAAGATAAAACTAGTAATATAAAAACTACTGTAAGCATAGGATTAAGCACGGTTTCATTAGTTATCGGTGGCGTCTTAGCCATAATTTTAAATTTCATAATTTAATATATATATATATAGGACACGCTAATTGTGTCCTTTTACTTTAATAAACTGCATCTACTAACTTACTAATAATTTTCTTCAAACTCATCTAAATCTTTATACTTATTAACTGTAAGTCCTACTTTATCATAATTCCTTTTATATTTTTCCATAGCCTTATCAAAAACTACTGCTGCTTCTTTTAAATTAGTATCTAAACTTTTCATAATATCAACTTTTTCAATATTATACTCACTATACATATCATCATAAAATGACTGACAGCTTGAAGCAGTCATTAAAGATAAATAAGTATCATTATTTTCTGCAGCATAATACATCTTATTTTTCCAGTTAGAATAGATTTCTTCATAAGATCCCCTAATATTCTCTGCTTCAATTTCCTTCTTTTCTGTAATCTTTAATTTCATATCTTTTGAAAATTCTTTAACTGACTTCATTAACTTTGTTGCTATATTTTTAATTTCTTCACAGCTCTCAACTTTAACTGATTTATTATAGAGTGTATTAAATTCTATAGGTAACTTGTCCATCATAGCAAGCTCTTCTGGAATTCTCTTTACACCTCTTAATATATATTTTTTGTTATACATATAAATAGCTTGTTCAATATAATAAAGCATTTCTGCAACCTTATGCCTACACTCACTATACTCGCTACTTATCATAACATTTGCATATTCCTTAAGAGCGTCATTTACAAAACCTTCTGCCTTTTCATTATCTTCACTAGAAAATTCACTATTTAATTTATCTAAAGCTTTTTCTCTTAATTTTTTATATCTATCTAAATATTTTTCATCATTAACATATACAATATTTAAATCTAAAAGCTTTGCAATATAAGGATCTTTATACTCTGCCATATATTCAAGTAAACTCCAAGGTGTACAATAAATATCAAATGCAACATCCTCTAAGATAAAACATTTTGAAATCTTCCATCCATCATCATCATTTATAACAATACATAAATCTAAATCTGATTTTTCATGTATATCCCCACTATAAAAGGAGCCATATATTCCTATGAATGCAATAGATTTCGGACAAATAGTATTAGCTTTTTTTATTATGGCATTAATTATTCTCTCATTTCTTTCTTCTAACTTCTCTTTAATATAATCTCTCATAAATTCTCAAGCCCCTTTATTTAAGTTTTATAAAACTAATCTATAAAAGTAACAACTTCTTCAAGTGTTTTACGTGGTGGTGAATTTGGAGTATCTTCTTCCGCAACACCTAGTGCTATCATTGACATTAACTTATATCCTTCTTTTTCAAAATTAATAAGCTCTTCAATTTCTACTTTAGAATGAGTAGGTCCTGTCATATAGCATGTACCGTACCCTAACTCTGTAGCTGCTAATAAGAAATTCTCTACAGCTGCCCCTATACCTTGAGCTGCTGAATTTGGGAATCTTAATTCACTTAACACTTCTTCACTTGCATTATTATCCTTAAGAATAGTTTCCTCCACCATATAATACTCTTTTGAGTATACAACTACTAATACTGGCGCATTTTTAAAGCAAGTATAATAAGATAGTAAATTCATCATTAACTTTCTTTGCTTTTCTTCTTTAGCCATTTCTGCTAAATTAATATGATTTTTCTCTACTATATCACTTATTTTACTAATTAATTCATTATTTTGAATTACAACAAAATGCCATGTTTGCTGATTCTTTGGTGATGGTGCATGTATTGCAGCATCTAACATTTTAATAATATCTTCTCTTGATACTTCTTCACTCTTAAATTTTCTAATACTTTTTCTGTTATAAATAAAATCTAAACTTTTCATATGTTTACCATCCTTTCTTTCTCATTTTTTATTATATACTAATTTAAAATAACTCTAAACAAAATCATTGGAAATAAATTTAATGTATCATTCTCATTATTTATGTTAAAACAATAATTAATAGAAAATTTTTTATTATGGGAGTTTAATATGGAAAATATAATTAATTATGCTGAAAATGAACTTAATTCTATGAATGAAAAAGAATTTAATGTTGTAGATTCATTAATTCTTTCTCAAATAAGCTATATAATACTTGATAATTTGGTAGGATGTATAAACTCAAATAGAGCTCCTGCAAGTTTTAAGGATTTATTAAAAGCAGAGTTTTTTCATAAAATGTTTGATACAATTCCTTATGGAAATCTTACTAAAGAACTACTTTTTTATGTATCTTCTAATCCTAGATTTAGAGATATAAGAATTAATTATCATCTTTCAAAAATTGATCCTATTTCTGAAAAACAATTTTCTGCAACTACTTTTATATTAAATAATACTACTGCCTATATAGCATTTCGTGGTACAGATTATAGTATTGTAGGATGGAAAGAGGATTTTAATTTAGCTTTCACTACTCCTGTTCCTTCTCACAATGAAGGAGCTGAATATGTAAATACTATTGCAAACCTAATTCCTCATGACCTTTATATAGGCGGACATTCTAAAGGTGGAAATATTGCCGTTTATGCTGCTATGAATTGTAATTATAGAATTAAACCTCGGATAAAAAAAATATTTAGTCACGATGGTCCTGGATTTAGAAAGGAAATAATAGAAAGTGATGCTTTTAATGAAATAAAAGATAAAATAAATAAAACTTTGCCTCAATCATCAATTATAGGCATGCTCCTTGAAAATCATGAAGATTATAATGTAATAAAAAGTAATAAATTTGGTGGTTTAAGACAACATGATCCTTTTTCCTGGGAAATAGTTAATTCTGATTTTAATTATTTAGAGAAAATTTCTTATGGATCTAAATATACTAGTGATACTTTACATGACTGGTTAAGTAATATTTGTGATGAAAAACGAAGATTATTTATAGATAACTTATTTGATATTTTTACTTGTACTAAATCTCAAAGCTTTATTGAAATATCTCAAAATTGGAAAAATAATATTCCTATCATTTTTAATGCATTAAAAACTATGGATGATGAAGTTAAATCTATGATTATTGAACTACTTAAAGAACTTTCTACATTTTACATTAAAAGTTTAACTCATCATGATAAAGAAAATATGACCTCATTTAAAGATAATCTTATATCACACTTAACTAATAATAGTTAAGAGGATGTACAATACACCCTCCTAACTATTTAACTTCCCTACTTACAACTCCATCCTAATTTTTCTCGTTTTTCTTTTAAATCCTCTACTATTTTATTTGCTAAGCTTATTGGATTAATATCCACTGTCATAGTTGATCCTAATATGTCTTTAGTTCCTGTTTTCATAAAGTTTAATACATTAGTTGATCCTTGTATTGGAGCTTCAACACAATGATATGAATTTATTCCAAACAATCTAAATCCTAATGCTGCACCTATTCCCTTTTCGTTAGACCACTCTGGACTTGCTAATGCATATGGCATATCCTTTATTTTTTCATTAGCTGTATTTGCTATTCCTGCAAATAATCCAGATGCCCTAGCATTATCTATACATTCCCCCATATGCCATACTGGTGGTAAATCTGGCTTCAAGAATGATCTTAATTCTTCTCCTGTTTTATCTAATGCATCTATATTACATAATCCAAGCTTTAATAAAGGAAATGAAGCACACCCATTAGTAAGTACTAAAATATTATTCTTAATTAATGTTTCTGCTACATCTAGAATTGCTCTTTCATATATAACTCTTGGATTATTACATCCTACTAAATTAACTATGCCTAATATTTGACCACTTTTTAACGCTTCTACTATAGGCCTTAACCCTCCAAATCTCTTATTTACATATTCAACTGAAAAGCCTACTTCTGCAGTTGTTTCATACTTAGGTATAGATACATGAATGTCTTTCCTTTCTACAAAACTTTCTATTGCTCTCATTACAATTTTTCTTGCTAAACTTTCTGTTTCATTAAAGTTTGAATGTTCATGATTATATCCATAGTGTTCTGCTCCTGGAAGTCTTGCACTATCTGATGTTGTTATTACAGTTGTTTTAAAACATTTAGCAACGTCCATAATTGATGGAAATACATCTTGTACATCAGCAACCCATAAATCTAAGGCTCCTGTTCCAAGTACCAATTCTGCTCCAATAGCATTAGAAAGTGGTATTACATCATTATATCTATACATTGCTGAAAGTCCAGAACAGCATATTCCATAAAATTGTATTCCCTTTGCTCCACTCTTTTTAGCTAGTCCAATAAATTCTTCACTTCTTCCTACTCTTACTATTTCACTGACAAGTGTAGGCAAGTGTCCATGAACTGCAATATTAACATATCCCTCTTTTAATGCTCCTACATTAACTTTACATGTTGCTCTATCTCCAATTCCAAATAAAGAATCTGTTACTATTGATGAAGCTACTACTCCAGTAAATACAAACACTAATCCACATCTTAAAAATTGCTGCATTATGCTTTTATAATCACCGTCAACAGCTGCCCCACTTTTATGATAAGATTCAAAAACTTCATGATAAGCACTTATAGGAAGTATATCTAACTCCTTCCAAACTTTTTGTCTTTCCGGTGGTGCACATGCTTTTATTGTCTTATATTCATCATGAACTGCCCTAGATAAATCTTCTAACAATACATTTGAAAGTTCTAATGCTATTTCATTTATTTCTCTACCTTTTATTTCTATTCCAAATTGAGTTGCTGTAGCTTTTAACTTATCAACTCCTAAAATAGGTATATTTAAGTTTCCCTCTGCAACAGCTTTTAATGATAACATAAGTTCTCTTGCATGAGCTCCATGTTGTGCTACTCCTGCAGCAAGACTTCTTAATATATTCCTTGATACTATTAAATCTGCATCTGCCCCACAAACCCCTCTTGTTGCTTTAGTAGTTATTTTACAAGGCCCCATATTACATATCTTGCAACACACTCCAGCTAGCCCAAAAGTACATTGTGGCTTCTGTTTATCAAACCTATCAAAGGCTGTATCACACCCTAATTTATCTAAATGCAATACCATCTCTTTAACCGCTGGATCTGGAGTTTTTTCTATTACATCCTGCTTAGATGCAAATGTCTTTCTATATTCAGCTACTGCTGTAATATAATCATTAACTTCATTTGCTTTATTATGATGATGAACATTTCCAGTATCATCAACTAATTTATGATGATATTTTACTTTTCCAATAGTTTTTTCTACTTCTTTATACATTTTATCATCTCCCCAATATTATTTGTTTTTAATGCTTATTGCTGATATTTACGTAAATGATTTCCTAAATTAAAATTTGGAAATTACTTCAATTTAAAATGTTCTGTAGTTTTGCCTCCTTTTATTATTTTTAAATAAATAAAAAACACTTCTTAAAAATAAGAAGTGTTAATTTCAAAATAATTTTCAATTAAACAAACATACTATCTTATTTCTCAGGAAATCCTGCTGGAATTAGCACCACGTTAATATAGTTATTAGTTTAAAGTTTCTAGTTAATAATTATGGATTAAACTCTACAGAATTTCTTTCACTCTAATTACTCACTACTAACTTCTAATTAGTAACTTTTAACAGGTTGCTGGGTTTCATCGGGCCAGTCCCTTCACCACTCTTAATAAGCTATTACATATTTTGGAATAATTATAGCAATATATTTATATTCTTGTCAAGGCTTTAAATTTATAAATAAAAATTTTATTACTATAAACTTACTAAATTATATTTCATTTTGTTTCTAAATCAACTTTTTTAAAGTATTCCTCTTGAAGAAGCCTTACTATATCTGTAGCTTTTCCTCCTACTGATACTCCATCAATCTCACAGGCTGGTACTATTAATTTACTTGAACTAGTTACAATAACTTCATCTGCCTCCATCATTTCTTTTACTGTAAATGGGGTTTCATCAACCTTTATATTATTTTCTCTACAAATATCAATTATATGCTTTCTTGATATCCCTGGTAATATTAGGTTATCTGTTGGATGAGTTTTAAAAACACCATTTTTTATAATATGAACATTACTATGAGATGCTTCTGTAACTATATCACCTCTATGGAAAATTGCCTCATCACAGCCAGCCTCTTCTGCTTTTTGTGATGCCATAATATTCGGAACTAAATTTAATGTTTTTATATTGCAGTGTAAAAACCTAGTATCTTCTACTGTTATAAGCTTAAGTTTTTTATCTGCTACTCTAACATCACTAAATGGAGTTATTGTTATATAAAGATTTCCCTTTATTTCCTTAGGATATATATGCTTACGAGGTGCTGTTCCTCTTGTTATTTGCCAATATATAAACTTTACTTTTGAATCAACTTTACTTGTTAATTCTTCTAGCAAATCACTTATTTCTTTTCTAGTATTAGGTATATTAATATCTAATAATGCTGCACTGCTATATAATCTATCTAAATGGTCTTCTAATGCAAAAATTTTATTATTTATAGCGAATGTTGCTTCATAAACCCCATCTCCAAAATACATACCCCTATCTAACATTGGTATTTTTATTTCTTCAATTAATCCAACTTCACCATTATAATAACCTATATTCTTCATATACTATTCCCCCTATTTATGTAATTAAATAAATTCTTTTATACTATATTTAGTTTTATTATTAAATCCTGTTACAGTATTAGCATTAAACATGGAGTTTAATACTGCTTCTTCTGTGGCCTCTGCAACAGCTCTAAATGCTCTATCTATAATGGCTTCATTTAATATTTTTTGATTAACTATTTCTTCTTTATCTAAATAAGAAATTTTATTTGCTGTTGTAAATCCTATAAAAATTTCTCCACTCCCATGTCCAATAATAGACCCAGTTCTGGCAAGTCCAACACTAGCTCTCTTTATTATTCTTTTAAGTTGCCTATCTGATACTGGTAAATCTGTTGCAATAACTACAATGATAGACCCTCTATCTAATATAGCTCCTTCTATTTTTTCTTCAATTTCTCTACCAAAATTTTCTCCATTAATAATAAAATCTGAAGTTTTCCCATAATTAGATTGAACTAAAACACCTATGGTGTATTCTTTATTATTAACTTTTATAATTCTTGATGAAGATCCTATTCCACCCTTTAATCCAAAGCATATAGTGCCTTTACCTGCACCTACATCGCCTTCTTCAAAATCTTTTTTTGCATTTTTTATAGCCTCAAATACATGCTCTTTTTTAATAACCCTATTTTTAATATCATTAAGAGTGCTATCATTACACTCGCATACTATAGGATTTATAGATTTAACTTCTACATTTTCTTTATCACAAATGTTAAGCATATATTCTACTAATCCATCATGAACCAATCCAACATTTAATGTATTAGTTAATGCAATAGGTGTTTCTATATTCCCAAGTTCATCTACTTGTATAAGACCTTGACTTTTACCAAAACCATTTAAAACAAAAGTTGCTGCAACTAATTTATTAATAAAGATATTTTCTTCAGTAGGCAGTATAACAGTAACTCCAGTCTTATTTGATTCAGTATCTACAGTATAGTGACCAACTCTTACCCCTTTCACATCTGTTATTTTATTTAAAGTCCCACGAGGTAATTCACCAATTGTTTTTACATAGTATTTTTCAATATTATTTATCATTTTATTGCTCCAATTATGTTTTTTTCTATATTATACATTTACTGTATTTCCTTGTCCACTTATTGCCAATATTACTCTATATAAGTATCTAGGATATATTAATTAATAAGAGCATTTCTGATTAATATTAAAACAAAAGAGAGCCCTTAGAAAATCCTTCCTTAGGCTCTCTTTTTTAATCTTCTTTAAACATAGAAACTTTACTTTCATCTATAACTTTCTCTGTGTTAGTTTCTATCATTACAAAAGTTCCTTCAAAATTAATTAACTGTTGTATATCATTTTTAAATATCATCTTATCATAAACTCTACTTCTAGCAGATATACTACATCTAAATGTTGGCTCTGTTACATTTCCATCTACAGATATATCCTTACCTTCAACTAGAACTTCTTTATCTGATTTATTTTCAATACATAAGTTTAAATTTATCTCATCTTCCTCATTACGGCTCATTCTAATAAAATAAACTTTCATTTTATCTGTATTAATTATTAAGTCTCCATCTACATCACTATTACAGTCATCTTCAATTATTATAGACTTTTCTTCATTATCATTTTCTTCTGATGTTTTATCTTCTTTTCTAGTTACTTCAGCTTCTTCTATAATTTCCTCTACTTCCTCTACTTCCTCTACAACTGGCATAACTCCAGTAAAATCTTGAATAGCCTTATCATCACTTAAGATTTCTTTAATATTATTTAATTCAGTAGTACATTCCTTATAACAAGAATTTAGATTATCCCTTACCTCTTCATTTTCTGAATATAAATCAAGAGAATTATTGAAAAGCGCTACAAATGCATCTAAAGAATATGAAAATTTATTATTTTCTTTTGTTGAGTTTTTCACAGTATTATATTCATTATTATAATACTCATCTAATGACTTTCCTACATTAACTAATACATCTTCTAGGCTTTCTCTTGCTTTATTAATAAGAATTATCTCTAATCCATCTTTACTATATTTATCTAATAAATTATCATCAACAGTATATCTTGATGCTAAATCAATTATCTCACCTAATAAATCTCCTGTTTCGCTAAAGCACTCCTCTACCATTGGTGTCTTTTTATCCTTGCTCTTATTAAACATATTAAATAATCCCATCTTTATAGTACTCCTTTATCTTGTATGATTTCTAATTTATTATATCATACACTCATTAATAAAGGGAATTATTCCATTTACACCGGAATGTATATTATTCTAAATCAATATTTTTTGAATAAATATTGTAATAATGAAGCAATAAAGGCAGGTGGATTTAAATGACATTAGATGAATTAGAAGTAGGAAAAAGTGCAACAATTGTTAGTGTCGGTGGTGATGGTTCACTAAGGAATCATTTTCTTGATATGGGACTTACGCCTAATACTAAAGTGGCTCTTATAAAGGTTGCTCCCATGGGGGACCCCATTGAATTATGTGTACGTGGATATGAACTTACACTAAGACTTGCAGATGCTGCAAAAATAGAAATTAAAGATATTACTGATACAAAATGCATTAATAATTATAAAGAAAGAATTAACGATATCCCTCACCCTCAAGTAGGTGAAATGGGAATTTATCATGTTAATAAAAAAGGTGATGAATTATCTCCAGGAGCGCCTTTAACCTTTGGGTTAATTGGCAATCAAAATTGTGGCAAAACCACACTCTTTAATCAATTAACTGGTAGCAATCAGCATGTAGGAAACTTTCCTGGCGTTACAGTTGATAGAAAGGATGGTGTAATTAAAAATCACCCTGAAGCTACTGTTACAGATCTTCCTGGAATATATTCTCTTTCTCCTTATACAAATGAGGAAATTGTAACTAGAGATTTTATTATTAAAGATCATCCTAGAGGTATTATAAATATTGTTGATGCAACTAATATTGAACGTAATTTATATTTAACTATGCAATTAATAGAAATGGACCTTCCAATAGTTCTTGCACTTAATATGATGGATGAAGTTCAAGAAAATGGTGGAACCATTAAAGTTAACTTATTAGAACAAACTCTTGGTATTCCTGTTGTTCCAATATCAGCCTCTAAAAATATGGGAATTGATGAATTAATTGAACATGCTATTCACGTTGCTAGGTTTGATGAATGTCCCGGAAGATTAGACTTTTGTGATGAGAAAGCCTCTTATGAACAAGCTGCAATTCATAGATGTATACATGCAATACTTCACTTAATTGATGACCATGCCAATAATGTAAAAATCCCTGCTAGATTTGCCGCTACAAAACTTGTTGAGGGTGATTCGCTTATTTTAGAAGCACTTAAATTAGATGATAATGAAAAGCAATTGCTGGAACATATTATAATAGAAATGGAAAAAGAAACTGGTAAGGATAGACAGGCTTCTCTTGCTGATATGAGGTTTACTTTCATTAGTAATGTCTGTAATAATACTGTTATAAAGCCCCTTGAAAGTAAATCTCATGTACGTAGTGTAAAAATTGATAATATACTAACAGGAAAATATACTGCTATACCTGCTTTTATTGCTATTATGGCTTTAGTTTTCTGGCTAACTTTTAATGTTATTGGTGCTACCTTATCTGATTGGTTATCAATGGTAATATCATGGTTTACACAGGTTTGTGATAATGGATTAACTGCTTATGAACTTAACCCTATAGTAAAATCTCTTTTAATTGATGGTATTTTTGGTGGAGTTGGAAGTGTTCTTAGCTTTTTACCAATTATAGTAGTTCTATTTTTCTTTTTATCTGTGTTAGAAGATAGTGGATATATGGCTAGAATTGCTTTTGTTATGGATAAGCTTCTTAGAAAAATTGGGCTTTCCGGTAGAAGTTTTGTTCCTCTTTTAATTGGTTTTGGTTGTTCTGTACCTGCAATTATGTCTACTAGAACACTATCATCAGAAAGAGATCGTAAAATGACAATGTTATTAATTCCATTTATGAGTTGCTCTGCTAAGCTTCCTATTTACGCATTATTTACTTATGCATTTTTTCCAAAATATCGTACATTAGTTATGGTTATTTTATATTTTTCTGGAATTATTGTCGGAGTCTTATTTTCTTTTTTACTTAAAAATAGTGCTTTTAAAGGACAACCTATTCCTTTCGTAATGGAATTACCTAACTATAGATTTCCTAGCCCTAAAAGTGTTTGGCAATTAATATGGAGTAAAGCTAAGGATTTTATAACAAAAGCATTTACCATTATATTTGTAGCAACTATTATTATTTGGTTTTTACAAACCTTTGATGCAAAACTTAATGTTGTAAGTGATTCTAAATTTAGTTTACTTGCTTTAATAGGTGGCCTTATTTCTCCTTTATTTTCTCCACTTGGCTTTGGTGATTGGAGAATATCAACTGCTTTAATTACAGGGTTTTCAGCTAAGGAAAATGTAGTAAGTACTTTAACTGTATTATTAGGTGGAAATACTTCGTCATTATCAACTTTATTCACACCTTTTACTGCATTTGTATTTTTAATATTTACATTATTATATACTCCTTGCGTTGCTGCAATAGCTTGTATAAAGCGAGAGCTTGGCTCAAAAAAGGTCGCCATTGCTATGGCTTTAATGCAATGTGGTATAGCATGGATTGCTGCTTTTGCAATTCATTTTATAGGGTCTTTATTAGGATTTGATTAAAATATAAATATGACTAACTGAAAATTTAAATATCTATACTTTCAGTTAGTCATATAATTTATATACATTATAACTTATTATTTTTAATTCTTTCTGCTAAGTCCTTAACTTTTAACTCTATACTTGTTGCTATTTTAATAAATTCTTCATCTTCTTTTCCAGTTGGATCTTCTAATCCCCAATCTTCTACATGATTTCCAGGTAAATAAGGACATATAACATTACATCCCATTTTTATAACTATATCAACATTTGGAATATCACCCAACAACTTTGATCTTTGAGTTTCATTCATATCTATGTCATATAACTTTTTTATTATTCTTACTGCATCTTGATTTATTTGTGGTTTTATTTCTGTTCCTGCTGAGTAACTTTCAAAAACATCTATCCCATATTTTCTTCCTAATGCTTCTGCCATTTGTGATCTACAAGAATTATGTACACATATAAAAGCTACCTTTGGTTTATTCATATATTATCATCCCCTAATTACATAAGATGTATTTATTATATCATCTTATATATAGATATTCATCTATATATATGTATTTTTTTATAATTTCTTACTAGACTTTAATAAATTTAAACTTACCAGTGACTTATGTTTTCCAGTATATAGTCTTTAAACTCATCTGCAATTTTTGAAATATAAGCTTCCTTATTCCATGCCATATAAATATTCTTATATCCAATTTCATCCTTTATTTTAAGCTTAGAAATTTTATTGGTATTAATCATAGGTGTATTTATAACTATTGCAATACCAGCCCCTGCAGAAACCAATCCAGCTAGCATACTCGCTTCAGTGGGCTCTACTGATATCTTAGGATTATATCCTATAATCTCAGCATATGATATTTTCTTTTCATTATCTTTACTATTATAAACAATAAAATTCTCTTCTTTTAACTCTTTTAAATAAACATCTTCCTTATTAGCTAAAGAATGATTTTTAGGTACTATTAATACATACTCTTCTTTCTTTACCAAAGCTACTTCTATTTCCGGATAATTACTAATGCTGTCTATATTATCAAAAAATCCAAAATCTATTTTTCCATATTTTAAGTCTTTTAATATTTCTACCGTTGTTTGATTATTAAAATTAAACTTTGTCTGCATGTTATTATTTAAAAAATTACTTATTAAAAATGGCATAAAAGTTGCCCCTATACAATATGTAGATGATACTGAAATAACCCTATCATTATTCTTCTTCATATCTTGTATTTTTTCTATTCCTCTTTCAATATCATTAAGAGCAGATTCTGCATACTTTAAAAATACCTCTCCAAATTTAGTTATTTTTATATTACGCCCTTCTCTTTCAAATAACGGAACATTTAACTCCTCTTCTAGCTTTGAAATAGCTTTACTTAATGCCGGCTGAGTCACTAATAAAATATTAGATGCTGTAGTAAAGTTTTTTGTCTCTGCTATAATCTTAAAATATTCTAATTGCTGTAAATTCATATTAATTTCTCCTACTAACCTTAATTTTTATAATATCTAACTGCTTTAAGAATCATATTTTTAACACAAACTAATAAGTTGGTTTTTTCTATAACTTTTAGTTATATATTTATGAATATTATCAATTGGACTTACAGTTCTAACCAATGATATAATCACATTATTCATTAATAAGTGTTCTTTTATTAATATACAAATTATAAATTTTATTAATATAAAAGTCAAAAACAATATTTATAATTAATATTAATATAAAGTGCAAAATAATATTATATTAAAATTAAGGAGTGTTTTTAAAATGTTTAAAGTAGATAGAGAAAAATGTATAGCATGTACACAATGTATTCAAGATTGTCCTACTCGTGTTATTTCATTAAAAGATGGAAAAGCAGAAATCAATAATGATGGGTGTATTAAATGTTCTCATTGCGTTGCAGTCTGTCCTGTAGAAGCAGTTTCAACAGATGATTATAATATGGATGATGTAAAACCTTATAACAAAGATACTTTTACAGTAGAAGCAGAAAATCTTTTAAACTTTATTAAGTTTAGAAGAAGTGTTAGACGTTTTAAAAATAAGCCTGTAGAAAGGGAAAAACTTGAACAAATTATTGAAGCTGGAAGATTTACTCAAACTTCAACTAATAGCCAAGATGTTTCCTATACAGTTGTTACAGATAAATTAGATAAATTAAAAGAATTAGCTTATTCTAGCTTAAAGAAAAAAGGAGAGTATATATTAGCTAACTTATCTCCTGAAACAGAACACTTAAAAAGATATGCTAATATGTGGCTACATAGTTACTCTCAATTTAAAGATGATCCTATAAAAAATGATAGATTATTCTTTAATGCTCCATCAGTAATTTTTGTTACTTCACCTTCGCCAATTAATGGTGGATTGGTTTCTTCAAATATGGAGCTTATGACTGATGCATTAGGTCTTGGTACTTTCTTTAGCGGATTCTTGTTAGTGGCTTCTCAAGATAATAAGGAAATTTTAGATTTACTTAATATAAAAGATGGTAAGCAAATAATTTCTTGCTTAGTCATTGGATATCCTAATGTTAAATATCAAAGAACTGTACCTAGAAAAGAAGCTAACGTAAACTGGATTTAAAAAAAGTACCCCTGGGTGCCTCACAGGCGCCCTAGTGGCACTTTTTTGTTTATCCTTCAAGTACAGTGTGTTTTTTCTCTTCATTTACTAACTCTTGAAACTCTATATCATATAATTTATCTTTTAATTCCCTTATCTTATTATCTAACTCTTTAATTTTTTCCTTAGCATTATACATTTTAACATTAACTGCCCAATCATTTCTTTCTCTTTCGTAGTACTTAATTTCATCTCTTATTTTTTGACTTTCAGATAACATAAAAACACTTCCTTAATTTACGATGTATTAACCATCTTAATATAAGATATGCTTAATATTATCTTTTTTATACTGAAAATAAATTGTAAAAAAATTAATATCACTTATTATTATCCTCTTTTGAATATAATTAAACTATATAATAATCCTCTTTATGCTGATAATATTTCATTTTTCTCATTGTCTTCTTCACAATAATACTTATCTTTATCAAAATCACCTTCACTTTTAGCTACGATTAAAGTACAAACATTATCCCCCATAACATTTACAGTAGTTCTAAACATATCTATTATTCTTTCAACTCCCATTATTAATCCAATTCCCTCTAATGGAAGATTTACAGAAGTTAAAACCATAGACAACATTATCATACCTACACCTGGGACCCCTGCTGTTCCTATAGATGCTAAAGTAGCTGTTAAAACTATTGTTATCATTTGATTTATTCCTAAGTGAATACCATACATTTGAGCTATAAATAAAGCTGCAACACCTTGCATAATAGCTGTTCCATCCATATTTATAGTAGCACCCATTGGTATTGTAAATGATCTTGTTGTTTTACCAACACCTAGCTCTTCTAATATTTCCATACTTGCCGGAACTGAAGCATTACTTGATGATGTAGAGAAGGTTATAGCTGCAACAGATGTAAACTTTTTTAAGAATGGCTTTATTTTTTCTCTAGTAAATAACTTAAATAAGCCACCATATACTACAACAACATGTATTGCTAACCCTAATAACACTACAAGTAAATATTTTACTAATACTAATATAGCTTCTTTTCCAACTGTAGAAAAAGTCTCAGCAACTAATGCAAATACTCCAAAAGGTGCTGCAAGCATTATTATGCCTACCATTTTCATACATATATCATTAGCACTTTCAAATACCTTTCTTACTGGTTCTGCTTTTTCACCAATCATACTCATTGCAACTCCTGTAATCAATGCAAAGAATATTATTTGTAACATCTCACCATTTGCAAAAGCTGCTATTGGATTTGAAGGTATTATTCCAAGTAATATTTCAGCTATTGATTTTGACTCTCCTATTGCAACTTCACTAGTTACTACTGAACTCATATCTAATCCAACACCTGGCTTTAATACACTACCTAAAAACAATGCTGCTATTATAGCTATAGCTGTTGTAGATAGATAAAATACCATTGTTTTCGAACCTATTCTACCTAATTTTTTAACATCTCCCATAGATGATGTTCCACATACTAACGATACAAAAACTAGTGGTACAACCATCATTTTAATAGCTGTAGTAAATCCACTTCCTAAAACCTTAAATACTCCTCCAATAATTACTGTATTCTTTATGTAACTGTCAGGAACTTGTTTTAATACTAGTCCAACTATAAAACCTAAAAATAATCCTAATAATATTTTCGTTGTTAACGACATTTTCTTTTTCATTTTGTCTACCTCATTCGTTATATTACATACTTTACCCACTAATTATACAATATTTTTCGTGACCTTGCCTTATTTTTTAAATTTTTTATTAATTTTTTTAAATAAATCTATATAATGATAAAAGCAGTTACAAGATCATTATTGCAACTGCTAACTTATACTCTAAAAAGTAACTAAAACTATTATTAATTTTTATAAATAAACTTATTATAATTATTATATAATAAAATTATTTTTTCCCTATATTTATTATATAACATACTATTCATAGCTTCTAAATAATCATAGTTTTCTATAACCTTTTTCACAACATTATTATCTATTTCCCCAAGCTTTACCGATCTATTTAATATTTCTATTACCTTTTCTTTTTTAAATCTTTCTTTATAGGGTCTTTTTTGAATTAAAGCTATGAATATATCAGCTACAGAAACAATTCTTTCACTTAAAGATAAATTAGATATTCCTCTGGGATAACCTTTACCATTTAATTTCTCATGATGATTAGCAGCTATATTTAAAATACTATCATTTTTTAAATTAGATAAAATTTCATATGTATATATAACATGCTTCTTCATAACTTCAAATTCTTCATTTGTTAAAGAAGATTCTTTTTTTAATATTGCATCTGGTATTGCTATTTTGCCAATATCATGTAATAAGCTTCCTACCATTACATTATAAGATTCTGTTTTATTTAAATTAAAATATTTGCACATTATACAACTAGTATTAGATACAGATAAGGAATGAAAATCTTCAATATCACATTTACAATCAATTATAAAAGCTAAACATTCAATAATTTTTTCTATACTTACTATTCCTGAATCTAGCAAATTAAATTCTTCCCAAAATTTACACTTATAACTTCCATCTAACAAATTATTTAATATTTCTGTTGCATTGCTATTTAAAAACTTACTTAAATATTCAGGGTTATAAAAAAAAGATCTTTTGCCTAATATATCTATTATATCATTTATTGAAACTTCCTTATTAATAATTTTAAATATTGATATATCATCTGCTAATTTAATAATATTACATTCTAATGGCTTTTCAATATTATTAATTGTATTATTAGAATTATAGCTATTATGATGATATAAAACAAACTTACATATATTGGTATCAGGCAATAAAAAATCAAACAGTACATACCCCAGTATACAATGTTCTTGTATAACATTTTCACTTTCATAATCATCTAATGAATCTACTATATTTGTTCTTACTGCTGAAAAATCATGAAAATATGCTGCTATAACTAATGAATGCTTAGTATTTTCATCTATATTTAAAATTTTACATATTTCTAATGTTAAATATGCAACTTCTAAACTGTGAGAACTTACAGCTTTATCAAGTTTTTCATATGCACTATTAACTGTTTTTAATACATCTGTTATATCTAAGCACCCATTCATATTCCCACCCTTTCTTATATAAAAACATATATTTTATTATACACCATTTTTTTCCATATTTCATCTTATTAAAAATTATTATTATTATTATTATTATTCACCACAAAAAAAAGACATTAGCAATAAAGCAAATGTCTTTTAATTCTATCCGATTATTTTTTGTATTACTTCCTATTATTACTTATTTCATACTCTTTATAAAAACTAGTTAATATATCATATTCTTCTTGCGATAAAAATTTACTATTATATTTTTCATCTAATTCTTTTTGTGTAAATCCTATGTATCTTATTTTATTTTTATAGAGCTCAATAAGCCCTAATCTTAAGTTATTATTTTCACTCATCTTTTTATCTCCTTTATCTTTTAGTTTAATTTTCTATATTATACACCACTTTTTATTATGATGTTAATACTTTTTATTATTAATTAATATTTTTTATTGTATCCATACATTGGTTCTTTCTATTTAATTAGTGTATTTTATTAATATGGAATTTTATCGGAGGTCATTATAATGAAAAAAAACATTACTACTAAAGACATAACTAAAATTGCAATTATGGCTGCTTTAGTTTTTGTTACAACTTATTTAATTAAAGTCCCTTCTTTAAACGGATATACTCATATAGGTGACTCTATGATTATTTTATCTGCTTTAATATTAGGAAAGAAAAAAGGAGCTTTAGCTGCTGGACTAGGCGCAGCCTTATGTGATTTATTAAGCGGATATATGCAATATATTATCCCTACATTTTTAATTAAAGCTATTATGATATTAATTATTGCTACCATTGCAGAAACATTAATTGATAAAACTAAATTTGCTTGGATTATTGCTGCTATTATAGGATGTGCTTTTCAAGTCTTTGGATACGGCTTAGTAGAAACTATAATGTATGGATTTGCAGCTGCTCTTGCTTCTGTTCCTGCAAATATTATTCAATCTGTAGTTGGTATTGTTATTGCTATAGTTTTAGTAACAGTTCTTGAAAAGTCAAATGTATTAAAAAAATTAAGAAATGCTTAGTTTTTATATACATCCCAAGCCTATAGAAGTTTTAGTAAATCTATAGTTTTCTAGACCTTCATATGTCTCGGAGGTGTTCTATTACTTAATAAAAAAACTCTCTTAAAAGCATAACTTTTAAGAGAGTTTTTTATTTGAATATTAGAATCCAAATGGTATTCCGAATGCGAAGAATCCTAATAAAAGAATTGTCCAACCAATTAAGAAACTTATTGAATAAGGCATCATTAACCTAATCATATCACCAATTGTATACTCTGGTTTGTACTTTCTCATGAATACTAAGATAATACCTGCATAAGACATTAATGGAGTTATTATGTTAGTTGATGAGTCAGCAACTCTATAAGCTGCAGCAACAACTTCTGGTGTCATATTTGAATTTACTTGGTATAACATTGGTAAAAATATTGGTCCAAGTAACATCCACTTTGAAGTTAATCCACCAACAAATAAGTTTATTACAGCTGTTATTAATATAAATCCTATTATTAAAAGTATTGGGAATTCTGATAAATTCATAGCTTTTAATAAGTTACCACCTAAGTAAGTAATATAAGTTCCAAGTCCACTCTTAGATAATAATGCTAAGAAGTTATATGAGAAGAATGTTAAAACAAGTACTGATCCCATTGATCCCATTTGTTTAGACATACCTTTAACTACATCATTAGCATTCTTAAACTTTCCAACTATTACACCGTAAAATACACCTGGCATAAAGAATAAGAACGTTATTATTAATATAATGTTATCCATAAATGGAGTTACTTTTGCACCTGTTTCTGGATTTATAAATGTCTTTAATGGTCCAAAATATAAACCTACTACACATAAAGTTGCAATTAAGAATCCTAAACCTGCAAATTTAAGTGCTTTATTTTCAACTGGCTTAACTGTGAAATCATCTAAATTCATATCTTCTGGAATTATGTAGCTTTCTTTTTCAAGTCTAGGCTTGATTATCTTAATTGTTACGAAAGCACCAATTACAGCTAACATGAAAGTAGAAGCAACTACGAAGTAATAATGCATTGTAGCTGGATTTAAAGCTTGTCCTGCTGCATTAACAAAAGGAATACCTTGTCCTTCTGCAAATATCTTTGCATTGTTACCAATTATTATATCGATTGGTGTAGCTGGTATTAAGTTTGCACTAAATCCTGCTGAAACCCCTGCAAAAGCAGCAGCCATACCAATAAGTGGGTTTTTCTTTAACCCTGCATATAAAAGACCTGCTAAAGGTATTAAAATTACATAACCTGCATCAGTAGCAATACTACTCATGATTCCTAAAAATACTAATACTATTGGAAGCATTTTATCTGAAACTTTTAATCCAACCTTTTTAATTAAAGTAGATAAAAGACCTGATTCTTCAGCTAATCCAACTCCTAGCATAACAACAAGAATTGTACCTAGTACTCCTCCACCATATGCTAACCAGTTGTTAAGTAATGCATTTGAAAATATCCATTGAATATTCTCTGCATCAAACATATTTAAAATAGTATGAGTTGTATAAGTCCCATCACCATTCATAACATCAAAGGATTTTCCCCCTAAGAATAAAGTTGCAGCTAAAACAACAACATAAAATATTGCAAATATTATAACTGGATCTGGTATTTTCTTTCCTATCTTTTCAATTAAAGATACTTTTTTCTTCTCTTGTACATCAATCACTTTTTCTTCTTTTCTCTGTTCCATTTTATCCCCCCACGTTTGATTAAACTATAAAATATAGCTAATTTAGTATTATCTTACTACATCATTATCAATTTATCAACCTTTTTCATTGTATTTTTGCAATTTTGCACTATAAACCTTCTCTATTTTTTAATATTAATAATACTTTTTTATTTTCTTGAAATATTTCCTTCATTTTTTTATAAACACTGCAACTGGACTTTTAAAAACGTTTAGTTAATAAATGTAAAAAATAGCTTAATCCTTGTAATTAATCCATTTTTTTACACACATTAAATATTATTATAAACATTTATTAATAATTCACCTAAGCCTACATTATAACCACTAGATGCATAAATTCCATTTAAACTTTTATTTGTCATTAATACTAATGGCAGCTTATCTGAATCTACATACATCCTTCTAGCAATAGTCTCAACATTTTCAGTAAAATCATCATAATAAATTTCTTTATTTTCTAAAAGATTTATAACATTTTTAAAAGTTTTATTATTAAATGCATATTTATCTTTAACTATAAATTTTATTTTGCTATCTATCTTCTTAAATTCAGATATATTTTGTAATACTTCATTTAATATATGTTCACTAGGTTCTTGTCCCTCTTCCAGCCATATTAGTATATTAACTTCATTTTTTGTTAATTCGCTTCCTAAAACAACATTATTTTCTTTATCATAAACCTTAAACTCTTCTAATTTATTGCTTTCTATCATATCCTTAATTGCTATATATCTTAACCTTAACTTTATTTCTTTTTCTTCATACTCTTTAATCTTAAAACAATATTCATATGCAAATAAATTTCCATTTAAAGATCTATTACTTGTTATTATTTTATATTCTCCTTCTTTTAATGATAATTCTATACATTTTTCATTCCAATTAATTTTAGATAAATCTAAAACCTCATATGAATTATTAATTAATTTAGATATTGTTATATTGTTAAAATAAGTCCATTTATTTTCTAAATTTAATAATTTAACTTTTCCTTGTTTTTCATCCCCTGAAATTACTTTTTTAAATTTTCCATTAATATAATATTCTAATTCTTTATCTATTGGATTTAATCTTGTTGCTATTCCTAAGGTTCTGCATATTGCAATAAACAATATTTTCTTACTAATTAAATTAGCTTTTCTCAATTTTAAAACACCTACTGGAGTTGTATATAGAGCTCTATACTCTCTTTCTTCACAACTACTTATTTTATTTTCTATATAACTCCATACAAGCTTTATATCCGATTTTAATTTTTTCTTTTCCTCAATAGAAAAATAACTTTCTATATACTCCCTATAACAGCTAAGATTCTCATTATATGCTCTTGGTGATACTATATAATTAATAAATACATCTTCATTATATATCTCTTTATATTTCATTGAATAATTCAAAGCCTCTTCTAATACTTTTGCTTTAATATCTCTTAAATCTTTATTATTTAAACTTAATACTATTTTCTTTCTTAACCCTAAATTATCACCTATTTCTAAAAATTTAACTATTTCTTTTATATTGCCTTTTGATTCCTTCAAAGTATCTTCTATATCTTTTAAATTTTTATACAACTCTTCTTTATATTCTTTATTAACTCTTTCTTCTCTAATTTCTTTAGCTCTCTTTATTCTTTTAAAGTTTTCTTCTTTTTCTTCATCTTCTAACTTACTAAAATGCATAGGATAATCCTTAGGAACTTTTAAATTAATCTGATTCCAATTATCATATATCTTATTTTCTTTATCTAATACAACTGTTACCTTTTCATTTTCCTTTGTACTAACAATAACTTCTTTTAAGCTATTTCCCCTAGATACACTTAAGAGTATATCACCATATCCCAAAGCTAGTTGAGCTTGTCCTTCATTATTTATATGTAGTGTTGCAACACTTTGGAAATATGACATATTTAGCAATTGAACTTCGATCTTAACATCTTTAATAGGATTATTATTTTCATTAATAACTTCAATAGTAAATACTCTTCCTAATGCATACGATAATGTATTATTTATAAATGTTACTGCTCCTTCTTTTTCTATAATATTATCTTTTATAGTATCATTATATACTTTGCTATGTACTAACATTGCTCTTGAAGATGCATTTGTAAACCAGCCTCTATTTAATATTGGTTCTGGCTCACAAGCCCCCAAGAATTTCCAAGAGCCATTAACATAAACCTCAACCCAAGCATGATTATCATCACAATGAGCCCATTTGGGTGCATAAATTTGTCTTGCTGGTATTCCTATACTTCTAAATACATTTGTAACAAAAACTGATTCTTCACCACATCTCCCAAACCCACTATTATAAAATCCTAAAGCTGAAATAGTTCTATCATCTGTTAATGAATATGTTCCATTTTCAGCACACCAATAATTAGTTTCAATAATAACCTCTAATATTTCCTTATTTTCTATACGCGGGAAAATCAAATCAAAGAATTTTCTTCTACATGCCTCTATTCCTTCATCATTAACACGATAGTCTAAAATATAAGTTAAAAATATTTTATCTTCTAACTCCTTGCACCAACTAATATTCTCTCTAAGGAATATCCCATGATTAACAAACTCTAAAAATAAATCAAACTCATAATCTACTGCATCAGATATTGGCATATTAGAATATACAAACTCCATAAGTATTCTTTGATTTTCATTTAATCCTTGAAGTTTACTCCTAATCTCCTCACCTAATTCTGATAATAACATTATTGTTTTATTAAATTTTTCACTTACTGACTTAATTAATTCTTGTGATGATATAACCATAATATTTACCCCCTCTTCTTTTGACTTTTACTTATATCACTTATCTTATAAATATATTATTGTAAAAAACTTTTAATATGTAGCTTTTGTATTTTTTTATCTAAATTAATAATACAATCTACATGTTCATTCTCATAAATTTAAATCATAAAATCTCCCTAAAAACTTAGACGACCATTATTGATCGCCTAAATAAAATTAACTATTTATTTTTTCAATTCCACTTCTAATACAGTATCTATCTCATATGGCAAAATTGGATACCCCCCCAAATAAATGTCTCATATATTTTAATTAATTTATAATAAATTATTTTGATAAAATTGTAAATTCAAATGTTGATATAAAATTATCTACTATTTCAATCGAATCTCTTGTATTAATTAACCCATCTCCACTAACATTTATTGATAATATATCTTTATTATCAGCTTTAGTCTTTCTAAGCCATGTACTTACTGTTGCTAAAGCATCTTGAGCATCTATACCATCACTATTTATATCTCCAAAGCTTACTTTATTTGAATTTTCTATCTCTTCATTAGTTATTGTATATATATTAATATTAGATAACTCTTCTACTGTCATATCACTTTTTACTAATGTTACATAAGTTAATTTCCCATTTTTCTTAGTAAAATCATCATTATAATATATTTCTAAATTATTACCCTTAATTAGTTTATCTGATTCTATTCCAACAAATTCAATTGCATATGCTTTATATCCTTTTGGAATTACATCTCCACCTACTGATGTATATAACTCTCTTGCAAAAACCTCTGCACCTTCTGTTGTATTAACAAAAGTAATATTAGATGTAGCATTGGTAACATTGTATTTAACATCTAAATTATTATTACATCTAAATATAAGATCACTTACTTTTACTGATGTATACTCTCCTGTATTCTTTCCTTCCTTTAGTGCTAATGTTAACATTCCTATAGTTTTATCACCAGTTGTAGTATCTAACAATAATGAACTTCCATCTACGTTAGTTAATACGATTCTTAATTTTCCTTCTTCAATATTATAATCAAAATTTTCTGCATTAATATGTGCTTTATTTAACTTAACATATTTAACTTCTAAATCTTCTGGAATATCAACTACAATTTCTGCACTTCTTACTTCTCCATTCTTTGGCAAATCACTTACTGTTAATGGTAACTTTATTTCAGTTCCAGATTTTCCATCAACATTATCAATATTATTTAAATATACTAATTTCTTATCAGTACTATTATTAACTAACTCTTGATAATGAGCTTTATACGCATCTGTATTACTTAAAGTTCTGCTATATAGTTTTGCAGTTGATACATTCCCAATCATAGGAGATTGTATGCTACCTGAACTACCTATATCTGAACCTATACAATATACTTTTGCACTACCTGTTGGATGATAAATTTCACCCTTTGCATCCTTGCAATCTTCTAATTGTCCATTTACATATAATTTTACAACTTCACCATCATATGTTGCCATAGCATGTATATATTCATTATATTTAATATTACTACTTACCTTAACATAAGATCCAGTTCCTAATAATCCACTTTTTACTCTTACCCAGAATTCTAAAACTGCATTTTCAGTATCTCCTGAAATTCTAGCAACCTCAAATCCAAGTCCTGCTGATTCCATATTTGCAACTACATCAACATAACTAGAATCAAATGGCTGAATTTTAAATACAGATTCTAATGTAACATTTTCCTTTATTTTAGAATAATTCTCATCACTAAATGGATACATAAATGCACTTGAACCATCAAATACAGCAACATTTTTATTTAATTCCTCATCATATTGAATCTTAGGTGACCCACTTGTTTTTACTGTATTTGAAGAAGCCGATTTATCATTAGCTGTATTATCATCAAAATCTACAAGTAAAACTTCAGCTGGATCTATAGGAACATTTAATTCTTCATCTGTTGGTGGAACAAATGCACCTGTAGTTGTAAAGCTTGTACTAATCGTATTGGTACTAGTCTTTTTAAATGCATTTAATGCAGTAACAACAACATCATATTCAGTGCCAACCTTTAACCCTGTAAAAGTTTGAGTTAATGTATCTTCCATCGGTAAGAAATAATATTCAGACCATATTTTATGAGTTTTATCTATTTTTCCTGTTTTTTTATTTATAAAATCAAACTTATATGAATGTACTATTTCATCATTATTATCTCCTAAAGTATCATTTACTTTTGCTTGGTCAATAGTTATAGTACACGAGTTATCTTTTATATCATTTATCTTTATAGTGGAATCTTCTTCAAAATATGGAATTTCACTAGCTTCTGCTCTAGAATCTGTATATACAAACCCCTCTTTGCCTGAATTAGTATTAAATAACCAATCTTCTCCAATATATTGTCCTGATATCAAATCTAGTTTTCTTATTCTAACTTCTGTATCATTAACATCTAAAACCATTGCTTGAGCTGCATTATTTGCATTTGGAGGAATTGTTCCATACATCATTCCTGACTCTAACTCGAAATAGCTTAATGTAGAAGTATTAATTGCAGTAAAATCATTTTGATAAATACTTCTTGGATCGTTTAATGGGTAGTGAGAGTGTCCTGAAAAATGAACTACTTGTGGATAATTTTTAAGTATCTCTGCTAAATCTGGAGTATTCCAATCTTCAGTACCATATGCAGTATCCTTTATCCCATGATGCATAAATAAAAATATTGGCTTAGTTGGATCTTCAGCTACAGCTTCATCTAACTGTTCTTTTAACCATGCTTCATCAAGATAATATCTACTTCCCCCATATACTGTATCACTAGAACGTGCACTTAATGTAATAAAGTGATATCCATTGATTTCTATATTTTCTCTTGGTTTCTTACCTGTAGCATCTGTAAACCTCTCCTCAGTATCCCCTTCATGATTTCCCATTGAAATAATAAGTTCTGTTTCTTCCTTTTTATTATTTTCAATTATATTTTGAAACACATCATATTGTGCTTGAGTACCATTGTCTGTTAAATCTCCTACAACAGAAATTGCATCTATATCTGGATCTAATTCATATAATGTTGAAAATAAACCTTCTAATCTTTTATTTTCATTTAATTTTGTTGGACCTACATGTGTATCACTTATAACTGCAAATCTTAAATCTGGATCACTCTCTAATTGCTCCCACTCATTAGTAACAGTTGCTTCTAACGTTTTTGCAGCAATACTAGAAATATTACTAAAATCTAAAGCCATAACTGTACCTAACATTGTAGCTGCAATTATTTTGCTTAATGTTTTTTTACCCATTTAAAATTCCCCCTTAATTTTTATTACAGTTATAATTTTATAGGCTGAAGTATTATTTTTACAGTTAAGTTTCAGTTAAGTATGTTAATTTATGGTTATTATATATTTTTTCTAAATTAATTTTGTTTTTTTAAAAAAAATCTGTGCAAAATAAAATTTGCACAGATTTTCATTATCTAATCAATAATAAATCATCATGTATTATTTCCCTATGTTCTACTGGAGTTGAAAATACTATTTGTGTTTCTGTATTTCCAAAGTGTTGTAATTTTCCTATAAAAGTATCTAACTCCATAGTTGTATTGAATGCTACTTTAATAAGCATAGAATATTTCCCCGTTACACAATTACACTCAATAACATTAGGACACGCCTCTATAAAAGGATAAAACTCTGGCTTTTGTTTTGGCTGTATCTCTAAATTTATAAAAGCTGTTACGTAATAACCTAATTTTAACTTGTCTATATTTGCTGAATACTTTGTAATAACACCTGATTGTTCAAGTTTTTCTATTCTAGCAGCTACAGCTGGTGGCGACAGAAATACCTCTTCAGCTAATATTTTTAGTGGCATTCTTGCATTATTTTGTAGTAATCTTATTATCTTCAAATCAATTTTGTCCATATTTCCTCCCCAATTTTCCTATAATTCACCTTACTAAATATTTTTAATTATCATTATACACCTTATTTCTTTATATCACCTAATTTAATTTTAATCTATTAGTTTTCTTAATTTTCTAATAATTTATTAAATAAAGTTAAAACACTAATTAGTTTATTTTATTAATTTAAAGTCCCTAAAAAACATATTTTAAATGTAAATACCTAACATTAGTTTACATTCAAATTCTACTATAGTATTAATAATATTATTAAGAAATTAGTGAATGATGAGGTGTTTAATTATGTATACAAGAATAGAAAGTGATTCAATAGGAAGTCTTAAAATCCCTAATAACTCTTATTATGGAGTTCAATCTTTAAGAGCTAAAAACAACTTTAATATAACTGGAAAAAAGCTAAATTCTGATTTTATAATTAGCTTAGCAGAAATAAAAAAAGCTGCTGCTATCACTAATATGAACTGTAACAACTTAGATTCAACCATTGCAAAAGCTATAATAAAAGCTTGTAACGAAATAATCTCTGGCAAGCTTCATGATGAATTTATAGTTGATCCAATTCAAGGTGGAGCCGGTACATCTGCTAATATGAATGCTAATGAAGTTATTGCTAATAGAGCTATAGAAATTCTAAATGGATGTAAAGGTGATTATTCTATAGTTAATCCTAATGATCATGTTAATATGTGCCAATCTACTAATGATGTATTCCCTACAGCCGGAAAACTAACTGTATTAAAATTAATCCCTAAATTAATAGCTGAACTTGAAAGATTAACTGCTTCTTTAGAAATTAAATCTATTGAGTTTGATAAAATAATCAAAATGGGAAGAACTCAAATGCAAGATGCTGTTCCTATAAGATTAGGTCAAAGCTTTAAAGCTTATAGTTCTGTAATTAATAGAGATATAAAAAGATTAAAGAAAGCCTCTAATGAAATGACAACTCTTAATATTGGTGGAACAGCAATAGGAACCTGTATTAATGCTACTGAAGACTATGTTATTAATATAGTTAAAAATCTTCAATCCGTAACAAATCAAAAGTTAACTCAAGCTGAAAATTTAATTGATGCTACACAAAACTTAGATAGTTTTGTAACAGTTTCAAGTACACTTAAAACCTGTGCAATTAACCTTTCAAAAATTGCAAATGACCTTAGACTTTTATCAAGTGGTCCTAGAGCCGGGTTTGGTGAAATAAATTTACCATCTAAACAAAATGGTTCATCAATAATGCCAGGAAAAATTAACCCTGTTATCCCTGAAGTTGTGACTCAAGTTGCTTATAATGTTATAGGGAATGATTTTACTATAACTATGGCCGCTGAAGCTGGACAACTTGAATTAAACGCTTTTGAGCCAATATTATTTTATAATTTATTTGAATCAATTGAAACTTTAACTCATGCAATAGTTACCTTTAGAGAAAACTGTATTTTAGGTATAACTGCTAATTATGATAGATGCTTAAGCTTGGTAGAAAAAAGTGTTGGTATATCTACAGCCCTATGTCCTTATATTGGCTATAAAAAAGCTGCAGAAATAGCAAAAAAATCTCTAGATACTAATATTCCAATTAAGGAGATTGTTATTAATGAAGGATTACTATCTTCTGAAACATTAGAAAAGATTTTAGATCCTATTAATATGACAGAAGTTAGTTCTCCTTTAAAGCAATATGCAATTTAGCACAAAATAAATTAAGGTTGAAACTGCAATATCAGCTTCAACCTTAATTTTATATTAATTCATTAAATTTACTATCATCTCTTCAATCACAAAAACATCATTAGTTTCAAATATTTCTGCTAACGATTCTATATTTTCTTCTAAGTGCTCAATATCTTTAGAATACATATGACTAATATCAACTATATCAGTATCTGTAACTTCTCCTTCTTCAGTAAATCTTACTACACATAATTCTTTAATCATTAAATAGCTTACAATTGCAGTTTTTACTTTTGCAGATACATCATAATCAAAAACTGCTTTCATAAAGTATCTAAATATAAAGTAAACTAAAATATGTTCAAACTTATATTTAGAATCTTCATAATACTTATCAAATGCTTTATTCTTAGCTAAATAAATGTCTTTATCTTCTTCACTTTGCCAGAAATATCTTATTGCATCATCTAACCCTAAAGGATCATTAGGATTTATATGCTTTAACGACTTAAATACATTAAAATATTCTTTCATATTATTATATTTAGCATCTTCGTTATTATTATACTTTTCAAAACTACTAATAACTTCTTTTATAAATTCTTTATCAGAATATTTTTCTCTAACTGACTTTATATCTGTTATTTCATTTTCATCTATCTTATCTTGAATTTCTTTAGTAAAACAAAGAACGATTGCCACTCTTGTATTTAAATTAATATCCCTATCTTGAAGAATATTTAAAACTATTTGTCTACATTGCATAAGCTCTATATAAAGCTTAGCATTAATATCGTTATAAGAGTTTACTTCCTCTTCATTTTCACTTAACTCAAAAATCGCTTTTTCTTCATTTCTTAAAATTATTCTAGCAGCTTCTGGGCATGATAAAGAAATACCTATTTCACGTAATCCCCCAAACTCCTCCATATATCTTGGATATTGTTTGCATGTATAGCAAAGAGCATCTTCTCCAACTTCATTGTAAATATCACATAATTTATTTTCATTTAAAAATGGACAATCATTACCCTTTAGTACAAATATATTTTCTCCACCATCATGTACTATTTCATTTCTTAGTCTATCACCAAAATTACCTTCAACCTTTTGGTACTTCTTATATGTTTCATCATCAATAACTATTCCCCATCCAGCACAACATGTATCTTCACATTCTGATGCTATACATTTGAAATCTTTAAAATATTTTGGTACTCTTATTTTCATTTTCTACCTCACATCTTGTGTTTATTAAATTTCTTATATTCCTATTCTTATTTTAATATTTATTAATCTTACTATCAAGTTTTATAGTACAAGTCGCCCCAGGGGCGCCCCTGGGGCGACTTGTCTACCTTTATTTTTCACATTTATTAAATTCAACATAGATATTAGCAAGAGTTCTATTAATAAAATCATTTGTAACATAAGCATTATCAGAAAATAGTAATCCATAATCACTATAAAATCTACTAAGCATAAGCATAATATAAAAGTTCGTTATGCTTATTTCAATAATTCCAGTATAAAATGGAATTACTGCACTTGCATTTGAAATTAAATATGTTAAAGATGGAATAAAAGAACTATTTAAATCATAATTTCCTCCCATAACCTTTTTTATAAACTCATCTGCATTCTTATCATCATGAATTTTGGCATTACTATCATATTTTATATTCCCTTTTTCAACTTCATTGATATATAATCCTATAAGAAAACAATATAATTCTATTTGCAAATTTCCATTTGCCATAGAATTAAATGTTAATGGATTTAATGTATTATACGTTGAACCTGTAATTTGTGAATAGTTAAATGATAGAAATAAATATAATCTATTAAGATTTCTATATACTATCTTTCCATCTTTTACAAGTGGATTCGCACTTCCTAAATATCTTGCACAAGGAGGAAGTTCAAAACCTCTAAACTTATTACAATTACAATCATCTTTAAAACTACAATGTTTTTTCTTTCTTTTCTTCAAAAGATCTTCCTCTTAAATCGCTATCCATTTATCCTATGATTATTTACATACCTATTCTACTTATTTTTAACTATTTTATAATCCTCAACTAAATCATCATTATTTTTGTTTATTGTTACTGCACCTATTACCATTATTATTGCAAAAACAATTAAATAAGCAACAACATGCATTTTATGTGAGAAACAAGCTGCAATAATCATAAATATACATCCTATAATTGAAAGTATAGGCATTACAAAACGCTTAAATACGCCTAAACTACTTTCCTTTTTAATCATCATAATGAAAATAGGTATATACATTGCATAAATAGTTACTATAGGTAATTCTGATGAATCAAAACCAAAAAATCCAAACCAATTTTCTGCTAAATTTGCGCCGTAGAAGAATAATAACCATATTCCACAAAATAATAATCCTATAACAGAAGAATTTGTAGGCATATTTGTTATATTATCTACTTGTTTAAACACCTTTTGCTTTGGTCCTAATCCTCTTGCTGCTATTGAATAAAGGCCCCTAGTACACCCTAGCATTAATCCATTTAGTGTTCCTAAACATGAAATAATAACAAATACAAATATTAATGAACCTCCAACATTTGAAAATACCTTTTCAAAAGCAAGCTTAGCTCCAGCCTCTCCTCCTGCCATCATAATCGAATTTGGAACGGCACCAGCTAGTCCTATATAATATAAAATATAAACAACCATTATAGCAAAGGTTCCTGCAATAAGTGCTAATGGTAAGTTTCTTTTAGCATCTTTTAATTCTGCATTTATACTAGTTGCAATAATCCATCCTTCATATGCAAAAGCTGTTGCAACAACTGCAGTAAATAGTCCTCCTGCCATATCAACCTTTTCTACAACAGTTTGAAAGTTATAAACTGTCATCCCATTTATAACTCCTACAATAGTTCCTACTACAGCCATTAATAGTAATGGTATTAATTTTATAATAGTTGTACATACTTGAAACTTACCTGCCAAAATTGGTGATAAAGAGTTAATTGCAAAAGCACCTACTAAATATAAACAAGCAATCGTCATACATTCTCCACCAGATATTGAAAATCCAAATAACACACATGTATACCTAGCAGAAACCCATGCTAAAACTGAAGTTAATGTTGGATAATAAATAACGGCCATAAACCAACCTACATAATACCCATAAGTTTTTCCCATAGTTGCTTCAGCATAATCTACAACACCATTTACATACTCATACTTAGTTGCCATTATAGAAAATGTATAAGCACATGTAATCATAATAATACCACCAATAATCCAAGCTATAATTCCTAAAAAAAGATTGCCCCCAGTAGCAGTTAAAACCTTTTCAGCTTTAAAAAATACACCACTTCCTATAACAATACCTATCACCATTGCTATAGCTGTAAATAGTCCATATTTTTTGTGTAACTTATTAGACATACATCACCCCATAAATTTATTTAGAAATATTATTCTATAAAAATAGATTATCAATATTTACATTATATGTAAATATTTTTTATTGCTAAATTTCTAATATATTTTTCCAATGAATCATAAACCACCTCTCTATCATCTCAGTATGGTTTATGATTTTTAAAATTAATACAAAAAAAGAACTCTTAATTGAGTTCTTTTTATCTTCTATGCTTATACCATAAATCTACTATTCCATTATAAGTTCTAGTACTAACCAACTCTAATTTTTTTTCTTTAATCTGCTTATCAAATAAAGAAATTCCATCACCTAGAATTGTAGGTATTATTGATATACAAAATTCATCTATTAAATTAAGTTCTAGTAATTGATTTACTATTGAAGCACCACCACAAATCCAAATATTTTTACCTTGTTGTTTTTTTAAATTTGAAATCAAATCTCCTAAATTCTTATTAGTAAAAATTATTTCTTCTTTATTTTCTATATTTTTATTTGTAATAACATAACTTTGTTTCCCTTTATATACCCAAATATCTGGTGATAATTCTGTTACTACTTGGTGATAAGTTTTATATCCTAATATAACAGTATCAATTGTTTCAATAAATTCTGGGTAACTTCCTTGTTCAGTATTGGATTCATCCTGCCCACTTAACCAATTAACATCTCCATTATGGTCTGCAATATATCCATCTAAACTTGTTGCTATATATAATATTACTTTTCTCATTTGTACTTTTACTCCTTATTTTATAATAACTATTCTAAAATGAAGCTGATATTAAAACTACTACCAATAATATAACAGTTCCAATATAGATAGTCATACCTGCTGGTGTACCTGCATTAACTGTATATCCAATTCCAAATCTCTTTTCAACGTTTATTCTTGGATCTTCTTTATTATAATAAATTAATCCCCAAATCCATTTATCATCATCATCTCTTTGAACAACAGTATTATTTTCTATTTTATAATCAAATCTAAGTTTATTAGCTTTTATAATAAACACTACCAAAACTACAACTAATAACATTGCACAAATTATATTAATCCATACTATAGCTATATTCATATTTACTACTTGCAATAAAACTAAATTTACTATTGTTAATAATACTAAGGTAGATATATATGTCCAAACCATAGTATTAGATAAAAGATTTCTATATTTAATATTTCCTTGTCTAGATTTTTCAACATTTCTTGGATCAATTCGCAACTTAGTATTTCTTATTAAATATTCAACAAATAAGAATATTGCTGCCACAATAATAATTGAAATAATTAATGATAAAAAAACTCCTATACTCTTTTCTGAATAATTTGTTACATTTCCCATAATATCAAAATTAATAGCGATTTCATTTGGTAATAAATCATATCTAGTTACAGCAAAATATATATTTACTCCAATAAAAACTAATGATGAAATTATCTCTATTATAAGGTTTCTTTTATTAAATTTTACTTTTTCTATTTCAAAAATAGTTACTTGCTTTTTACCTTTTAATCCCCCCATTATACTTTTTATTTTTCTCATATTAGTATTATTAATTCCAAATGATATTGAAGAGGCAATTATTGAAAAAAATATTGCTATAACCATTATTATTTCACTATTTCTTAAGCAACCTAAAATTAAAATTACTTCCGAAATTATCATAATAACTAAATTTATTCTTTTAAACCTACTTATTAATTCTTTTGTCTCACTATTATTTCTAATTTCTTCAGTAACTACACAACCTAAAAGTAATTGTTTATTCCCCTTAACTGGCAATATAGTTATTGTATAAAATTGAATAATTATAATTGATGTTAAAAATACTAACATAAAAATACTTTCCATTTTCCACTCCCCCTAATACTTTTCTAAAATACTATTTAATATTTCTCTTATATCATCTTTACTTAATTCTTTTGCTTTTCCTTCTAAAGTTAATTCTCTTATTTTCCCCTTATACTTTTCCATAAAAACTATATCATCTTTAGCTTTTTTTACATTTATTAAAACACCCTTACGTCTGTCTACAGTTACAAACCCTTCATCCTTTAATAAATTATAAGCTTTATTTACTGTATGAAGGTTAACCTCTGTTCCTGCTGCCATCTCTCTTACCGACGGAAGCTTTTCTCCATTCTTTAACTCCCCATTAGCAATTCCTTCAACAATCTTATTTCTTATCTGTAAGTATATTGGAACTTCACTATCAAACTCTAATACTAAAAACATATTTTTCTCCTTTTATTATATCTGTTATATATAACATATAACAGATATAATAAAAGTGCAATATAAAAAGTTTTTAACTCTTCTTAAGTGATAATTAAATAAAAAAATAGAAAGCAGATAAATTTGTTTATACAAACCTATCTACTCTCTACTCTTTTAAAATTAATAATTATCTATTTTCTTTTTTTAAATAAACTTGCTCCTATTGCAGATATCATTGCACCTAAAACTCCAATTACTCCAGCTGAAGTTCCACCTGTTTTAGGTAGCTTTCCTTGACTATTATTAGTGCTATTATTACTACTATTGTTATTATTAGTAGCATTATTACCTAAATTAGAACCATTATTTGAGCTATTATTATCATTATTTGAATTATTATCGTTAGGCTTATCTGTATTATTTGCAACTAATCTACCTAATGATAACTCTAAAGCACTCTTAGCATTATGAACTTCCTCTTCAGTAGCATCCTCATTATCAAGTACTAATTTTGCCATTTGTAATGCATTAACTACATTACTATAGCTCTCCTTAGTATATTTACTTTCATTTAAAGATTCAGCCTTATTAATTAAATCTTGTAATTTATCCTTATTTGGCTTTAATCTTAATTGAAGATAAGCTTTTATTAATTTATTGTAGCCTTCTTTTACTTCATTTTCTAAAGCATTTGCATCATCAATAATAACATTAACTTCTGCTAATACACTTTCTAAACTATTCCAAGTTGAAGGAATAAATTCATCCTTATTCAAACTACTAATTCTATCTCTTAATTTAATTAATTGATCTTTATCACCTTTATAGAATGATAATTTTTGCATTGCATCAGAAAGTCTATCAAATGCAGCATTAACTTGCTCTTGATTTGAATTAGAATTATTTAGAACTTCTATTGCATTTGCTAATGACTTTTTAAATTCATCTACAACTACAGGAACTACTTTTTCTAACTCTTCATCAGTAACTTCATTTGCCATATCAACAGCAATTTGTAAATGATCCTTAAATACATCTTCAACAACTTCAGCACTTTCATTTACTATTATTTCATAAATTTTTGGTGATGGGTTATTAATGTCAAATTCTAGCTTAACTTCTAAGACTTTATCATTAACATCTATATCACTTAATTGCTTTCCTAATACCCCAACATTTTTCCAAACACCATTTGTATTTTTAACACTTACAGTAGCTTTACTTATATTGTTTTTATCTTGTAAGAATAATATATTTTCTACATTTGTTACTCTTGTCATTTTATAAACTAATGATTGAGTAGTTTTAGTAATTTCAGACTCAAATGCAGTAGATAAATCTCCATCATATAAATAATCTACTCTACCTTCTAAATCACCTGTTACTAACTCTACATAATTATCACCAGCATCAGGTACAGTTTTATTAACTTCTACTTCAAATAATTGAACCCAGCATCCTGAATTATCTCCATTTGCTTGTATTTTAATATATCTTGCCATTTTACCATTAGCATTTACAGAAGCAACCTTTTTATCGCCTTCAGATGTATATTGTAATTCTCCTAAAGAAGTCCAGTTAATACCGTCTTCAGATATTAAATATTCTGAGTTTCTCATATAATCTGTACCACCAAAATATGCACTTATATCATAAAGAGGTATTTTATTACCTAAATCTACTTGTATATAATGACCTGCAGATGTTGCTTTATCTGACCAATATTTAGTTGACTTATCTCCATCTAAGGCTTTATCAATACTATAATTTTGATAAGTTCCTATATTTTCAGATATAGTTGGTGTCATCTTATAAACAGGCTTAGTCTTAAAACTATTAATATCAATAGTCTTACTATTATCACCTTTATTTACTATTCTAACAAAAGTTGCAGCTATACTACTATTAGTCTTCATTATACCATCAGTAATAGTTGTTTCAGCTTCAGACCAATCTATTCCATTTAAAGAATATTCAAATACTACTCCCTCATAATCACTTACCTCAACTAGAACTTCTGATAATTTATTTGCCTTAGGAAGTGCCATTCCAATATATCCATCTTTATTAAGCTCTAAAGCTTTAATTTCACCTATAGAGTATTCTCCATTTTCAAATTTTACATCAATATTTAAATCATTTATTGATGATATAACTTTTGGTGGTGTTTCTTTAAATATAGTCTTAGAAATTATATCCCTTGAAACAGTTATAACTTCATTTACAATCGGCTTAAGTCTCTTTTCACCTACAGCTACTACATAAGGTGTTATATTGTCACCTTCTAGTCTATCAACAGTAAATGTCTTCATTAAATCTAACTTTTCATTAGCTAAATTATTATTATCAAGCCAATCTTCTATTTTACCTTCTTCTGCAGCTATTAATGATTTCATTGCAGCTACTCCAGCTTCACCTAAAGCCTTATATGAATTTAAAAATGGATCTATTTCTGAAAGTAAATTATCATTATTTATATTTTCTTTAATACTGTCATAGTCAGATACCATAATACTAAACTCATTTAATAAATCATTTGCTTTATCAATTACTGATTCATTATTAGAAATTGCATTTTTTAATGCATCTATCTTTTCATTTAAATACCAAGACTCATCATATTCAAAAGCTCCACTTGCTCCACCATCATCTTTTAAATAACATGTATTACTTGCAAATCTCATGAACTCTTCTTTTATTTCTGGAACAAGCTTTTCTATTGAAGTTTCCCAGCTCTTCATATAATCAAATTCGTCAGTATTCCAAGTATAATCAGCTATACTATATAAAGCAACTTTAGAAGCTTCAGCTTGATTCATAGGATTTGAGAAGAATCCACTAACATTATTTAAATCTTTATTTAAATTGTGTAATGGTGCCATAAGAATTCTTGAATCACAGTAATCATTAACTGGATAGTTCCACCAAACTGCTAAATCTTTATCTACTCCAGTTTGTGTCTTTGGCCATTCCATTACATCTTTTGATATATTAGACATTGTAGCATGACCTGTCCACATTACTTGAATATCAGAATGTAAAGTTTGCATAAAAGGCTTAAAGTAATTATTCATGCTTGGTCCCCATGCTGAGTTATATCTTGCTGAAATAACTATCATAGGTGCAACATCACCCTTAGCTTTTACAAATTCAGTATCAATTCTATTTATCCATTCAGCTTGCTTTCTACCATTAGTCCAGTCATCTGTATCATCAAATAAAACACCAAATTGTCTTACTCCTAAGTCATATAATTGCTCATATTTTGCTATAAGAGCATCAAAATCAGCTTCAGTGAATTTTAATGTTGCTCCTGGATGGATTGTCCAACAGAAATTAACATTATTTTCTGTTCCAGCTTGCGCAAGCTCTTGTATTTGCTTAGCCTCTTTTTCTGGATATAAATCCTTCCAATTACTCCTATGATATGGATCATCCTTTGGAGCATAAATATAAGTGTTCATCTTATATTCACTAGTATCTTTCATAAGACTTATTCTATCTTCATGACTCCATGGGGTTCCATAGAAACCTTCAATAAATCCTCTAAACTCTATTTCTGGATAATCACTAATAACAACTTCTACAATTTTATTATTTGATGCTTTTTCTAAAATTTGACCTAAAGTTAATACTCCGTAATAAGCTCCTTCACTATCTGATGCAACTATAGATATATTACCCTTTTCATTTTCATCATTACTAGTTTTAATTACATATCCTTCCTTGTTCTTTAAAGCTTCATCTTCTAATAAATTACTATCTACACAAGTATCACAATGATCTTTATCTGATGTGATTACTATATTTGCCTTATCACTTGCAACTTCCTCTGAAATATTATAATTTATATTATTTTCTTTTAATATTTCTTCTAACTTTCCTACTGTTGCTTCTTCTTGATCACCATGAATCACAACATTAACATCACCTACTATTTCCATTCCCTCTTCAGATAAATAAGTAGTTTCTTGAGGTACTGGATATACTATAGGTTCTTTTTCTTCACCCGGCTCTACATATACAGGTGGTAATTTAATATCATCTTCAACTCCCATTACTTCTACTTCGTAAATTCTTGCAGCATTATCACTACCTTGGGTTGGCTTATCTACAATTAATTTAACATATTTAGCTTTAGTTACAGGAATTTTATCAGTAGTAACTCCAGCAGTATTATTTTTAACATTTACTACTTCCTTATAATTACTTCCATCTACACTAGTTAGAACTCTATATTCCTTTGTATTCATTGAAGCGGCTTCTCCACCTGCTTCTGAATGTTTTATAACTATATCAGTAACCGTATCTACCTTGCCTAAGTCTATAGTTAAAGTATGTGTACTTCCACTATTAGCGCACCACTTTGTATTTGTTTTTCCATCAACAGCTTTTTCAGCAGATTCTGATGCAGCTACTGAACTTGATGCACTTACTGATTTTCCTAAAGCAAGATTAACCTTTTCAGTATTTGCAAAATTTGAAACTGTAATTAATCCTTCCTTAACAATAACATCCTTACCTAATGCATTTTTGGCCTTTAAAGTTACTGAATATATTCCTTCTTTTTCATAAACTACAGTTGGACTTTCTTCAGTGCTAGTTTCAATATTTGCCCCTTTAAATGTCCATTCAAATTCTGATGATGCCATTGAACTTAAATTTGTAAATTTAACTTCTTGTCCTGGCGCTACAAAAGTACTTGAAACATCAAAGTTAGCCTTTGCATTAAAATCACTATTTAAAGCTTCAGTTATAAATGCTAATGCAGTCTTTTCTGAAAGCTTCTTTCCACTATTTAAACTTGATAAATTTCCCCTTAATAAAGCTTCTAATCTTTCTACTTCTGACGTATTTTTATCTCTCTTTGCTATTAAATAATCTAAAGCTATTTTATCATTTTCTCCTAAAAGCTTTAATTTATCTAAGTTTTCATTACAATGAGATAATACATTACTAGGTAATTTTTCTTTTAACACATTAGCAGCTTCAATCATATCATTAAATTCTTTATTTAATATTTCAATTTCAGAAGTAACGTCTTCACCTTTAACTATTTTTCTAAGAAATTCATCCATAGTTTGTCTTACTTCTGGTGCATCGCCTCTACCAGTAGAAGCCCAACTTGCTTCCATTCTTGATGAATGATCTGCAAAAGTTATCATATATGGCGCTAACTCCCCATACATCTTTTCTATTGATTTTTTCCAAGACTCTTGAGAATCATAATCAGATGTATTCCATGAATAATCTGCACCTGTTGCTAATGTTATTTTTGAAAGTTCTGCATGTTCCATTGGATTCATAGTAAAGAAATCTATTTGTCCCTCCAATGCTTTATCTGCATTATATATTGGTCCTAAAGCTAATTTTTCCTTCATATAATCAGTAACCGGATAATTCCACCATATACCCATTCGCTTTCCATATACAGAGTTTACAAAATTAGCATTTTCTAAATCTATTCCCTCTGATACAACTACAGGACCTGTCCACATTACCATTATGTCACTACTTAATGTTGATGAAAAATCTCTTGTATATTTAGTTAATTCATCAATTGTTCCCATTGCATGAGTATCATATTCTGTTGGAACAGTTATAAGTGGCTTAACATCACCTTTTACTTTAACAAACTCATTGTTAAATCTATTTAATAACTCTGCCTGTTTAACTCCATCCTTATTACTTATATCATCAAATAATATAGCAAAGCTTCTAACTCCCATATTATATAGTGATTCACATTTACTTACTAATGCTTGGAAATCTGATTCTCCTCCATCACCATCAAATCTAATATCTATACCTGGAGAAATTGCAAAAACAAAATCAACTTTATTTTCACTTGCCGTTTTAATAAGTGCATTCATTCTTGTCATTTCACTTTCTGGATATGGCTCTCTCCACCTTTCTCTATGATATGGATCATCTTTTGGAGCATAGATGTATGTGTTCATCTTATTTTCTCCATAGAACTCTATTTGATCTAATCTATCTTGATGAGTCCAAGGTGTTCCATAAAATCCTTCAACTATACCTCTTGTTTTCATAGTTGGTTCATCACTTATAATGACATCCTTAGAATATACATCACTTCCATTATTAGATACTAACTGAGTTAATGTTTGAACACCATAGAAAGTACCATCTTCATCTTTACCTTCTATTAAAATAGTTCCCTTATTACCATCATTAGAGTCAACAGCAAGTACATATCCTTCTTCTTTTAACCCTTCAGTAGCTGAAACTCCAATTCTTTCCTTAGCTTCATCCATTTCTTTAATATCATCTTCTACCTCACCAATTATTAATGTAGTTGATGCTTCATCATATGTGTCATTAATTGTAATATTATTTTGGCTTAAAAACTCCTTTAAGGTTCTTACTGCATCTTCATCTGCCAAATCTTGACCTTGTAAATTAACGGTTGAAGTAATTGTTAATACTCCTTCATTAACTTGCATATTTTCAGGAACAGGATTTAATTTAGGTAATGATATACTTACTTCATTATTCTTATCCGTAAATGCATCAACCTTAGTTATAGTCATCCCATTGATAATAAATACGCTAGCCATCGTTGTGGCTATCAATTTCTTTAACATTTCTCCTCTCATTCTTCTCCCCCTACTTTTTAACATAATAAATTAAAAGTTAACTTTTAATTAATATTCTATACCAATTGTAATTATAAACTTTTTTGTAAATATTTACAACAAATTATTATATAATTTATACCTATTAAATTACTACTTTTTAAGAAATATTAAATAATTAAATATAATTAGTTAATATTTTATATATTTTTTTAAAATTTCCTTAAATTAAATTATTTTGTTTGGAATTTTATAAAATTTTTTCAATTTTATTCACTATAAAAATACCACTTAAATATTCTCACTCTCACGACCTAATTATCACTGTTACATCTCTGACCTTTCTTGACTTTGAGCATATAATGTACCTGTACAAAGAAATAAGAGATGTACAAAAAATAAAGAATTCACTGCTCATACTAGTTAAAATCAGTAAGTCTTTATAATAATCAAATAAATTTATTGTAATAAAATTTAAATTAATGAAAGAGAGTGATTTTATGACAATCTATAATTATGATAAACATGAGGACTATAAATTTGAATATAAAAAGGATCATATATTAGTTGATAAGTATTATAATACTACTAAGAAATATGCTCCTTATACTTCTATGATGTCTAATAATAATTTAACTGAACAAGAATTTGATAATATTTGTGAAGATTGGTATGCTAGAAAATACAGAGAAGAAGCTGCAAAGGCTGCTCATAAAAAAGCTAGCTAACTAAGAAATCATGCAGATTATAAATAATAGCTCAATCAAAAAACTGCCGTAAAACAATTTAGTCTTACGGCAGTTTTTCTATTTATTAAATTCCATTTCTATCATTTTTCTTTTTAAGTAAAGCACTAGTATCAAGAGTATTAGATTTTGTTTTTTCTACTTTCTTTTTCTCCTTTTTAACCTTAGACTTATTTTCTTTTTTCTTATCTAAAGTTTTTTCTTCTACTTTTGATTTTTTATCAATATTATTACTTATTTCTTTTTCTACTGCTAACTCATCCTTAGCTACATTCTTTTCTTTAGCTTTAATATTTTTAACTTTATTTTTATCTTTAATCTTAAAATACCTAGAAAAATCTAAATTTAATCTTCTATAAGCTATATCAAATAAGAATAAAAATAGAGCAATTATAAGAAGTGAATTAGTTAAATTAATTTTCTTATATTCCTTTTCAAGCTTCCCTTTAAAAACCTCTTCAACCTTATTTATAAAAGTTCCTTTAGTTTCACTTACAAGAGAATCTAATTTTACTGAATTAGTATTAAACTTATATTCATCAGAATACTTAAGGGCAAAAGCACCTTTATAAGTACTAGTTATATCTTCTCCCTCTTGCTGTCTTATACTAAAATTATAAAATCCTAATTCAGTTAATGGAATATTAGCTTCAAACTTACCTGGCTCACTTTGAGTTAAAGTAAATTCTCCTTCACTTCCATCTTCACCATTATAAACACCAGTTACTTTAGTGTTAGAAGTTATATTATCATTATAAAACTCAACTTTAGCTTCATTTCCATCTTGAGTTATAGATAAATGTCCCTCTTCACCATAGGTTGGTATTGAATAGTAAACTATATTTTTAATTAATTGTGGTCCATATTCCCAAGTTAAATAGTTCTTACTCCAGCTTCCATCAATATCTGAAGTAAAGCTAACAGTTTTTCCTATTCCATATTGTCTCACTGCAAGTATTGGTTCATCTCTATTAGAGCTTAAAATTTCTATAGCATCATCCTTTAAAGATGTTCCTATATATCCAAGCAATGATGGAATACCCTCTGAAGTCTGTACACCTGCTAATATTTCGTGATTACTTACTATGCTTGGTGTAAATTCTTCATTTATTATATAAGTTCCAACTGACATTAATACTTCTTGAGCAAATATTCTTGGAATATCAGTATATATATCAGTATAATAACTTCTTCCATTACAATTTTCTGCTAACTGTGTTAATAATCCTGAATTCGAATCACTTCCTACTGCAACTGTTGATAATGATATATTATCATTATTAAACTTTGTTAAAAGCTGTTCATAAGTTGAATACGGAATAGAATCCTGTCCATCAGTTAAAAGTATAGTATGTTTTATTTTTGCATCACTTTCACTTTGAAGATTGTATCCTTTTTCAAGTGCAGGATATATAGACGTTCCACCTCTTATTTGTATGCCTGAAATAAGTTCTTTTATATAATCCTTATCAGTAACCTTTTGAGTAGGAACTACAACATCATAAGTATCATCAAAGGCTATTACAGAAATATCGTCAATTTCTCTTAAGTTATCTATAGCCTTCATTGCAGCTTCTTTAGCTAGTGTTAGTTTACTAACTCCTCCACCCTCTGAACTCATACTACCTGACTTATCTATTATTAAATTAATACTTATTGAAGGCACTTCATTTTTTCCCTTCTTATCCATGTTTACAGGGAGAATTGTTTCTAAAGCTGTATCCTTATAACCTCCAAGAGCATAAGAATCTTCACCACCAAAGGTTACAACTCCCCCACCATAGTCCTTGACATAGCTTTCTATATTCTCCATAAATCCATTAGTTAAATCATCCTTATACACATTATTTAAAACTACTGCTTTATATTCTAACAATTCATTTAATGTACTTGGCGATGATGTTGGACTAATTGTTTTTATATTAGCTCCACCATTTTTTAATACTTCTTCTAATGCTGTCGCATCACCCTTTACTCCATTTATTATTAAAATATTTGGTTTATCTACTACATTTGTAAAGGCACTATACTCATTATTAACTTTATTTGTATCACCTTCTGCTTCTACAGTGACCCTGTAGCTTTTAAATCCTCCACTATTTTGTACATCTCTAAATATGAAAGAATTACTTCCTTTTTTTACTTCTACAATCTGCTCTCCAACCTTTTCTCTTCCACTAAAAAGATTAAGCTTTGCAGATGTGGCATAATTAGACTCTAAATCTATTTGTACTGAAAATTCTTCTCCAATAGATATATTATCAGGTATAGTTACATTATCTACATAAATTTCATTACCACTTTCTCCTGTAACCTTATATACCTTTAAATCTATATTTTCTGCATTAATAAGCGGAATAGATTTTAATATATCCCCCTTATTTTCCTCACCATCAGTTATAAGAACTATCCTTTTAGATGTTCCATCCTCAAATAACGTTATAGCACTCTCTACTGCAGCCTGAATATTAGTTGCTGTACTTACTGGAGTTGAACTTAACCCCTTATAAAGTTTTTTATTATCTATAACTTTGTCTACCTTTGAATTATCTCCAAATAATACTACTCCAGCCTTATTTCCATTTGGCATTATCTCTAAGGCACTATTTATAAAGTTTTCTCCACTGCCTTTAAAAGAACTTATACTTTCAGATACATCTAATAAAAATACTGTAGATATATTTTTACCTTTAATACTTATCGTTATATTTGCAAAAGATAAAAGTAAAAGAGTAAAAATAATTATTCTACTTACTAATATTAATACTTCATTTTTATTATTACTTTTGAACTTCTTAACACTGTAATAAATGAAGAAGATAAGTATTGGAATTAATATTAAAAAGTAAAGATTTCCTATATCAAATTTCATATATTATCTCCTCCTAATTCCCTTTCTTGTAGAATATCCATTCAATAGCTACTATTATTATTGCTAATAATATAAATAATGGAGTTAACTTAATTCCACTTTTTAATGAATTTTCTCCATTAACTATATTTTCATTTTCTCCAACTGATGCCACTGATGTATTACTTTCACTACTTGTTGGAAAATTAACAGAAAAGCTTTCTTTATTATCATTTTGTTCTAATTTATATATACCTAAATCTTTTTCTCCCCGTACTTCATCACCTGATTTAATTCCTTTAATTTCTCCATTTGGATAAGTAACGTTTATTTCACTTTCATAATCTGAAGATTTAACTACTATTTTTTCTCCAGCTTTAAAGTTATTACTATATACCATCCCTGTGGAAATTAAATCTTCTCCAAGTTCATATACAAGAATAGGAAACTCCTTTTTAAGAGCAAAATCACTTGAATGTAAATCAAAAGATAATGCTGCTATTTTTCTATCATTTAATTCACCCTTAAATCCTATTGAATTATTATCTACAGTTAAAATATTTGTACCATAGTATGGTGTTTCTATAGTGTTATACTCTGATAATGTAAACTGTGTATCTTCTAAATATGAAGAAACTGATCCCTTAACTGCTGTTGCCTGCCCTATTTCTCCACCCTTTAACACATTAAATAATTCATTAGACTTAGGATTTATAAATAATAAGCTTCCTTTTGATGGAATTGATTCTGGCATAATATTATCAAATATATAAAGATCAAAATCATCGGTGCTGCTTATATTACTTACATCGTTAGTCTTGTAAATTTCTGTATTTTCTATAACACTAAAGGCTTTTTCTAAGAATACATTTTCTTGTGTAACTAATAATATCTTTTTAACTTTATTTTCACTTAATACATGATAATAAATATTATCTTCCATTAATATATCTTTTCTTGATAATTCACCTTTCAAATAATCTCCGGTTATAGAATCTAGTTCAAATGATAATGTTTTAGTTTCTCCTATTTGAAGACTTATATTTTCTACTGCTGCTAATTCTTCACCATTATATAAAGAGAAATCTCCATCATATAAACTATCTCCATTATTAGTAACATTAGCTATAACTTTAACCTTATTATCTACAAACCTATGAGATACATTATCTACAGAAGCATTTAATCCGCTATTACCTAAATAAACTATTTTTCCTTCCACATCCTGAAGTGATATTTCTTTATCTGTAAAAACTAAAGCTTCATATCCTTCTCCGATACCATCCCCTATAGCTTTAACAAATGATACAACCTCACTTATATCACCACTTGCATAACTACTTTTAATTTTATCTATTATATTTTCTGCATTACTTTTATTGAAATCACCATTTAAAAGTAAATTAGATGTACTATCGTAAGAAATTACATAAGCATTAGTACCATCCTTTGTACTATTCAAATATTCCTTTGCAAGAATTTTGGCCTGCTCTAGTCTAGTATTTTTATCATTATATACTGTATTCATACTAGCACTATTGTCTATTACCATAATTACATTTTTATATGACTTTCCACCAAAATTTAAAAATGGACTCATAAGTGCTAATATTACACTTACTATAATTAAAATTTGTAATAATAACATTATGTTCTTTTTAAACTTTTCCCATGGTGTATTGGCTCTAGTATTTTTATATACTTCCTTCCATAACAAAGATGAAGATATAACTTCTTCCTTATACTTTCTCTTTAATATATAAAGCATTATTACTGGAGGAATAGTTAAAAGTAAAAATAATGGCCACAAATTAGTAAAACCCATAATCTCTCCCCCTTAATATAATACTTTTCGTTTACTAAATTCACTTAATATTATTTCTTCTATATTCATAGATGAATTAACAGTTATTAGCTTTCCACCATATTTTCTAGCTAAAATTTCAATTTGTTCATTATAATTTTTTAAAGTTTCTTTATAATCTTTAATTAATGATGGTGTTACACTAAGCTTAATATTTTCTCCTGTTTCGCTATCTATAAGTGTAATTTCATTATTAAACTCTGGATTTATTTCTTCTTCACATAACACTTGTACTAATATTATTTCTTGCTTTTTATACGCTAAATATTTTAATCCCTCTTCTAAACTTTCAAGGCCTGAATTATTTAAAAAATCTGAAACTAAAATAGATATTCCTCTTAAATTTAAAGGTCTTTTCTTTATACTTTTAGCTAAGTCTGTAGTTCCATTAAACTCTAATCCTTCTAAATCTCTTAGTATTTTTTGAAAACCTCTATTACCAGTACTTGTTTTTAAATTTTCTACAACACCATCATTCATAGTACTTATGTTAACTCTATCAAGATTATTTAAAGCAATATAACTTAATGATGCCACTATTTTTAAAGCTGTATCCTTTTTATTATCTTTTCCATAATCCATAGATTTGCTCTTATCAATGAAGAAGTTAAATACACCTTCTCTTTCTTCCATAAAAACTTTTACGAAAAACTTATCAAATCTTCCATAAGCATTCCAGTCTATTCTTCTAAAATCATCACCTGGTGCATATTCCCTATAATCTGAAAACTCTACTGATGCACCCTTTGCCTTTGATTTACGACCTCCTTGAGTTCCCCCACTAAGCTTAAAATTTATATACATATTAATTTTATTTAGCTTTTTAAAGAAGTCCTCATTAAACATCTTTTCGCTCATTTTTTACACTACCTTTAAGTCTTCTAAAATTTTAGTAATTATAGCTTCTTCATTTAATCCTTCCGTTATAGCATCAAAGTTTAAAATAATTCTATGTCTTAATACGGGATATGATAGTTCTTTTATATCTTCAAAAGATACATTAAGTCTACCTTCCATTACAGCTCTTACCTTTGCGCCTGCAATTATACCTTGTGCAGCTCTTGGTCCCGCACCTGCCTCTACGTACTGTTTAGCTATATCTGCCCCATCTGGCAATTCTGGATGAGTTGCAAGTATAAGCTTTAATGCATATTCCTTAACTGGCTCTGCTATTTTAATTTCTTTAATAATGTTTCTAAGCTCTAATATTTCATTTCCTTCTAAAACATTAGTAAATTCCGGATTACTATTTGTTAAAGTTAAATCCATAATATCCTTTAATTCATCTAAGCTAGGGAACTCTACATTTAGCTTAAATAAAAATCTATCAAGCTGTGCTTCTGGAAGAGGATATGTTCCTTCTTGTTCTATAGGATTTTGTGTTGCAAGTACCATAAATGGCTTTGGCATTTCATATGTTGTTTTTCCTACAGTTACTGTTTTTTCTCCCATTGCTTCTAAAAGAGCCGATTGAGTTTTCGGTGTGGCTCTGTTAATTTCATCTGCTAATAATAGATTTGTAAATACAGGTCCTTTTTCAAATTTAAATACTGTATTATCATTTTCCTTTACTACAATATTTGTTCCAACAACGTCTGCTGGCATTAAATCAGGAGTAAATTGTATTCTCGAAAAATTTAAATTTAATACTTTGCTTATTGTTTTAACTAATTGAGTTTTACCCATACCAGGCATACCTTCTAATAAAACATTCCCTTCTGCAAAAATAGCTATTAAAACATTTCTAATAGTATCCTTTTGTCCTATTATTCCTTTTCCAATTTCCACTTCACATCTTTTTATCTTTTCAGAAACTTCTATTATTGATTGTTCATTTATCTCCATATTTGCCACCTCTTAATTTAATCCTTCAAAATAATTTTTTATAAGATCTTTTAAACTTTGGGGTAAGTTACTATTATTAGCACCTTCTAAGGCACTATTACTATAATCTCCTATTACCTTATCGTAATCCACCTTTTCCCCACCTACATTAAGACCATTTTGACTTTCTATCTGCTGTGTGTTTCCACCATCATTTTTATTTCCAGTAAGATTCGAATCACTACCTTCATTTCTTCCTGGGATATATATTTGTTCTCCTGTGGAATTTTCTAAATCATTTTCTTTTCCTACAGTGCTACCAGTGTTCCAACCTGTTCCTGATCCGGAACCTGAGCCTGATCCATTGCCTCCTGATCCACCTTGACCTTGACCTGCTCCTTGACCCGAACCTTGCCCCTGACCTGCTCCTTGCCCCTGACCTTGTCCGTTGCTTTGATTTTGGTTTTGACCATTATTTTTATTATTATTTTGTCCATTACTACTATTTACTGATTGTGTAATAGCTTCTGATAAACTTTGAGCATCTAACTTTTGATCTAATACTGAATTTGATGCATTTTCTAAAGCCTGTGCTAATTCCTCATCACTCATTTCTAAAGCAGCATCCTTTAAACTGTCTGAAAGAGCATTTAATTCTGCACTATTCATACTTGATAACTTATTTTGAAGCTCAGCTAATTCTTTATTAATAGCATCTTGGTTTCCATTTAATATAGCTTCTCCTAAAGGCTTACTTTCCTGCTTTTTCATAAGTTCATTCACTAATTTATTAACATCTTTTTTAGCACTTTCTTCTTTTTCTTTATTAAAATCATTTAATAAATCTTTTTTAGCTTTTTCTATAGCTTCCTTTGCCTTTTCTGATGTTAAGCTTTCTTTCTTATCTTCTAACTTTTTCTCTAAACGCTCTAAAGTCTTATTCACTTCAGATTTCTTTTCACTTTCTTTTAGTTCTTTCTTTGCATCTTCTAAAATCTTTTTAAGCTCTTCCTTTTCTTCTTCCTTTAATTCATCTAACTTTTCTATTTCTTCCTTTTCCTTTTCAACCTTTTCTATAATCTGCTTTTGAAATTTATCAAAATCTCTTATTTTCTGTGCTTCTTTTCTTGCACTAGTAGGCACAAACATTACTAAGATACACATTGCTATAAGCCCTAAAACTAATAAACTTTGCTTTTTATCAATATTAATTTTTAAATTTTTCTTTATATCAAAACTTTTAATATGTTCTACCGTATCTTTTTTTTGAGCCATTGATATATTATCATCATAATTTATCAGCTCTAATGATGTGATAAGTCTTTCATCTAACCCCTTAGAATCTATTATAAGAGCAACCTTATCCTTTTTAGGTGCCTTAATAAATCCATATATAAATATACTTATCAATCCAATTATTAATATTGCAAATGAAATTTCTTCTACATAAGGAATTGTTATAAAAAGTGATATTAATAGCAAACTAAATATTAAGCATAGTAGAATCTTTAATCCTACTATGCTTAAATTTAATAAGAAGTTTGCCTTAATTCTTTTAGATGCTTTATTTAAAAATATTAAAATAGCTTTATCTAAAGAATTCATTGTTCTACTCCTTTACTTTTTAGATTTAACTCTAATCTTTTTATTTAATGGATTTAGTTTAATTGCTGCTAAATACATAAATCCTGCTGATAGAATTAATTGTATAACTATGGAAATATATTCAGAATGCATACTTATTCCAAACTCTGAAAATATATTATTAAATTCTCCACCTAATCCAACTTGATTTAAAAGCAAACTAGCAAATCCAACAATTGGACTTATATAAACTATAGGTGATGCCTTAGGCATAGTTGATGCAATATTTCCACTAACACTCATTTGATAAATAGTAATCATAATTATTACCCAAGTAATAGCTACTATACCTGCATAAATAAATAATACTAATCCATAAGTAAGGGCTGTTGATACTTTTGATGTTTTTATATATGTTGATACAAAAACACCTATTGAACTTACAAATATAGTGTTAACAATAAAAAACACTATAAGACCAAATATATTACTCATCTTAATTCCACCAATTAAAGCTCCAATTGCATAAAGAGGCATTGTTGCAATTATAAGAATAATTACTCTAAGTGATGAAGCAGAAACTTTTCCTATTATTATTTGAAGTGGAGTTAATTTTGATGATAATAATATATCTAAAGTTTGTTTTTCCCTCTCTGAGCATATTGCTGTTGATGTTAATGCAGGAACTATAAAAAATAGTAATATAGCTTGACCTATTGCCATTACAACATAGAATATAGTTGATGATTCTAAATATAACCCATTAGAAAAAACTTGTGAATTTACTGAAGTATAATAAATCATTACTGCTACTGATAATGCTGCTATATATGCAAATATCATTAATGTAAATTTAATGCTTCTAACAGCTATTTTACTTTCATTTCTTAAAACTGGATTCACCCTCATTTTTACGCCTCCCCTTCATCACTATCTGCTGTAATTTGAATAAATACATCTTCTAAATTACCAACTGCTCTGCTGTAATTTATTATTGGGATATCTTTTACTACTAAATATTTTAAAAGATTGCATATATCTTCGTCGTTTCCTACTACACTAGCTGTAATTTTCTTACCATCAATTTTTATATTATCTACATATGGTAATTCTTTTAGAAGCTTTATAGCCTCTTCTTCTTTATCTAATACTGTAAATACTATTGGAGAAGCTCCTGCAGCTCTTGTCATTATCTCTTCTACAGTCCCTTGGCATACAACTACTCCATTTTTTACTATCCCTATATTAGTACATACTTCTCCAAGCTCAGGTAATATATGAGAAGAAACTATTATTGTCTTACCCATTTCCTTTAAGTTTCTTAATATCCCTTTCATCTCATATCTGGCTCTCGGATCCATTCCTGAAGCTGGTTCATCTAATATTAAAAGATCTGGATTATGAACAAGACACCTTGCTAAACATAACCTTTGCTTCATACCTCTTGATAATCCATCAACATATGCATCATGCTTATCTTCTAAATTAACTAATCTAAGTAAATCCATAGATAATTCTCTAGCTTCTTTTCCTACAATTCCGTATATTGAAGCATAAAACTCTAAATATTCAATTGCCTTTAAATTATCATAAACACCAAAGAAATCTGGCATATATCCTATTTTATCTTTTAATGCCCTATTATTTTTTATAGCATCTATTCCATCTACATAAACTTCACCACTATCAGGTGATAAAAGTCCAGAAACAATCTTCATTGTTGTACTTTTACCAGCACCATTTGGACCTATAAATCCAAATATCTCGCCTTTTTTTATTTCTAAATTTAATCCATTTACAGCTTTAAAGCTTCCATATGATTTTTCAAGATTTTTTATAACTAGCATTACTTCTCCACCCCTTTTATACTTATTTGAGGAGCTGCGGTCTCTTTCTCATTATCAGCAACGATTTTGATTTTTATTATATTATTTGAGCTATAGCTTCCATCATTTATTACTTTATAACTTCCTGATGACAAGCTAAATTTTTCATATTGGTTGGTATTATAATTGTAAATATAATATTCACCATCAACTCCAGCTTGATATCCCCATCTATTAGTAAATACATTAATATTTATTTCTTTTACATTTACATTACTATCAATTTCATAATCTAAAACAACTTCTCCATTACCATTAACGTAACCCTCATAATAATCAAAATATACAGCTGGATCTACATAGTTCACCTTGTACTTAAAGTATCCTTCTGGAAAATTAAGATTTCCATTTTCATCTTTAAAGTCTATATTTGCATCTTGTATTACTGCTGTTAAATCATAATTTGAAACTGAATTACTATCTAGCTTTAAACTGTAATCTACAGGTAAATCTGTAATTGCAATAATCTTTGTTGTAGTTCCTACATAATCATTACTTCCTAATAAATTTAATAAATTAGCGTATCTTTCTACATTTTTAAATTTTGGATCGTTTGAATCCATTTCATCATTCCATCTTGATTCATAATATTCATTAGTTAAACTATCTGCATAACCATGAATACCGAAAGAGCTTTTAGCAGCTAAATCAGTAATTGAAATTTCTTCACCTTTACTTACTGCTCCTACTTCCCAAACACTTTGCCCTGAAACTATTATTAACTTTTTAATATCTGCATCTAAATTATTTTTAATATTACCCTCTAAATTTCCATTTTTAATTTTTAAAGTATTCTCTATTTTCGGCATTACTATTTCTTTACCTGAAACTTTAAATTTATTCATTTCAGATATATTATTATTGGCTACTGTAAAGTAAGAATTATTATTTGTATATGTTGTTTTAACCCTTAAATTTTTAGATTCACTTTCTTTATCTCCGTAATAGTAGTTATTATCAGATATATACTTCATTTCTAAATTTTCTTCTTTTTCTACTTTGATATCACCCTTATTTTTGCTTGCAATACCAATATATCCATTGACTTGACCTTTTCCTTCTTCATCAGTAGCTATAATATTAATATTGTTTACTACAACATCCTTAATTTTCATCTTACTTCCTAATAAATAAATTACTACTGTAAATATAATTGCAGTTAATGGTATAAGTGCCCATGTTAAATCTCTTCTTTTCATTTTTTTAAGTATAAAATATAAAACTATCCCAACTAAAATTGCGTAAACTCCAAGTATTATTCCTAATGTTACTGTACTTAACATCTTTTCAACTGGAATACTTCTTAATATGTTAGTTGCTTCATATCCACCTTGATAATGTCCACCATTATTATTTTGCTCATAAATTTTATCGAAAGTACCTATTAACACATTTTGTAACATAATAGATGAATCAGCACTTGAAATAAATGGTTCTAAACCTAAATCAAATGTAGTTACTAATATTTTTCCTTCTCCTCTTTTTAAAGAATATACCAAATCATTTCCATTACTATTATTAGCAACTGTTGCTCCTTCAAATGTTATTTGTGATAATATTAAATTTAAATTTTCTGAAACAGTCACAACACTTTTCTCAGTAGTTCCACTTGAAGAAATATTTAAAAAACTTTTATTTATATTGTTAATTGTTTTACTTTCGTTAGCACCTGCACCTATTAATAATGTTCCACCTTCATTAACCCAGTTATTTAATGCCCTATAATGTTCTTCCTTTAAATTTGCTGTGTTATAGTTATTAATTACTATTAGATCTAATCCAGCTATATTTAGTCCATTTTCACTTAATAGATTTTCATTTAATTTAACTAAATTCATTTTCCCTACATTTGAGTGTGTAGAATCTGAAAATGTTATATCTCCTAAATATCCTAAAGCTGTAGCATCATCTGTTAATACTCCTGTAAATGCATTTCCTTCTGAAATTCTACCAGAAGAAATTAATAATGATTTCTCATATAGAACCTTATTATTCTCTACTATACAAATAGTCCCATTAGTTGAATTTTCCATAAACTTTACTGGTATTGTGATGTTTATATTTTCTCCTGCTGTTGCTGTAACTTCTTTCGAATATGAATCATATCCACCAAAAGTATCACTGGCAACCCTTACTTCTATTTCTCCATTAATATCCTTTGATAAATTTTTCACCTCGATATTAATAGGCATATATTTTTGAGCTCTATATTTGCCATCTATACCATAACTTATAGTTACATCATAGTTATCAGTATTTTTACTCGCACTTACTCTTATATTTGGCATAACTAAACTAAATATAAAAATAAATAAAATAACACTAAATATTTTTTTATTTATTGTTTTTTTCATCCTTACTCCCCCTATTTACAATATTTTCCCTTTGCTATTATACTATCATATTTTACCCTATTTTTAATTAATCATCTTTTGTTTTCCATTAAAATTTTCTTAAAAATTCCTTAAATATATTCTTACACCAAGTAATAACTACATTTTTATTAATTTTATATAAATGAAACTTTCTTTGTTAGTAATTATTATCTCTAATAATATGCTAACTAGGATAATTATTTATTTTTTTTTAAAATTTGTATTATAATTAATATATAAAATTTTAGAATAATTTAACTATAAACTAAGCAATATTAAGTTTATTATACTCAACTAATATGAAAATATAAATTTATACTAATGATTATATAAATAACTTACAGGAGAGTTCACTATGATACAAATAAAGAAATTAGAACTTGGAGATACTATCGGTATTTTTTCACCATCATCACCAATAACATATTTATGTCCTGAAAGATTTCAAAGAGGCAAAAAATATTTACAAGATAAAGGTTTTAATATATTGGATGGAAGCCTTACAGGAAAATATGATTTTTATCGTTCTGGAACCATAAAAGAAAGAGCAAATGAATTAAATGAGTTAATTAGAAACCCCGATGTTAAATGTATTATGTCTACAATAGGAGGTATGAACTCAAATTCCATTCTTCCCTATATAGATTATGATGCTTTTAAAAGAAATCCTAAGATAATAATAGGTTATTCCGATGTTACTGCAATATTACTTGCTATATATGCACAAACAGGAATCAACACGTTTTATGGACCTGCATTAGTTTCGTCATTTGGTGAATTACCACCATTTATAGATTATACGTATAATTATTTTAAAGAAATCCTCATAGATGATATAAAAATTCCTTATTGTTTTCAAATACCCAAATACTGGACCGATGAATATATTGATTGGAATACTCAAAATAGACCAAAAGAAAATAAGATTAATGATTGGATAACTGTTTATGATGGTATTGCTTCAGGTAGAGTTATTGGTGGAAACTTAAATACAATACAAGGTATATGGGGAAGTAAGTATATGCCTGAAATAAAGCAAGGTGATATATTATTTATAGAAGATTCATTAAAAAATATTGCTACTATTGAAAGAAGTTTTTCTTTATTAAAGATAAATGGGGTATTTGATAAAATTTCAGGAATCATACTTGGTAAACATGAATTATTTGACGATTTAAAAACAGGTAAGAAACCTTATGAAGTTTTGGTATAAGTATTAGGTAATAAAAAGATACCATTTATCGCTGATTTCGATTGCTGTCATACTCATCCAATGTTTACATTACCAATAGGTTGTAATATTGAAGTAAATGCTACTGAAAAGAAAATATCAATTATAAAGTAATAAATTTTATTATATATTTTTAAATTATATATATTGTAACTTAATATTAAAAGGCAGTAAAATTTTTTATTATTTTACTACCTTTTATTTTTTATTTTATAGCTTCTATATAATACATTTCAGAATTTTCAACAGTTTTATCTGTCCTTAAGTATTTATTTATTATTTTAGTATTATCCTCTACTGGTAATAGTACATCCTCCTTAACCACATCACTTTTAGAATGAACATGATTTATCTCATCTCTACTTTGTGAATGAGCTATTACAACCTTTCCATTATTATTTAATAACTTTGATAAGTGTTCAAATAATTTTTCTTTATCTTTAAAATGAGGATATGCTGAATATATAAATATATAATCATATTTACCTTCATTAAAATCCATAATATCAGAAACAATAAATTTTACATTCTTGCCTCTATATTTTTGTTTAGCCACTTCTATCATATTTTCCGAAATATCAACACCAACTAATTTTGAAGGTGATTTTTCTAATAAGTAGCTAATTAATATTCCTGTTCCAGTACCTATATCTAAAACTTTTGAATTCTCTTTTATTTCTGATAACTCTAATATCTTTCTTATTTTTCTATCATCATGATGACACATTTCATCCCATTTATAAGCTAACTTATTAAAGAATTCTCTATTATCCATTTATAACAGCCTCTCCTTTTTTTACATGATCTACAGCTTTTAAAATTACAGGTATTAATATAAGTTGAATAATTATTCCTGGTATTGCTTTAACAAAAGTAGTAGTTAAGAATGCTGTAAATACAAATCCATTCCCTCCAACTGTTAATAAGATATAATTTACTATTCCTGATACTACTCTCCCTATAACCATTGCCCCTATTAATGATACAAAAATATTACACTTTTTATCTTTATATAATAATCCAGTAATTATTCCATATGTTGCAAGCTCAAATGCCATTGCAACTGCTGTTGGAAATATTGGTGGCATACCTAAAAGTGCTGAATTAATAAATGGTAATAAAATTCCTATTATTAATCCATATCTCTTTCCTAAAATCACTCCACATAATAGCACTGGAATATGCATTGGCAAGAATATTGGTCCTGGCAAACTAGTTGCATGAAAAATATAAGGTATTACTATACCTATAGCAAGAAATAATGCAGCCCATACTAAATCTTTTGTCTTTTCATTCATAAAAACCCCTCCATAAATTTAATATAAAAAAAATAAAAGGTATAGCAAATCTGCTATACCTTCGTGATATACTTTTATAATAATTATTTTTTTATAAAATAAAGTCTGTCTTCGTGACAAACTAATGGAAATTTATTACATTTAAATATTATCACAATACCTCTCACTTGTAAATATATGTATTAACATTCATTACTTAATTTCATTAAAATAAAAAAGAGAATTCATATTGAATTCCCTTTTTTATTACTTGGAGGCGCCACCCAGATTTGAACTGGGGAATAAAGGTTTTGCAGACCTCTGCCTTACCACTTGGCTATGGCGCCGTATATATATTATTATATCATTATTTAATAAAAAGTCTAGCTTTTTTTATATCATTAATTAAAACACTTATAAAGGAACCATATATAGCCCCTTTATAAGTAATGATTGCTATAATTTTTTCTTATACTCCATATAAGCATTTATAAAGGATAAAATAGATACAATAGTATTTGATAAAATTAGAGGAAATGTCCTATTACTTATTAACATAAATATTGAACTTAATAAAAAACAAACTCCAGCAATTAACCATAAAATTATAGTTGCTTTAACATTCATAATAACTCACTCCTAAACCCTATACTAAATTTACTCAATGCTATTTATATCTATAAATGGTGTTACATCTCCACTACTAACCTTTGGTAAAATACCATCCCATTTTTCTATATACATTTTCATTAAAATTTCATCATTAAGATCCTGCGTTAAAATCTTATTAGATTCAGCTTCCCCTTGTGCTTTAATTATTTTAGCATCTGCTTCCCCTTGTGATTCTACCTTTTTTCTTTCAGCTTCAATTTGTGCCTTTTGTGCTTCTATTTTTGCTGTTTCTAATTCTTGTTGTTTATTTATTCTTTCTTGTATAGCTTTAGCTGTTTCAGCATCTAATTCTATTCTTGAAAAATTAACTGAATCTATTATTATTCCATACTCATTAAATTTTTCCTTTACATGAGCTAAAACATTTAAATTTAGTTCAGATCTTTTTTCACCATATATGTCTATAACCGAAAATGTAGAAGATACTTCTGATGTCCATGCTTTCATTTTACCTCTTATAAAATTCTCCTCTATTTCCTTACCTGTTTGTCCCTTAAATCTTGTAAAAGTTTCTGGAAGTGTATCTACATCAAAATGATAGCTAAACTCTAAATCAACATTTACTGTTTTTCCATCCGAAGTTGGTATCATAAATGAATCATCATCTAATGATCCTTCCTTTTTATCTCTTGAAAGATATGCCTGTTCTGTAGCAACTGAATATTGTGATACCCTTTGAAATGGTGAAACAATTCTTAATCCTTGTGTTAATACATTATCTTGAATACCACCTCTTAGATTATATACAACACCTACATATCCTGGCTTTATTTTATGAGTTGATAATGCTAATAACACTCCCCCCTAATATAATTACACCAGCAACTACTACACCTCCAATAATCTTATTACCTTTTTTCATTTTTTTCATCCCCCTCATCATTACTAAACAATTCTTTGAAATATTTTCTAATAAACTTCCCTATTATTTCAAAACTAGGCGAAATTATTAGCCATAATAGACATAAACTAATTAAAATAATTAAAGCTAATACCATTTTCATCCCCCTATAAATTTATGTATAGTTCATCTTTGTATATATTTTTTATAATTATTTTATATATTTTATTTAATCATATTATACAGTATTTATTACCTTTTAATAATTATGATTTATTATCATTTTTTATCTTTATTTCTTATTTTTATTCATTTTATCTATTATAGTTAAATTATTCTATAAATTAGTTAATATATCTCATTTTTTCTTTATTTATCAACACATTTAATATATATTATTCATTTATAAAAAAAGAGCCGTAACGGCTCCATATATTAAAATAAAATTTTATCTAATAAATTTTTCTATTGCTAAATTCAAGTTATCTATAGCATTCTTATCACCAGATTCTACAGCTTCAACTATACAAGTCTCAATATGTTCTTTTAAAATTATTTTTCCAGTATTATTTAAGTTCGTTACCACTTCTGCCAATTGAACTAAAACTTCACTACAATCTCTATCTTCGTGAACCATACCCTTTACTAATTCTAATTGTCCTAATGCTCTTGATAATTTATTTAATACTAATTTAGTATTTTCGTGAGAGTGTGTATGAGTATGCCCTTCCATATTTTCATGTGTATGAGTATATGTTTGTCCATTTTTTCCTATGTGCACATGTTCCATAACATTATTAGTACTCATTTTTTTATTCCTCCTAAACCTTTTATTAATGGATAATAATAAATACTATTTTCACTACTTAATATATATTAATTAATTTTTGAATTATAACTAAATATATAAATTACCCACACATCTTATATTACTATTAAATACAATATCATCAAACAATTCCCATATATTTTAATATCTCTCCTGTTTCTTAATAATTAATAGTTTTTATTCTCTAATTAAATTCATAAAAAGGTATGAAAAACTCTCTTCCCATACCTTTTTATAATTAATTATACTAGATTTTATCTATAATTACTCATATAAACACCATGAGCTTCAATCATCTCATCACACATTTTCACGATATCATCAATAGATAATTCCGCTGCAGTATGTGGATCCATCATTGCTGCTTGATATATTTTTTCTTTCTCTCCCGTAACTGCTGCTTCTATAGCTAATAACTGAGCATTAATATTACTAATATTCATAGCTGCAAGTTGTGTTGGTAATTTTCCTACATAAGTTGGATGAATTCCCATATTATCAACTAAACAAGGTACTTCAACACATGCATCACTTGGTAAATTATCAATTAATCCTTGATTTAAAACATTGCCACCTATCTTATAAGGTTTTCCTGTTACTATAGCTTCCATTATATATGATGCATACTCATGTGATCTTTCATGAGTAATTTTTCCATCATTTAATATACTATCTCTCTCCTCTTTCCATCCCTTAATTTGATTTATACATCTTCTTGGATATTCATCTAAAGGAATATTAAACTTATCTATAAGCTCAGGATACTTAGACTTAATAAAAAATGGATTATATTCTGAATTATGCTCACTTGATTCTGTACAATAATATCCTAAATGTTTAATATATTCATATCTAACCATATCATCATGCTTTTCTTTAGCATTTTTTTCATTAGCTCTTTTTCTTATCTCTGGATATAAATCATTGCCATCTTTGTCATAAATCTCTAATAACCACCCCATATGATTTATTCCTGCTATAAGTTCTTTTCTTCCTTCTAGCTTATCTTCCATATTTAATCCATTTAATAAAGTTTCCGAACAAACTTGTACACTATGACAAAGCCCTATAGTTTTTACATTTGTATATCTTTGCATATATCCTGTTAACATAGCCATAGGATTAGTATAATTTAAGAAATATGCTTCAGGGCAAACCTCTTCCATATCTCTTGCAAAGTCAGCCATTACAGGAATAGTTCTTAAGGCTCTCATTATACCACCAATTCCCATAGTATCAGCTATAGTTTGTTTCAAACCATATTTTTTAGGAATTTCGAAATCAATAACTGTACAAGGTTCGTATCCTCCTACTTGTATTGCATTTACTACAAAAGTAGCTCCTCTAAGAGCTTCTTTACGATTTTCTATACCTAAATAAATCTTTATATTTGCTTTTCCCTCATTAACATTATTGTTAATTGCTTTTAATATTAATTCACTCTCTTTTAATCTTTCTTCATCAATATCATATAATGCAATTTCACTTTCACATAAGGCTGGTGTACACATACAATCTCCTAATACGTTTCTTGCAAAAACAGTGCTTCCCGCCCCCATAAATGTAATTTTCATTTTCTATTCCCCCCAATTGAAATTTATTAATTATTAATGGTAAAAATAAACATCAATTTACTACCATTTTATTCTTCAATATTTTAATTTTTTCATCAATACTCTAACTGCTAATGCTTATCTAAAGCTTACTACCTGATGTTGCAATACCCTCAATAAATTGTTTTTGGAATATAACATATATAATAATCATTGGTATACATGCAAGTACTGATGCTGCCATTAATTCTGGATAGTTTGTAGAGAATTGTCCTTGAAGTTTTGCCAAAGCAGCAGCCAACGGCATAGTACTTTGCTCTGTATTTACTACTAAAGGCCACATTAACTCTTTAAAAGCAAATAATGCAGTAAATATACCAAGTGCAACTAACGAAGATTTTACTAATGGAAGCATTACATGTAAAAACGTTTGTCCAATGTTACATCCATCTAATCTTGCCGCCTCTTCTAAATCTTTTGGTAATCCCATAAATGCTTGTCTTAATAAAAACGTACCAAATGCTGTTACTAATCCAGGAAATACCAAAGCAAACATTGTATTTAACAATCCTAGCTTACTTATTATTTGATATTGTGGAATTATAAAAATTTGTGATGGAATCATCATTTGCACTAATACAATAGTAAAAGCTATATTTTTCCCTTTAAAATTCAATCGTGCAAAAGCATATCCTGCCATTGTAGCTGTAACTAATGCACAAATAACTCTCCAAACTATAAGTAAAATTGTATTCCAATATAATCTAAAAAAATTCATTTGTTTTATTACTGATTGAAATGCATCACTTCTCCACTTTGATGGAAATATTACAAAGGGGTCTAACTGAGTTGTTTCAGAAACAGTTTTAAAAGCCGTTAGCACCATCCATACAAATGGTATAATCATAATTACTGCTCCAACTATTAAAACAATGTGTACAAGTATATTAGCTTTTTTAACTGACCCACGTTTAGAAACAGGAGTAGTAGAATTATCTATTTGTACAGATATATTTGATTTATTTTCCATAATTAATACACTCCTCTCTAATCATAATGTACCCATTTCTTTTGACAAACCATTTGAATTGCTGTAATTATTAAGATTACAACTAATAACAGCATAACAATTGCTGATCCGTATCCCTTATTAGATTGAATAAAAGAATATTTATAAAATAAATATACTAGTGATTGACATTTTTCTAATGCTGGATTTGTCTTATCTATCATCATGTAAATAACATCAAAAACTTGTAAGGCCGCAATAATTCTTGTTACTGTAACAAAGAACATTGTTGGCGAAATTAAAGGTAATGTTATGCTAAAAAATTGTTTGACTCTTCCTGCTCCATCAATAGTTGCTGCTTCGTAATAATCTTTAGGTATTTCTTGAAGTCCCGCTAAAAATAACACCATATTATAACCAATAACTGACCATACTCCTACTAAAGCAATAAATATAATAGCTATCTTAGGATTAGAGATCCAATTAATAGGATTCATTCCAACAGTATTTCTAATATAATTAAGCAACCCAAATTCTGAATTATATAGCCATCTCCAAACCATTGCTACTGCAGCTGGTGCAGCAACCATTGGCAAAAAATATATAGTTCTATAAATTGTTCTTGCTTTTATTTTTCTATTCAATAGAACTGCTAATAATATTGCAATTACTATTGATAATGGAACTTCAACAATTGCATATTTAAATGTATTTAAAAGAGCTTGCCATACATCTGAATCTCCAAGCAACTTTCTATAGTTATCTAATCCAATGAATACATTTCCTTTTCCAAAGGCACCTGTCTTAAAAAAGCTTTCATACGCAGCTTGAAAAAGTGGTATTATATTCAAAATAAATAATCCTATCATCGTTGGTAATATAAATATCCAACCCCAAATGAATTCACTTCTGCTTCTCTTTGAGCTTTTACTCTTTTCCATCTCTATTTACCTCCTTTGTTATATAAATACAATGAAAATTTGCTGTGCTATTGCTCGTCTGATAATATTTCATTCATTTGAGTTGTTATATCATTACAAACATCTTTAACTTCCTTCTTTCCTGTCCAAGCATCTATTAATTTTTCAGAAGTCATCTCTTCCCATGTTACAGTTGTTTTTGAATATGGCCTAATAACTAAATTGTCCATCATATCTAAATAGGCTTTTAAATTAAAATTTGGATAAGCTTTAACCCAGTTTTCAGTTGTTCCTTCATAAGCAGAAATAACAACACCTAAATCTGATTGCTTTTGTTGTGCTTCCTTTGACCCTAAATACTCAATTAATTGCCAAGCTTCATCTGGATATGAGGTATTTGCTGATGCAGCCCATCCTAATCCATTATAAATTGAAACTCTATTCCCTGTTATAGTATCTTTAGGTAATACTGCAATATCACAATTTGCTTTTACATAATCATTGTTACATAACTCTGCCAACATCCATGATCCTTGAGTTATCATAGCTACTTTACCTGCTTCAAATAATGCAGTATCATCATTTTCTGTAACTACTTCATAAGCAGGTGTATGTCCATCTTTTATTATTCCAGTGATAAACTCTAATGCTTGAACAGTCTTTGGATCATTCATCTTAGATTCTTTTTTGTCATCAGATATAATTCTTCCACCCATACTATATACTGTGTTATACCAACCTGCTTGATTATTTGTTGGCTTAATTGCATATCCAAACTGACTTCCATCATCCTTAGTTAATTTTCCACATGCTTCTTTAAAGTCATCCCATGTCCAATTTTCATTTGGATACTCAACTCCAGCCTCATCAAACATGGTCTTGTTATACCAAAGTGCAATTGTATCAATATCCTTTGGTATTGCAAACTGCTTATCTTGGTAATTATATATTTGTACTATATCTTCTGGATACTTAGTTAAATCTATCATATTGCTTGATTTAATCTTGTCAGTTAAATCTAATAACATTTCATATTCGGTATATCTAGATATTTCATTTGAATGCATCCAAAATACATCTGGTAACGAGCCCCCTGTAGCACCAGCCTCTAACATTGTCCAATATTGTTCCCATGGAGTAACTTGAATATCTACTTCAATTCCAGTTTTATCAGTAAAATCATTTACAATTTCTTGAATCCCATCTAATTGATTTTTATCCCATATTGCAACTACTAATTTCCCAGATGAATTAGAAATATCTGTTGATACCTCTGTATCTTCACTTTTTGTTTTGCCTTCTTTACCTGTTGTAGAACCACCTGAACAAGATGTTAACGTTATCATTAATGATGCTGTTAATAATCCAGCTAAAAACTTTTTAATACTCATAAGATCCCCTCCACTTAATACACAAGAACCTTTGTGTTTATTTGTAAATTATGCTATAATTTTACTATAAAACTGTCGTATTGAACATGTCTTTTTGTTTTTATGATATGTCTTTTTGTTAAACCCTTAAATAATAGGAGGTAGTTTTATGAGCAAAAATATAAAATTTGATGCATTACAATCTCAAATAGTTGGTGATGTTCCAACTCATAGTATAGATTTATTTTTAATACATTGTGGTTATCATAAGTGCCCGCCTAATTATATATTTAATCATGAAGAACTAAATGAATACCATTTACATTTTGTTCTTAATGGTAAAGGAACTCTAATTATTAATAATATTAAATATAATGTGAAAAAAAATGATATTTTCATACTACCCAAAAATTACCTTGTAAAATACTATGCAGACTCTACTGATCCCTGGGAATATATATGGGTTACTTTTAACGGGACTTTGGCAGATACTTATCTATCATATGCAAATATAACATCTGAAACACCTGTAATTCATTCAAATATATCAAATGATGTCTATTTAGAGTATGTAGATAAAATGTTAGAAACTTATGAATCAACTTATTCAAGTGAATTACGAAGAGCATCATTATTATTTGAACTATTATCTACTCTTATAGAATCTCAAAATAATTCTACTTCATCTGATTCTAACATTAGTGAAATTAGTAATGATGTTAATATTTATAGTAATATATCTAGTAATATCCATTCATATACAGAATCGGCCATAAATTTTATAGTGAAAAATTATGCTAACACCAATGTAAACGATATAGCTAATTATATCGGAATCAATCGCTGTTATCTTTGTACTATATTTAAAAAACAATTAAATATATCACCTCAAAGATACTTATTAAGCTTCCGCATGAGAAAGGCTGAGGAGCTTATTCGAACTACACAATATACAATATGTGATATTTCAAATAAAGTCGGATATACTGACTCATTAGTTTTCTCTAAAATTTTCAAGAAAACTTATGGATTAAGTCCTTCTAATTATCGTAATCAATTTCTTATTAAAGAAAAGGTATAAGAATATTTAATTCTTATACCTTTTTACTATCTTAATATTAGTCTTATTCTTAAACTCTCTCTTTATATACTACTGGTAAATTTATTGTCTTATAATAACTTACCATTCTAATAAGCACAATTATTAATAATGTTATTAACTGTGCTACTTCTAATCCAATTACAGGATATATAAACCAAAGTATAGTAACACCTATAATTCCTGCGACACAATAAATATCATGCTTAAAAATTTGTGGTTTTCTATTAGTTATTATATCTCTTAATACTCCGCCACCAACACCAGTAATGCTAGCTGCAAATATAAATAACATAAAATTATAATTGCTACCAATTGCTTTTACTGCTGCTGATACAAAAAAAGCAGCTAGTCCAATTGCATCAATGAATACAAATAAAGTTTTATACTTTAATTTTCCCTTTAAAAATATAGCTAGTAAAGCTCCGGCAATAATAAATGGAATAGTCATATAACTTGTAAAGAATACTGGTATACCTGAATTGGTAACGATATCCCTAAGTACTCCTCCCCCCATAGCTGTAATTATAGCTATTATATATATTCCAAAAATATCAAACTCTTCTTCAATAGCTACTATTGCTCCTGATACGGCAAAAGCAAACACACCGATATACTCTAAAATTGCAATATAGTCCAAAAAAATCCCCCTTATTTAATAATACCTAAAGACTAATTATTAAAATAATTGCGCCTCTGTCTTTTTACCTGAAAGATTCTCTTACTATATCTAAGATTGCTTCGTCGGTGCCGTATATGGGCTTTCCAGAGTTTTCTCAAAATTTGGTCCTTTTGCCTGAGAGTTTGCCGCACTTTCCCCTTCGGCTCTGAATTTAAACAGTATCTCCCAAATTTCTCAACGAAATACTTGTAAATTATAATATATCCATTATGGTAATTCAATATCTAAAATAGAGATACTTTTATTTTTAGATAATGTTATTTAATTCTTTTATTGATAATACTCTTTTCTCACCTAAAATATGTCTTGCAATATTATATAACTCCTTATCTTCAGTAACTAAATTTAAATCATCATTAATATAGCAAGCATACAATTGCAATAAATCATTTTGAGATAAATTATTACTATTAAAATTTTCCTTACTTTCATAGTCAAATATCATATAAAATCCACTTATATTATCTTTTTCAACTTCTATACTATAAGGCAATAGCTTGCAAAATCTTTCACTTAAAACCTCTCTTCTTCTATATTCTTTTGTTTCCTTTACAGATAATTCATTTAATACATCAGTTAATATAACAACCTTATTTTCTCTAATTATTTTATCTAACTGTTTTTCCTCTTCATCCCAAAATCTAATTATTATATTAGTATCTAATAAATACTTCTTCATTTGTCTCTCTCCTTCTATAACATACTCTTATTTTATTATAATTGAGTACTTGTAACTATAAAATATTAAATTTCATATTTAATAGCATTTTTCATTTTTCTAGTATATTTAAATAACTCTTCATTGGCATTATTACCATACCTTTCAATAATCTTAACTATAGCACTTCCTACAATTACTCCATCTGATATTTCAGAAATTTCTCTTGCTTGATTAGGATTATTTATTCCAAATCCAACAGCACAAGGAACATCAGTAACTTTTTTAATTGATTTTATTATATTTTCTATATCTGTTTCAATTTCACTTCTTACTCCAGTAACTCCCATAGATGATACAACATAAATAAAACCTTTAGCCTCTTTTGCAATAGTTTTAATTCTTTCTTCTGACGTAGGAGCAATTAAAGATATAATATCAATATCATATTTATTAGATATATGCTCTATTTCATTCTTTTCTTCAAAAGGTACATCAGGAATAATTATTCCATCTACACCAACTTCCTTGCATTTAACAAAGAATTCATCATATCCATATTTGTAAACTGGATTTATATAAGTTAAAAATACTAATGGTATATTACTCTTTTCCCTAACTTTTTTAACTATGTCAAAAACTTTATTTGTAGTCATTCCTGAATTTAATGCCCTTATATTAGCATTTTGAATAACAACGCCTTCCGCAGTAGGATCTGAAAAAGGTATTCCTATTTCAATTAAATCTGCTCCGGCTCTTTCCATTTCTAAAATATATTCTACCGTTTTTTCCTCACTTGGATCTCCTGCTGTTAAAAATCCTATAAATGCCTTTTTATTTTCAAATGCTTTATATATATTACTCATAAATCTTTTCCCCCTTATATCTAGCTATTGCTGCAACATCTTTATCTCCTCTTCCAGAAAGATTAATAATAATACTTTCATCATTACTAAATTTTTTAGCAATCTTTATAGCATAAGCTACAGCATGTGCACTTTCTATAGCACAAATAATCCCCTCAGTTCTAGCTAAATACTCAAAGGCTGAAACCGCTTCATCATCAGTTATAGAAACATATTCTGCTCTCTTTATATCATGTAAATAAGCATGCTCTGGTCCTATTCCTGGATAATCTAATCCTGCTGAAATTGAATATACTGGAGCTATTTGTCCATTATTATCTTGACAAAAATAAGACTTCATTCCATGAAATATTCCAACACTACCGTTAGCTATAGTTGCTGCATTTAACGCTGTATCAACACCTTTACCAGCTGCCTCACATCCTATAAGTTGTACATCTTTATCATTTATAAAGTTATAAAACATACCTATTGCATTACTTCCTCCACCAACACAAGCAATAACAGCTGCTGGTAATTTACCTTCAACATTAATAATTTGCTCTTTAGCTTCCTTACTTATTACACTTTGAAAGTCCCTAACCATAGTTGGAAATGGATGTGGACCCATTACTGAACCTAAAACATAATGAGTATCATCTATTCTACTTACCCACTCTCTCATAGTTTCATTAACAGCATCTTTTAATGTCATTGTTCCACTAGTTACAGAATTAACCTTTGCTCCTAATAACTTCATTCTATATACATTTAAAGCCTGCCTATCTGTATCTTCTTTTCCCATAAATATTTCACATTCTAATCCTAAAAGTGCTGCGGCAGTTGCTGTTGCTACTCCATGTTGACCTGCTCCAGTTTCTGCAATAACTCTAGTTTTACCTAATTTTTTAGCTAAGAGTACTTGTCCAAGTACATTGTTTATTTTATGAGATCCTGTATGATTTAAATCTTCCCTCTTTAAATAAATCTTTGCTCCACCTAAATCTTTACTCATTTTTTCTGCATAATAAAGTAATGATGGCCTTCCAGCATAGTCATTTAATAATTTTTTTAATTCTATATTAAATTCTTCATCATTTTTATAATACTCATATTTTTCTTCAAGATTAATAAGTTCTTTCATTAATGTTTCTGATATATATTGTCCTCCATATTCTCCAAATCTACCTTTACTCATAAACTCTACCTACCTTCCTACTATTCTCATTACTTCTTTCATTTTTATATAATCTTTAATACCATTACTTTCAATTCCTGTACTTATATCTATTGCCCTAGGAGAAACTTTTTCAATTGCCTGTTTAATATTTTCTATAGATAATCCTCCTGCTAAAAAAAACTCTCTATTTAAGTTCTTTATGTTATTCCAATTAAAAGTTTTCCCAGTTCCCTGTCCACTATCTAATAATAGAAAATCTGCACAAGAATCCCTACATACTTCAATATCATTAATACAGTTAACTTTTATTGCTTTTATTACCTCTCTCTTACTTATTTCTTTTATTACTTTTATATCATCTTCTCTTTCACTTCCATGAAGTTGTGCTATATCTATAACTCCTATGGTTAATAAATCTATTATTTTTTCAATATCCTCATCTACAAAAACACCAACAGCTTTAATATTAGAATTTAATCTATTCCTTAAATAAATTGCTTTATCCTTTGTTACTTGTCTTCTACTCTTAGCAAAAACAAAACCTATATAATCTGGATTTAATTTATTAGCATATTCAATATCCATTTCTCTAAATAAACCACAAAACTTTACTTTCACATTACTCATATTTAAATCCTCTTAATTCATCTAAAGCTTTCTTTTTATTTTTACTTTTCATTAAAGTTTCACCAATTAACACCGCATTAACATTATTTTTTTTCAATACATCAATATCTTCAGCAGTTTTAATACCACTTTCTGATATAAAAATAATATCCGTTGGAACAAACCTTCTTAACCTAACTGAATTGTTAATATCCACTGTAAAATTCTTAAGATCTCTATTATTAACTCCTATTATTCTAGCTCCGCAGCTTAATGCCATATTAATTTCTTTTTCATTATGAGCTTCTACTAGTGCAGACATACCTAACCTATTAGCTAAATCTATATACTTTTTTAAAATATCTTTATCTAATATAGAACATATTAAAAGCACTGCACTAGCCCCTAAAATCTTAGCTTCATAAATCATATATTCATCTATTACAAAATCCTTTCTAAGAATAGGCACCTTAACTTCTTTTGATATCTCCTCTAAAAATATATCTTTTCCTTTAAAGTAAAATGGCTCAGTTAAAACTGAAATAGCATTTGCCCCTGCTTCTTCATACTCTTTTGCAATATCTAAATATGAAAACTCTTCTGCTATTATCCCTTTAGAGGGAGATGCTTTTTTCACTTCGCATATAAAAGCTATATCTGGATTTTTTAATGATTTTTCAAAAGGAAAAGTATTATTTATTTGCTTTTGTAATGCTTCTTCCATTATTGTATCTAAAGATTTTTCATCTTTTCTTTCTGATATTCTTATTCTTGTTTTTTCTACTATTTCATTTAATATCATAACTTCACCTACTCATTAGAATATTTAATAAAATCTTCTAATTTCTTCTTAGCCTTTCCACTATCAATTATTTCTTCAGCTAACCTAACACCATCCAATATAGTTTTAGCCTTTCCTCCTATATATAAAGCTGCTCCTGAATTTAAAACAACGGCATTTCTCTTAGGTCCCTTTTCTCCATTTAATATTGACATTATAATTTTTGCATTTTCTTTAGGATTTCCACCCTTTAATTCTTCCTTCTTACATCTTTCTAGTCCGAATTGTTCTGGAATTATTACATAAGAATAAAACTTTCCATCTTTTATTTCACAAACTGTTGTATGTGAACTTATAGATATTTCATCTAATTTATCCTCTCCGTAAACAACTAAGGCTCTCCTAACACCTAAGTTATATAAAACTTTTGCAAGTGGCTCTACCAACTCTTCTTCGTATACACCCATAAGTTCAATATTTGCTCCTGCTGGGTTACTTAATGGGCCTAAAATATTAAAAATAGTTTTAATTCCAAGTTCTCTCCTTATAGGTGCTACATACTTCATAGCAATATGATAGTTTTGAGCAAATAAAAAGCATATACCAATTTTCTCTAATAACTCTTTACTTTTTTCTGGTGAAATATTAATTTTCACCCCCAAAGATTCTAATACATCAGCAGATCCACACCTACTACTTGCTGCTCTATTTCCATGTTTAGCTACTGGTATTCCAGCTGCTGCAATAACAATTGATGAAGTTGTTGATATATTGAAAGAGTTAGATCCATCTCCTCCAGTTCCTACTATTTCAAGTACATCTTCATCATGCAAAAGCTTTATACAATGCTTTCTCATAACTTCAGCTGATGCTGTAATTTCTTCTATAGTTTCTCCTTTCATACTTAAAGCAGTTAAATATGCACTTTTTTGAACATCACTTGCTACCCCAGTCATAATTTCATTCATTACGTCTTTTGCCATATCATAATCAATATCGTGCTTATTACTTAATTTTTTAATTGCCTCTTTAATCATTTAATTGCCCCCTTTTCTATATCCCTAGTTGCTCTAATAAATTACTAATTATTTTATATCCCTCCTTTGTTAATATTGATTCTGGATGAAATTGAACACCATAAATTTTATTTTTATTATCTTCTACAGCCATAACTTCACCATCTTCAGTAACTGCTGTAACTATTAATTCTTCTGGTACTTTTTTGTTATCTACCGCTAATGAATGATATCTTCCAACACTTATTCTTTGTCCTAAGTTTTGAAATAGTTTACTGCCTTTTTTTATATTTACTATACTTGTTTTTCCATGCATTAATTCTTTTGAATAAGTCACCATTGATCCATAAGCTTCACAAATCACTTGATGTCCTAAGCATACTCCGAACATAGGTATTTTACCTTTAAAATATTTAACTACCTCAATACAAACTCCCGCATCCTTTGGTTTTCCTGCTCCTGGAGATATAATTATTAACTCTGGCCTCATATTGTTTATTTCCTCTATAGTCTTTTCATCATTTCTAATGATAACTATATTCTTATCAAAAACTCCAATAAGCTGATAAAGGTTATAAGAAAAACTATCATAATTATCAATTAAAAGTATCATTAATTAATCCCCTCCATTGATATATTCAGTGCATTTATAACGGCCTTTGATTTATTTATACATTCTTCATATTCATTTTCTGGAATACTGTCTGAGACAATTCCAGCTCCTGACCTTATAAATACCTTCCCATTTTTAGAAAATGCTAATCTTATTGCAATACACATATCTAAATTTCCAGTAAAATCTAGATATCCAATTGCTCCACCATATATACCTCTCTTATTGCCCTCTAATTCATTTATTATTTCACAAGCCCTTAGCTTTGGAGCTCCTGATAAAGTTCCTGCTGGTAATATTGAATCTATTGCATCTAACACATCTTTATCTTCTCTAACTTTTCCTGTAACAGTTGAACCTATATGCATAACATGAGAAAACTTTTCAATATTCATATATTTTTCTACTTTTACAGTTCCTATTTCACTTATTTTTCCTATATCATTTCTTCCTAAATCAACTAACATATTATGTTCAGCCAATTCTTTTTCATCATTTAAAAGCTCTTTTTCTAGAATCTTATCCTCATCTTCTGATTTTCCTCTTTTTCTAGTTCCTGCTAAAGGAAATGTATATAATTTATTATCTTCAAGTTTTACTAAGGTTTCTGGTGATGCTCCTGCTATTTCTATATCGTTACTATAAAAATAAAACATATAAGGTGATGGATTTGTAGTTCTTAATACTCTATAACAATCTAAAATGCTCCCCTCAATTTCTGCTTCTATTCTATTTGATAAAACTACTTGGAAGATATCACCCTCCTTTATATAATCTTTTGCTTTCCTAACTATATTGCAATATTCTTCTCTTGAAAAATACTCTTTATATTCTGATTTAATATTTAACTTTTTCTCTTCTACTGATTTTCCATTTCTAATTAAATCAACCATATTTTTTAATTCTATTTCTGCTTTTCTGTAATTAACTTCAAAATCATTTGTTTTTATATTTACTATTAATATTATTTTTTGTTTATAATTATCAAATGCTATTACTTTATCAAATAGCATCAAGTCAACATCATTAAATTTTTCCTCATCTTTACAATCTAACTTTAAGCTTGGCTCACTATACTTTATATAATCATAAGAAAAATATCCAACTAACCCTCCTGTAAATGTGGGAAATCCTTTAATTTTAGGACTTTTGTTTTCTTTTAAAATTCTTCTGATATATTCATTAGGATTATTAATTGTTTCATTAATAGTAAATTCATTGTTAATTTTAAGTTCATTATTATAGCAGGTTAATTCTAACTTAGGATCATAACCTAAAAATGTATATCTTCCTAACCTATGAGAATTATCTACGCTTTCTAAAATAAAAACATGACTACTTACTTCTTTAAGAATCCTTAGAGTTTCAATAGGAGTTTTTATATCTGCATACAATTCCATACTTATAGGAATAACTCCATAATCATCATTTGCTATAATATTTTTTGCCTCTTCTAAACTTGGATAAATCATATTTTTCCTCCTAAAAATTTAATATATCCTGCCAAAGAACATAAAAAAGCCCGTCCTTGACAGCTAAATTTACTGTCAAGGACGGGCAGAATTCACTACACCCGCGGTGCCACCTTGATTTACGAAATAATCGTACACTTTATCGGATACTAACATATCCTAGACAACTAACGTATGTCAAACGTCATAGAATACTAAGAATTTTCAATTCTTTTCCCTATGCCCTCCGTGGTCCATTTAATAGGCTGCGTTCTGCTTAGTTCTCAGCAATCTAAGCTCTCTGTAAGTGCACGATCTATTTTTATCTCCACATCACCGGTTTATTTTTACTCATATTACCATATATCCAAAAATAATTCAACTATTTTTTTCATTTATGGATTATTTTACATATTTAATTATTTTAATGGTAAAAGAGGGAATAAAACTGTAAAAAGCTCTATTTATATATATA